>PWNJ01000016.1 GCA_003558985.1 candidate division CSSED10-310 bacterium
AACACCTCCGGATGCGTGCAGACCGGTTTGTCAGGTTTTGCGGCCTGAAGCAAATTGGGTTTCAAAAGGACGTTTTGACCGGGCGAAAAATGAAGGTCGCCCAGAAGTGATAACCCTCGGGCGACCGCTGTTTCGACATCTGCTGAATAATACGTGTCGCAGCGAACAACTGCGACGGTTGACGATATTGCCGAATCCTTTCGTGGCGACATCAATACTTTTCTGCCACCGCTTTAACAATGGCACATAAAAGATCATACGTTTTCGGAACAGATGGAATATCCAGCTCCTCATTCGGACTGTGAACATAATTCATTTCCGGACCTATCGACAACATATCAACACCGGGCAGTTTGGCGCTGAACAATCCGCATTCCAAGCCCGCATGAATCGCTTTCACCTTCGGATCCTCGCCGTATTTCTCCCGATACACCTCCATGGCAATCTTAAGCAACGGCGAATCCATGTCCGGTTTCCAGCCGGGATATCCACGAGGTTCCTCAACGTCCGCTCCGGCAAGACCGGCAATAACTTTGAGCTGTTTTTTGACGGATTCCAGATGCGACGTTACCGCTGATCGGGTCAGCATCGTAGTTTTGAAAACATTATCGGTCAACTCCATCACACCAAGATTGGTTGATGTTTCAACAAGACCCGCCACTTCCGGACTCATAGTGATCACGCCATGCGGCAGAGCAACCAATAAATCCAATATTTTACGGGTATTATCTAAAGTTAAACATGAACTGTCGTCCTTGATGTCAATAATCTCAACAATGAAACCGGGTTCGGTTTTTTCAAACTCAAGCCGCAGAACTTCCGCTGTTTCAGCGACGGTTTTTCGAAACGCGTCGGCGTTACCGTGTTCCAGGCAGACAATGGCTTCCGCTCCGTCTGAAATTGAATTGCGTTTATTGCCGCCTTTGATCGTTTTCAGATGAAACTCGCCTGCGTCCCATGCTGCATCCAGCAATCGTGCCAGAACCTTATTGCCGCTGGCCAGACCCAGATTGATATCAATACCTGAGTGACCGCCCCGAAGCCCGCTGACCTTGACTTTGATCGCGCCGGTTTTGCATTTGCAAACATGGTCCGGAGCAGAAACATCCAGTTTAATGATGGTGTCTCCCCCGCCAGCGCACGAAATGTAATACTCACCCCATTCTTCGGTATCCAGATTGATCAGTATTCGGCCCTTGACAAATTCGGCCTCAGTATTGTGCGCTCCATCCATTCCCGATTCTTCATTGGTGGTGAAGAACAATTCAAGCGGCCCATGTTCGGCATCTTTATCATCCATAATACCCAGCATCATGGCAGCGCCAATACCGTTATCAGCTCCAAGAGTCGTGCCGGTGGCCTTGACAAGATTTCCTTCAATTCGCGGTTTGATGGGATCTTTCTGAAAATCGTGTTTGACGCCGGGAGCAGCGACCGGAACCATGTCCATGTGTCCCTGAAGCGCCACTATCGGACTTTTTTCATATCCCTTTGTGGCCGGTACATCCACTATCACGTTGCCGATTTTGTCGCGCCGGGTCGCAAAACCGTGTTCATTTGCTTTTTCAATAATATATTCTGCAATTTTTTCCTCATGATAAGACGGATGCGGAATACTGCAAATGTTTTCAAAATGTTCCCAGACATGTTTTGGATCAAGATTGGATAAAACACCCATAAAAGCCTCCTTGTTCAAAAATCTTTAAATGTTGCAATGCCGTTACCGGCATCGTGCTCTGTTACATTATGTTTCCCTGGTCAGCGCGTCAAGAAAATCTTTATAACGGTATTCGGAATGTTCGGCGGCCGACGCCAGAACAGCCGATTGTTCGCAGTCCACAACTGACACGATACGGCGCCATAAAAGCAGTTCGTGAAATGCTTCGCGATTGAAATACAGCGCATCACGCCACGAATGTATCTGAAGCCAAGTCTTGATAAGCGGTTCGTTGAAAAGAGATAGCATATCGGGCGCGATTTTCTGAAGAGGTATATCCGTCAATTTATCAACAACTCCGGCAATGGTCGCGGCAGTTTCCGGGTCAATGGTATTCTGCATTAACTCGTTCCGCAGCAGGCGATGCAACCGATAGACTCCGTCTGAATCAGCCAAATGATGCCGGTAATGTTTCAATGTCAGCATAACAACAGCGTGCCAGGCAAGCATCAGGCGATCGCGTCCGGTATATGTTTGCAGGTATTCCAGCAGAGGCAGAAGCGATATCTCCACCGTATCCAGAATTGCATCAATCAACCGGTCAGAGGTCATGTAGGTAAAGCAATCGGCAACGTTGTCCGGAATTGTTTTGGCCAAAGAGTGCCGCAACGCATCAAAATCAATTGGAGACTCAGCATCTTCCCCATCAGCCGTATTTTTTAGAAAAAAGTTTCCAAAAACATCGGCGACTTTGGGCGACAACAAGGGTTTAATCGTATTCAGAAACTGACGATGCGCGCAGTCCGCCAGATCTTCTGACAAATCCGCCGATCCCTCTCCGCGCAGGTGTTCTTCAAGAAAACGATACCGTTTGTCCGGAGTATCCCGCACGCAATGGATGTTGACGAAAACTCGTGCCTGATATCCGTTCAGATCGAAACTGAAACCGTTATTGTGGATATCCCGGCAGTTTTTTATGAACCATTTTCTGCAGATCACATCAAACATCAGCGCGTAACAATCCGGATCATTGGCAAGCCGAAGCGCCTGAGCGGGTGTTTCGCGCCTTAAATTTTCCTCCTGTCTGTCTTTCCAGGGGACAGACATTCGCAACACACCGGAAGTTTGCGAATACGCATTGTTATAAACAATCAGCGCGCCTTCATTCTGATTGACGTTGGTATAGGCGAACACATTTTCATCCACAGCATGATCATGAGTGACAAAATCATACAATCGAAAATGTTCGGCTCCGGCAAACAAACCCCGCTTTTTCAGCAGCGGCGATATAATTTGCTCATGCCATGCAACCAGCCCCTGATCCGGCGTCTCGTTCCAGTAGGAGCGGCGGTATTCCATACCGTATTTTTCCTCAAACCCCTCAAACTGGCCATGCCCGAACATCGGCAGTCCCGGCAGAGTGCTCATCATGACACACACACCGAAGTATTTATCGCCTTTGCCAAATTGTTTGACCGCTGGTTCCTCATCCGGATTGTTCATGAAATTGACGTATCGCTTCAATATTTCCGGATCAAACGAAATGGTGTTTTTGATCACATCGCGGTATTTCTGATTATCTTCAGCAGCCAGCATATTCATAAACGCGCTGTTATACACGCGGTGCATACCCAGAGTGCGAACGAAATACCCCTCCATCAGCCAGAATGCCTCGGCCAGCAGCAGCGTTCCGGGAGCTTCCTCCGCAACCCGTTCCACCACATCCCGCCAAAATTCGGTAGGCATGGCTGCATCAAACTCCTGTCGCGACATGCCGAACCGGCTTCTGGAAGCGATATCGCCGCCTGTTCCCGGTTCCGGAAACCACAATCGCTGAAAATGTTTGCGTGTCAGCGTCATGGCCGCATCAAACCGAATAATCGGGAACTTTTTGGCCACCGCCAGAATCGTGTTGGATACCTCGGCCCGCACGGTTTCATCCAGATAATTCAATTGAGCCGTATCGTTCCACGGCAGGCCCGTTCCGTCGTTTCCGTGATAGATATAGCGGACAGCGCCCGAGCGGTGCGACACATGTTTAAAAACAACAGCGGCGTCATCGCGCGAATAATAGTGATCCTCAAGAACAATCGAGCAATCCGGGTCCTGCGACACTTCCGGCCCGTTAAACGTATAATTCACAAAAGGCGCTTGATCAACCGACACAAACCGTTCCGGATGCCGGCACACCCACTGCGAATCAATGCCCATGTGATTCGGCACCATGTCTCCGGCCATACGAACGCCAAAACGCATCGCACGTTGTTTTAACGATTCAAACGCGTCTTCTCCACCCAAATCATTCGAAATTACATAATCATATATCGCATACGCCGACGCTTCGGCTTCAGGATTGCCGCACATTCGCTTGATGTTTCGCGAAGCGGGACTGCGTTTCCACAATCCAATCAGCCACAAGCCGTTAAATCCGCGATCGGCAATTTGCTTCAACGCCGCATCCGGAATATCTCGCAGAGTGTTCACCGGCATACCATACTCGCGCGAAAGCTGCTCCATCCACACATACGTGCTTTTGGCCAGCAGCACACAGTTGGGCATCCAGTCAATATCCTCACTATACGCTTCGGTATCGGTATCAGCGGCCTCGAATGTCGGCGCCACAGCCATTCCCGGCCCGTCAAAAGGCGGTTTTTCCGCTTCGCGTATCATATCGGCTCCCCGAAGAAGCGTGTTTGAAAACTCACCCAGAGCGAACT
>PWNJ01000216.1 GCA_003558985.1 candidate division CSSED10-310 bacterium
ACATCGGCCGGATGAGCGCTGTCACCCAGCATCATTTCAACCGGATCACCGGGAATAAAATGTATCAGAAAAAAGACAAGAAGCGAGACTCCCAGCAAGACGGGAATCATCATCAACACTCGCCGAATTATATATTCCAGCATTCCTGTCCTAATCCTGCCGCCAGATGACACCGCTCAATGAGACCAGATCACCTGCCGGATAAAAATGAAAGTTTTCAAGGTCCGTTTTCATGGCAGCGACATTATGCGTGTGCCACAGACTGATATACGGCAAATCATCTGCTGCGATCTGCTGCACTCGCCGATAATCCCGCGCTCTTTTGTCCGGATCCATTTCAATCCTTGCGCGGTCAAGCAAAACATCCATGTCCGGATTGCTGTAGTGGCCTCGGTTTCTGCCGTCAGGCGGCGCTGAATCGCTGTGAAACAGACTGTGATAAATATCCGGATCGGTCACACCCACCCAGGACATCACGAACGTTTCGAAGTTGCCGCTGATAATATCCTCATAAAACGTTCCCCATTCCAGTGATCTGAGTGTGACACGCACTCCCACAGCGCCCCATTGCGCCTGAATTACTTCGGCCAGACGAATGCTGTGTCTGTTTTGCGAGACTTTAAACTCAAGATTAAACCGGGAGCCGTTTACCAGTGGATATCCGGCTTTGTCCAGAAGTCGGCCGGCCTGCTGGGGATCGAACGGTATCATATCGATCGTATCATCGAACGCCCAGTGACTTTCCGGCAGGACTCCGACAGCTTTTGTGGCCAGTCCCCCCAGAATATGAGTAATAATCTGATTCCGGTCAAGCGCCATTGCCAGCGCCTGCCGCACTTCACGGTTAGCGGTTGGATGATCGGCAAGTCTGAAATTGAATCCCAGATAGAAATAGGATGTTCCCGGCGCTGAGGTGACTGTCAGATCACGATGATTGTGCAGGCGCTCGAGAGCATCAGGCGGAATGTCATTCTGCACGAAATCAATGGACCCTTTCTCCAGTTCCATGACACGAATAGTATCATCCGGTATAACCCGAAACTCCAGCATATCCGGAATTGGTCGTCCGTTGAAATGATCATCAAACGCTGTCAGAGTGATCCGGTCGTCACGCACTCGACCGGCCACCTGAAACGGGCCTGTGCCTATCGGAAGAACTGCGACAGCCGGATCATGAATATCCGCCTGATGTGCCGGCAGAATACCCATCACCATATTCACCAGAAACGGCGCAAACGGTTCTGTGGTTGTGAATTCGATTGTATAATCATCAATCACAGCTATGGATTCAAGTTTGTCATAGGCGGCTTTTCGGGGGGAGGCCAGCGAATCACTCAAAACCGCATCGAATGTGGCTTTGACATCGTTGGCTGTCAGGAGTGAACCATCGTGAAACCGGACATCCCTGCGCAAGGCAAACCGGTATGTCGTGTCGTCTTTCATTGTCCATGATTCGGCCAGGTCCGGCACAATTTCCGATTGCCGGTTCAGTCGAACCAGCGAATTATACATCAGTTGCTGAATGCGCGCCGACGCAACATCCGTGGCGATTCGCGGATCAAGTGAGCGCGGGGCGGCGGTCATGCCGATTCGAATACGGCTGGTTTCAGCGGTTATGTCACGATCGGACCGACGGTCTCCTCCGCAACCCGTTAATATGACCATGATTAAAACAATAACGGCTAAACTGTTAATGGCATTTTGACCCATTCGCATCATTCACTAACCTCCAGACAAGTTCAGTATAGCAAAGCCGACGTCTGTCCGAAAAGAATTGATGTGACTTTAGCAGATTAAACTGCCAATTTCAGCACAAATCAGCGCTACCCGGGTATATCCTGTCTTTGGAAATGAACTGAGATAAGATATTGAAAAGGGCATTTCCAATTCTATTTCTGATACCTTGACATCCCTGATTTTTATTGTTTACTATTCATTTGGGTGGGGTATTGTTTACAATCGAAATATTTTGGAGAATAAAAATGAAAGTCGTATCATTTTTGATGTTTATGATGATGTTCTTTGTTTTTGCCTTCAACACGGCTGCTGTTGAGCTGGTTTTTGAGGATATTCGTCCGCCTGACAGCAGCACAACCGCCAATTTTGCCAATTCAAGTATTGCCTGGCGACCTCAAGGCGATTATGCCATTCTGGTATCAACACGTGTTTTTTACCCTTCAAGTGTCGGTATTCACAGGTATGTTCTGGACGAAGGTCAGTTGGACTATCAGGCCTATACCTTCCCGGATCAAAATTTTCAGCGGGCAGAGTTCAGCGCTGACGGAACATATGCGCTGATTACCGGTGATCAGAAAATTTTCAGATATGAGCACAATCCGGATGGTTTCGGCACGGTTACCGAATTGACGGATATTGAAGACAGCGCTTCATGCACGATTTCGTTTTTTGATGTGTTGCGGCATCCAGTGGATGGCAACGAGCCGATGTATATAATGGCGAATGTAAATTGTGGATCAACACATCAAATGAAGGTGTACCGATATGACCCCCTGGCGTCACCGCAGATTTATGCGGATGTGACTGGAGGTGTGACACCACTCGTAACAGGAACGGGATACGAGCCAATTACTGCTGCATGGCAGGCGGATGGACTTTACATGGTGATTGGAAACTATCAGCCATCATCAGCCCACGGTGGTTTTTTTGTCTGGGACCCCCATCATGCACTTTTTCCGCCGCATCACCAGACAAATGTCATGCAGTTTTTTTCCGTCGGTGGAGGAGCTTCAGCCAATGTTAAAACTTTGTGCATGAGTCCGGTATCAACCGATCCTCGGTTTGTGATGTTAGCCATGGGCCGTGTGGTTCGTTTTACTGAATACCCAACAACCATGGTCGCTGATTTCCCATCTGCATGGCATGAATCCATGGTAGTTGGTGATAGCGGATTTAATACATCTGGATCACTGTGTATTTTTGTTGAGCATGCTAATTGGTTACCGCATCACCGCATTTTGCTTTATGATTCCGTGGGCGACGAAATTGATCTCGAGTTTCCCGTTGTCGGACCGAATTTTACTCATCATACTGGTGTCAGAATATCTTCAATGAAATGGCATCCGTTTTTGAACATGGGATTGATGGCGGGCGGTAACCGATGGATTTTCAAGTTTGAGTATTTTCCTTCGCCTGAGGAACCCACTCCGACACCTACACCGGTTGAACCGACGAACACACCGATTTCTACCAATACTCCGATACCAACGAATACTCCCACTCCGGTTCCGACACCCGAACCACCGCCAATCCCGGCTGCCGGCCCGATGGGTCTGGGGCTTCTGATAGGATTGCTGACACTCCTGATCCATTTTTCCAGGCGTAAAACAACAGACTGAAGATTTTAGCCGGATTGTGGGCGTTCGCCGAACGCCCCTACGGGTTGGTTAAAGGCTCAAATGTGGCCTTGCGGCCATGTTCAAGATTCAAGGTCAAGGAATGCAGCGTCGCCTTCGTCGGAAGGGGGGAGAATGCACGGGCAGACATAGTTTGAAAATCAATGGGCCTCCCTTGCCGGCGCTCTCACGGGTCGAAAAAACGTTTATATTTGAATGATTTATGCCATAAATCATGTATTCTCTTGAGGGCGTGGAGACCACGCTCCCGCGGTTTGTTATGAAGATTGATATGTACCATTGAATTTTGAGACGCCCGGCCGGGCGTCTCTACATTTGTTTTTGGGTTCCATTACAAATCAACAACCCTTTTGAGGGTATTCGTCAGAACGCCATGAAAGAAACAATGTATTTCATTACTCACGATGACCTCTCTCGCGTTGTAATCCGTCTCTGCCTGACGGCATTTCCGGAACAACTGCGTTCTCTCCTGTGAGGAGAGATTTTATAACATCGCGTTTACAAATGATTTAACCTGCCCGGCGTGACCTGCGGTCACGAGAACGCTTCGCTTGAGAACATGAGAGAAGAATTCAATATCGCTGCCTTGTGTGGGTGTTCGCCGAACGCCCCTACGGGTTGGTTCAAGGGTCTAACTGCTATTCTTTCCATTCGTTCAGTTTGTCTGAATAATACGAGTTTTCAGGCGCCAGTTTAACGGCTTTTTGCTGTATCGTAACTGCCTGATCACGATTGCCTTTCAGATAGTGAATCGTCGCCAGAGTATCCAGAAACGCTGGATTATCGGATTCCAGAGCGACTGCTTTTTCGGCCAGCGCAAGCGCTCTTGCCAGTTCCAGTTTATTTTCCGCAAGCGTCCATGCCACCGCATTCAGAATACCCGCCGGAATATCATCCGTCTTCTCTGCCATCGTAACCGCTCGCATCAAACAAGCATCCGCAGTCGCCGTATCATGAATATTCTTGAATGCAGAAAACGACTGCAAATA
>PWNJ01000025.1 GCA_003558985.1 candidate division CSSED10-310 bacterium
ATCGGATGTCTTTCAGGCTCAGGGGATGCCTGCGGATTTCTCCGCAACCGGACAACTCCAAAAAGCGCTTGATACGGCTCGCGAAAAGTTTTTACAGTCAGTTGATCCAGTTGCCGTCTGTTCCAGTATAGATATCCCGACATTCACTCGCCTGTTTATCGATAAACAGAATGAATGGGATGAGATACCGACCGATATCATTATTCCGAAAGCCAGCCGGCTTGTTCTGTTCGTGCTGACACTTGGTCCGGAGATTGATACTGCGATCGAAAAACTCTTCGCCGACCATGAGTATACCGCCGGATTGTTCCTGGATACATATGCGTCCCTTGGCGTCAGCAAACTGATTAATCTGCTTGAAAAGAAAACCGCTCAACCCGGTGAATCCGTTCTGGCATACTGTCCGGGATATTGCGGCTGGGCAATTAATGCCATGCACGCTATTCTGCAACGGACGAACGCCGGACGTATTGGAGTGACGCTGAATGACAGCTTCCTGATGTCTCCGTTGAAATCAGCCGGAGGGGCGCTGGTGGCCGGGACACGATTCGCACATCAATTTGACAATCATTATCCATTTTGCGCTGACTGCAAATCCAAAACGTGCCGTCAGCGTCTGGCTCATTTGAAAGGAAACCCACAATGAAAGATTTATTGACCAACATTTCTGATAGTTTGCAAACAGGTGACTATGAAGACATTGCCGGGCTTGTTCAAAAAGCTCTGGACAGCGGACTTGAACCGAAAAGCATATTAAACGATGGTCTTCTGCATGGCATGAGTGTTATCGGAAAGCAATTTGCAAACCATGATGTATTTCTTCCCGATGTATTAATGGCAGCCAAAGCGATGCATGCCGGTCTGGATGTGCTGAAACCCCTTCTTTCAGGTGAGGATACCGGTATTATCGGCACAGTTGTTATCGGAACAGTTAAGGGAGATTTGCATGATATTGGCAAGAATCTGGTATCAATCATGCTTCACGGAGCCGGATTTGAGATTGTTGATCTTGGCAAAGATGTTCCTGCTGAGACTTTTGTGGATGCCGCTATCAAGCATAATGCGTCGATTATCGGTTTATCAGCGCTGCTGACCACAACCATGCCGGAGATGAAAAAGGTGATTGCAATGGTTCACGAGCGTGGACTTTCAGACAAAATTCGAGTCATTGTCGGTGGAGCGCCGGTTAGTGAAACGTTTGCGACCGAAATCGGAGCTGACGGTTATGCACATGATGCAGCTCGCGCGGTTACTCTGGTCAAACAGCTTGCGGAGGTACACTGATGTACAGATTTCTGACACAACTGGCAGAACGACGCGTGCTTGTCGCTGACGGAGCGATGGGCTCATTGCTGTTTTCCATGGGGTTGAAACAGGGGGATTGCCCGGAAGCTCTGAACCTCTCAAACCCGGAGATGCTGCAACGCGTCGCATCACTTTACCTTGAGGCCGGATCGGATATTCTTCAGACAAACACATTCGGCGGCTCCCCTTTGAAATTGGAGGAATACGGCCTTGACAATCAGACAGAAACCATAAACCGCGCAGCGGTTGAAGCTGTCCGATCAGTCTGCGGTCAACGGGCATTCGTTTCCGGTTCCGTCGGTCCGTCCGGCAGAATGCTTCAACCGTATGGAGACACAGAATCCGGGGTTGTTTTCGACAGTTTCAAACGTCAGGCACACGCTCTGATTGAGTCAGGCGCAGATGTGATATGTGTTGAGACCATGACCGATATACAGGAAGCATGTCTGGCTGTTCAGGCAGTTCGTTCGTGTTCTGCTGACATTCCGATTATGGCAACTATGACGTTCAATGAAACGCCTCGGGGATTTTTCACAATTATGGGAGTCACCATTGAACAGGCGTGTGTTGATTTGAAAAAAGCCGGCGCTGACGTAGTCGGCTCCAATTGCGGCAACGGCCTGAAAAACATGATTCTAATCGCTTATGAGTTTCGTCGTTTCACAGAACTTCCGCTGATAATTCAGTCCAATGCCGGTCTGCCACGAACTGTTGACGGCAAAATTGTCTATGATGAGACGCCAGAATATTTTGAAAAGAATGTCAGAGCTCTGATTGATGCCGGTGTATCCATTATCGGTGGTTGTTGTGGCACGACGCCGGAGCATGTGAGGGGGATAGGCTTAGGGCTGAAGGTTTAATGTCTTCCGCCTTACGCCCTCAGCCCAGCAATGTCCTCACAAACTGATCTCCATAAAGAACCCCCAACGCCCCCTCCTGACAACTGACTTCATCGTACTGCTGTACTGAATCAGGTGTGTTGTTGGGCTTATACATTATAACAGGAACAGGATCATGGGTATGGGTGCGCAGAGCACATGGTGTCGGGTGATCCGGTAGAAATGCGAGCGCTACCGGCTCCGGTGCATTTTGGACAGCTTCCATAATTGGTTGGACGACTCGTTGATCCAGCGCTTCGATGCATTTGATTTTCAGGTCGACATTTCCTTCATGGCCCGCTTCATCGGCGGCTTCGATATGCAGATAGACCAGGTCAACGTCCTGAATGGCTTTCAATGCGGCGGCGACTTTTCCTTCATAGTTGGTGTTATACAGCCCGG
Organism: candidate division CSSED10-310 bacterium; assembly: GCA_003558985.1. Lineage (GTDB taxonomy): Bacteria > CSSED10-310 > CSSED10-310 > CSSED10-310 > CSSED10-310 > CSSED10-310. The sequence goes on from PWNJ01000025.1 coordinate 2,586, forward strand.
TAGCGCCTTCGACATGGATGACTTTGAATCCGGCATATATCCCGATGCCATGCAATAAATCCACGGCAGAAATGACAGCTCCGGTTTTACCGTAAAGTTCCATGAATGTTTTCATGGCTGGTTTTGTTCCGGCAGACCAGCCCCATATCGAATTGCCGGGGTCTTTACCATTCTGTATGCGTGTTTGGTTGATTGGATGACTGTTCAGAAACGTATGGGATGCAAGAATCAGGTCATTCAGACGTTTTGCCGTCTGTTCGCCTTCCGGCGCGGTTGCCTGCGGCATATAGTCCCGCCAGGGTTTGCCGGGCACATCATGCGGGGGAGTCAGACGGATTGCCGTGTTTCCTCCGTTAATAACCAGAAGATGGCGGTAACTGACACCGGGATAAAAACGGATCACATCATCTGCAAACCGTTCATTTAGCGCATTGATCAGAATTTTACCTTCTTCTGATGAAATGTGTCCGGCCGAATGATTTTTGATCAGATCGTTTTCCAGACATATCAGGTTACATCGCATAGCCAGGTCATCCGGTTTCAGTTCAACACCCATCGCAGCAGCTTCCAGAACTCCGCGCCCCTGATATACTTTTCGGACGTCATAACCTAAAACAGCAAGGTTGGCGACTTCTGAACCCGGCGGCATATCATCGGGTACGGTTTTGAACATGCCGCAGACACCCATTTTAGCCAGTTTGTCTATTGCCGGTTTATGTGCTGCCATAAGGGGTGTTTTGTTATCAATTTGTTCCAGCGGATAATCCGCCATGCCATCGCCAAGAATAATAATTGTTTTCATCGTATTACCTGTTTTCTAATCGTTTAGTAGTTATCACGCAGATAACTGGCAAATGTACGGTAATCCAGTTCCATTGGTGTTATATATTCCTTCTTGTCTTCCAGACCATGCAGCGCCGGCGGCAGTTCAGGATCAAACTGCAACAGTTCCTGAATTTTTTCCGGAAATTTTGCGGGGTGCGCTGTTTCCAAAGAAACACTCAGGCGTTCCTTCTCTTCCGGATACTGGTTTTGATAGTTCATTAAACCTGCCCAGCCGACCGCTCCATGGGGTTCCAGAAGCAGACGGTGTTCCAGCCACTCACTGCTGATAGTTGCCTCGGTCTGTTTATCGGTAATACTGACCGCAAACATGTCTTTTCGGATGGCGTTCATATCCGCCTGTTTTAAAATCGTGCCTTTTTCGTTCATTTCGCCGCCGTACAAATCAATCAGCCGGGCAACATTGCTGGGATGTCCAACGTTCATAGCGCTTGAAATACAGTTTCTTGACGGTGAAATAACTGTATAGTCACCGGTGGCAACATACTTTGGAAACGCATCGTTTTCATTGGTTGCCACGACAAACCGATGGACCGGCAATCCCATTCGTTTGGCCAGCAGCCCACCCATCAGATCACCGAAGTTTCCTGACGGGACACTGAAAACGATAGACTCGCCTTCCTTTTCGAACAATTGTGCGTATGAGAAAAAATAATACATTGTCTGCGGTATCAACCGACCGATATTGATGGAATTAGCCGAAGAAAGAGGCAGATGCGCCAGTTCAGGATCGTTAAAAGCACGTTTTACCAGCGCCTGGCAATCGTCGAATTTACCGTCAATTGACATGATCTCAATATTTTTACCCAATGTAGTCATTTGTTTGCGCTGGCGGGCAGTCACTTCAAGTGTCGGGAACAGCACAACGACTTTAATGTTGTCCAGCCCGTAAAACGCGTTTGCGAG
>PWNJ01000213.1 GCA_003558985.1 candidate division CSSED10-310 bacterium
ATGGGGAAAACCCTATGAGCTTGATGAAGGTGGTGGAGTATTCTATGCACCCAAAATTGATGTCAAACTGCAGGACGCGCTTGGCCGTGAGTGGCAAGGGCCAACGATTCAGGTCGATCTGAATTTACCGAAGCGGTTTAATGTGACTTACATAGGCCCTGACAACAGGGAACATGAAGCTATTATGATTCACAGAGCAGTTTTGGGGTCTATGGAGAGATTCATCGGGGGTTTAATTGAGCATGTTGGCGGCGCATTCCCGATGTGGCTCGCGCCTGTGCAGATAAAAATATTACCGATCACAGACCAGCAGCTTGACTATGCTCACAAAATTAAAAACAATTTGATTAAAGAAGGGTTTCGAGTCGAATTGGATTCACGCAATGAAAAAATAGGTTACAAAATTCGCGAAGCTCAAGAAATGAAAATACCCTGGATGCTTGTTTTGGGGGCTCGGGAAGAAGAATCTGAAACACTGTCTGTTCGACATAGGAAAACAGGTGATATGGGATCAATGGAAATTGATTCTTTTGTAAGACAATGCCGGGATTCCGTGATACGGAAAATCATGGATTAAGTATGTTTGTTATGAAAAGGGTTTGTTTTGACAGAAGATGGAAAGCAATATTTATACAGAGGGAGGTCTATGCAGACTAGTAAAGACGAATGTCGAGTAAATGAAAAAATCAAAGCCCGTGAAGTTAGGTGTATTGGTCCTGACGGCAATCAGTTGGGAGTCATTTCGCGTAATGAAGCGTTGGCTTTGGCACAGGAAAACGAACTGGATTTGGTTGAGGTGTCGCCAAATGCTGATCCACCGGTTTGCAGAATTATGGATTATGGAAAATACAAGTATCAAAAATCCAAACGTGATTCTGGCAAGCAAAAACAAAAAGGCGCTGTGGTGAAAGAAGTGAAATTTCGTCCAAAGATTGATGTTCATGATTACAATTTCAAGCGTGATCATGTCGAACGCTTCTTGAAAAAGGGAGCCAAAGTTCGTGTGACAATAATGTTTCGCGGACGAGAGATGGCACATACTGAAAAGGGAAGAGAAATTCTGGACAAGGTTGCAGATGAAATGTCAGAAATTGCAAAAATTGATCGTCAACCATTACTTGAGGGACGAAATATGTTTATGATATTGTCACCCAAGTAATGGGTATGGTTTGATTAGAATTAAAGGTTTATACATTATTGCAAAGGGGTTTAAAATGCCGAAAATTAAAACAAACAGAGGAGCTGCCAAAAGATTTCGGGCAACCGGAACGGGAAAATTACGCAGAGCGAGCGCATACAGACGACATATACTTACGAAAAAATCAACAAAACGGAAAAGACAGCTTCGAAAACCGGGTTTGATTCATGCAAGTGATCATAAACCCATCAAGCGACTTGTTCCTTATATTTAAACAAAAGTTACGATATCGTTGGAGGAAGCGATTATGCCACGTGTAAAAAATAGTGTTCAGTCAAGACGCCGCCATAAAAAATATCTCAAACTGGCAAAAGGATATCGTGGATCACAGTCTCGAACTGTCAAATCAGCAATTGAGGCTGTCAATAAAGCCGGACGACATGCATATATCGGAAGAAAACTGAAGAAAAGAGAATTCCGGTCATTGTGGATTCAAAGAATTAATGCTGGCGCAAGATTGCATGGTTTGTCATACAGTCAACTGATACACGGCCTTAATTTGGCGGGTATAACTCTGGATAGAAAAATGTTGGCAGACCTGGCCATGAATAAGCCGGAGGCGTTTACTGCTTTGGTGGAAATGGTAAAAAGCAATTAAGCTGAAGGGAGTTGACCGGTTGTGAACAATGCGGTTGTGCCGCAAATTCATGACAAGCTGAATTTACTTGAAACCAAAATTCGGCGTCTGATTGATTATATTGCTGAATTGTCAGAAGAAAACAATCGGTTGAGAAATGAAATAGATATGTTGCGTCAGGAACGTGATGAGTTTCAGCGAACACTTGAACAGGATCATCAATCAGCGCTTGAGGCAGACCATTGGAAAACAGAAGTACAGAAACTGAATGCAACCAGGGTTCTTATTGCCAAAAAAATTGAACAACTACTGGATCAGATTGATGTGCTTGAGATGAGTTTATCAGACGCTGAGAAACCGGAGAGTTCAACATAAATAAATCAGCATTACAAAGAGTAGAAGTAGAAATATTTGGTAACCGTTACCTGGTGGCCGCAGATGACAACCCGGAACGAATTGTAGCGCTTGCAGAAGAATTGGATCGTAATATGCGGGAAATCGCAAAGCGAAACCCCGGTCTCGCGGCCACAAAAATCGCCATTCTGGCAGCTCTGAATTTCGCCGATAAAGCCGATCGGCAAAATCAGGAATGGAATCTTGTTGATAATCGTACTGATTTATTGTTAAAATTAATTGACACGGAACTGAACGACTGATTTGATTAACAGGTTCAGATTCGGAAGGTTTTGCCGGGATTGAGGCATTTTTGCTAAACGGTAACTATGACCCCGTTTAAAAGGGCGATTTGGATAATATGATGGAGATCAAACTGATAATTATTTTGATGATAACTGGTATAATGATTGCTGGTTGTCGTAAAAGTTTACAGATTGGCCCTCCTGTGGTGTTTGTGATTGACTGGAGTAATTTGAGCCAACATTTATTGAAAGGGAACTCAAATTTCTGTGTGGATTTCATGCCCGCTTTGTGCGGGACGGAAAAAGCGCTGATGAGGGTACCCACCTGTTTTTACAGGTTCAATGGATTCCAGTTTAAACGGCATTTACGGGAGGGTTTTTTTTCATCATCTGCGTTGCCGAATCGAATAGTTTCTTCCCTGAATACCTTCCCGTCTGACCATTAAAAAAAACAGCCACTCATTTGGCTGTTGATGGGAGGTGAGAGCAATTAACCTGCTATATTGTCTAATTATTGCTGTTGCAGCGCTGGTTGCGGGTGCAATTACAGGGGGTTATGTTCAAACACACAGAGCTGGATCCAAGGCGCGAAAAACCCTGGACGAGGCGAAGCATACCTCAACTCAACTTGTTGAAAAAGCCGAAAAAGACTCTCAGGTCATACGTCAGAATGCTGAAGTTGAAGCAAAAGAAACGATGATTGCACAGTTAAAAGAACTCGATGCCGAAACGCGCAAGCGACATTCTGAACTGCAACGAATAGAAGACCGCTTGTTGAAAAGAGAAGAAATGCTGGAAGACAAGCAGAAGCTTTTTGAGAAGCGTGAGCGAACGTACAATCACAAGCTGAAAGAGTTATCCAATCGGCAGAAGAATATTGACAAGCTGGAGAAAAAGCGTCAGGACGTGATTCGTGAACAGGAAGCTGAACTGACGCGAATATCAGGAATGTCATCTCAACAAGCAAAAGAAATAATAATTCACCGTATGGAAGATGAGGCCAGAAAAGATGCGGCAGCACAGATTAAGAAAATAATTGATGATGCTACGGATCAGGCGGACATGAAAGCGAAGGAGATAGTTGCTACTGCAATTCAGCGGATTGCCTCAGATTTTGTCAGTGAAACAACAGTAAGCGTTGTCAATCTGCCGTCTGATGAAATGAAAGGCCGGATTATTGGACGAGAGGGACGGAATATTCGTGCGCTGGAAGCAGCAACTGGTGTTGATTTGATTATAGATGACACACCGGAAGCAGTTATTGTATCTGCGCATGATCCTATACGACGAGAGATTGCTGCAACAGCGCTGAAGAATCTTATATCTGATGGAAGAATCCATCCAGCAAGAATTGAAGAAGTTGTTGAAAAAACGCAGAAAGAAATTGAAAAGTCAATACGGGAAGCAGGCGAACAGCTTGCATTTGAAGTGGGTGTTCAGGGTTTAAAACCGGAATTGATCCGTTTATTGGGCCGATTAAAATATCGAACAAGCTATGGTCAGAATGTCTTGCAGCATTCACGAGAAGTTGCTTTTATATCCGGCATGATGGCATCTGAACTGGGCGTCAATGTCAAGTTGGCAAAACGGGCTGGTTTGCTGCATGATATTGGTAAAGCCATTGATCATGAGGTTGAGGGCTCGCATGCCATTATCGGCGCTGATATAGCTCAAAAGTTTAACGAACCCAGGGAAGTAGTAAGAGCAATGGCAGCTCATCATGGCGATGAACCCCCATCAACGATAGAAGCGATTTTGATTCAGGCCGCTGATGCTTTATCAGCAGCCCGGCCTGGAGCTCGCCGGGAAATTCTGGAGACGTATCTTAAACGTTTGGAGAAACTGGAAGAAATATCAACATCATTCAAGGGAGTTGAAAAGTCCTTTGCTGTGCAGGCGGGCAGAGAAATCCGTATAATCTTTACACCTGAGGATGTCTCAGACAGTCAAATGGCTCTGATGGCTCGCGATATTGCAAAACGAATTGAGCAGGAGCTGGAATATCCTGGAGAAATCAAAGTTACTGCAATCAGAGAATCCAGATCGGTGGAATATGCACGATGAGTAATAAAGAAAAGGAACAAACAAGAAGTGTGTTGCCGCTTGCGCAATCTCCTGAAGCCTTGCGAAAGCTTAATACAAAAGCCCTCATTCAGTTGGCGGACGAAGTAAGAGGTCAGATAATTGAAACGGTATCAAAAACTGGTGGCCATCTGGCGTCCAATCTGGGAGTTGTAGAACTTACTCTGGCATTACATTATGCATTCCAAACACCGAATGATAAATTGATCTGGGATGTTGGGCATCAGGTCTACTGCCACAAAATTGTTACCGGTCGACAGGACAAGTTTCGAAAAGGTCTTCGTCAATATAAAGGGCTTGCTGGATTTCCGAAGAAGTCTGAGAGTGAATATGATCATTATGATACCGGCCATGGAGGAACATCCATTTCTTTTGCCGTAGGTATGGCTGAAGCGATGAGACATTCAAAATGTGATAAGCGTGTCATACCGATAATTGGCGATGGATCGATGACTGCGGGGGTTGCATTTGAAGCATTAAGTCAGGCAGGCCATTTGAAGCAAAATAATTTGATTGTGATTATCAATGATAATGATATGTCCATTTCGTCCAATGTCGGAAGTCTGGCTCAATATATCAGCAGAAGAATGGTTGGACCCAAAGCAGCCAGTGTCCGCAAACACACAAAACAGTTACTGGCAGCCATACCAAGAGCAGGCGATGATTTAATTCGAATTGTGCAAAAGCTTGAACGCTCTTTAAAAGATTTTATTCAACCCGGCCTGCTCTTTGAAGAACTGGGTTTCCAGTATCTGGGCCCTTTTGATGGACATGATCTGGAAACATTGATTCCTGTTTTTAAAAATGTCAGAAATATCCCCGGCCCACTCCTGTTGCATGTTTTGACAAAAAAAGGGAAGGGATACCAGCCGGCTGAGCTTGAACCAGAGCGATTTCATGGCGCAGCGCCGTTTGAAATTAAAACCGGTGATTTTGTTAAAAAGAAAGCGCTGAAGTCATACACATCAGTATTTGGTGATGCTCTGGTTAAGCTGGGGACAGCAGATCGGGATGTTGTGGCTATTACAGCCGCAATGACATTGGGAACAGGACTGAGCAAATTTGCTACGGCATATCCTGATCGTTTTTATGATGTGGGCATGGCTGAACAACATGCCGTTGCATTTGCAGGCGGATTGGCTAATGCCGGGTTACGACCGATAGTTGCCATATATTCGACCTTTATGCAACGGGCCTATGATCAGGTTTTCCAGGAAATTTGTCTTCAAAACCTTCCGGTCACTTTGGCTATGGACAGAGCAGGTCTGGTGGGAGCTGACGGCCCAACACATCATGGAGTATACGATCTGTCTTTCTTGCGTACTCTTCCCAATATCGGCATTATTGCTCCACGGGATGATCTTGAGTTAAGCCGCGCTGTAATGTCAATTACAGTGTTTAACCGGCCGACTGCTATACGTTATCCGCGTGGCTCGGGACGTGGTTTGGTTATTCCTGAGGAGACACCCACAATGGAATGGGGTGTTGGAGAATGTATGAAGACGGGTGACCATCTAACCGTAATCGCTGTCGGACCTTTAGTCTATGAAGCTTTAACAGCCGCGAAGACGCTTGGAAATGAAGGAATATCTGTTGAAGTTATTGATGCCCGATTTGTCAAACCACTTGACTCTGCTCTAATTTTGAAATCGGTGAAGAAAACCGGAACGCTTTTAACTGTGGAAGAAAACGCATTGGCTGGCGGATTTGGAGCTGCAGTCCTGGAACTGCTGGCTGTATATGATGAAATGCCGAAATGTGTTGATATGATTGCCATTCCAGACAAGTGGATTAATATGGGAACTCAAAAACAGCTACACTCTGAAATTGGACTGACCGCACAGGAAATAGAACGGCGGATTCGATTATTGGTATTGGAAAGCAAGAAACGGAAAAAAGTATCCGGGAAAACTGATTTGATCAATGAGCCTGAGACGCGCGGACAAACTTCTGACTGATCGGGGCATAACCGAAAGCCGCACTGCCGCTGCCGAACTTATTAAAAACGGCCGTGTAAGAATAGATGGAAAGATCATTCAGAAACCCGCCACTATGGCGCCTGAAAATGCTCAGATAACAATTGTGGACTCAGAAAAACAATTTGTCAGTAGAGGTGCATATAAACTCCTGCATGCTCTGAAAGTGTTTAAAATCAGTTGTACCGACAAGACAGCTCTGGATTGCGGAGCTTCAACCGGCGGATTTACCGATGTTCTTTTACGTTATGGAGCAAAAAGGGTTTATGCGGTGGATGTTGGATATGGTCAACTGCATTGGTCATTGCGCAATGATCCGCGAGTCACAGTTATGGAAAAAACCAATTTGCGAACTCTGCAGGAGACACAGATACCTGAACAGATAGATATTGTCACGCTGGATATGTCTTTTATCTCTCTAAAACTTATCCTTGATAAAGTTGGAAAACTGCTTGCATTGGACGGTTCAGTGATTGCGCTGATAAAACCTCAGTTTGAAGCCGGAAAAGACCTGGTTGGCCGGGGAGGTATCATTCGGGATTCAGGAATACATGAAAGTGTTCTGAAAGATATCGGACAGTGGTGTGTTGGACATGGTTTCAAAATAGCGGGGATAACCGCATCACCAATAACCGGGCCCAAGGGCAATCGCGAATTTTTGTTTCATTTAACGAAGGGCTCTGGTATTTTTTCCAGGACAATAGAAGATTTGATCAAAAAGGTTGTAAGTAATGGTTTGTGAGTCTGCTAAATCAATCGCTTTGTTCCTTAAGCCTGGAATACCCGAAATATGTGTGCTGGGCCGTGAGGTTATCAAATGGCTACGAAATCGCAACTTTCAGGTATATGTCAGCCCGATGGCTCTGGATCAATTGGATGCAGAAGCGGATGGAGTTATAACCGGGAGTGATGAAAACATGGAAGGCGTGGATTTAGCTCTTGTCCTGGGAGGTGATGGCACGATTCTATGGGTTGCAAGACGCGTAGCGCCTTTTAATATTCCGGTACTATCATTCAATATGGGTAATCTTGGATTTCTTGCCGCTTATTCAGTTGATGACCTTTATCCAAATCTTGAAAAAGTATTGCAGGGCAATTACGCAACTGAAGACAGAATGATGTTGACCGCTGAGCATTACAGCAGAAACAAGCTGATTCGAACCTATACCGCACTGAATGATGTGGTGGTCAACAAACAACTGAGTCCGCGTCTGATCAAGTTGGAAATGTGCGTTAATGATTTGATGATTAACACGTATTTATGTGATGGGTTGATCGTCTCTACACCAACTGGATCAACGGCATATTCCCTTTCTGCCGGCGGGCCGATAATGATTCCTGATATTGATGCCATAGCCCTTACACCCATTTGTCCGCACACGCTGACTAACCGTCCAATTGTCATAAGTGGCGAGGACGTTATTTCGATAAGACAAATTTCAGAAGACCACAAATCATTTCTGACCCTGGATGGTCAGACAGGTGGTTCCATGAGGCATGATGACATTGTCATTATTCGGAAAGCGCCATATAAGGCACGAATTATCACCAATCCGAACGCGCCATTTTTCCAGGTGCTTCGTCATAAACTTGCCTGGGGTCAGCGATAACCATGCTGAAACAATTGAATATTCAAAATTTGGCTCTGATTAACAAGATGAATCTGGCCATTTATCCCGGACTAACGATTATTACCGGAGAAACTGGCGCGGGAAAATCCATTCTGATTCAGGCGATAGAAGCCTTGCTAGGCGAACCTGTAGGCTCTGAATCTGTGCAGACAGGCGCATCATTAGCTCGTGTTGAAGGATCTTTCGAACTGGACTTGCCACCCTCTGAACGTCAAAAACTGGAAGCGATGGATTTGATTATGGACAATGAGGGTGAAATCATCCTTACACGTGAAATTCATCGAAAAGGTCGAGACCGTTTTCTGGTTAATGATCAAATCATCAGAAAAGCCGATTTTCAATGGTTGGGACATCAATTACTGGATGTGAACTCACAGCATTCCCATCAGTATCTTTTAAAAACTAAAAATCATCAGCAACTATTTGATAATGTGGTGAGAGATCAGGAGATTTATGAACGTGTAAAAAATGCCTGGTTAAGCTGGAATCAATCAGCCTCTGATTGGCACAGCTTGAAACAGTCAGTTGATGCGATGGAAAAACGACGGCAGTTGATTGAGTATCAAATGCAGGAAATTGATGATGCAAAGCTTAATCGGGGTGAAAAAGAGGCCTTGATTGGTGAACGTGAGCGTCTACGATATGCTGAAGATATCAGATCGAATTTAAATGAAGCGTTTAATTTGATGGAACAAGAACCGGGGTTGGTTGCTGATAACACAGCCAGAATTGCGGCATTGGTTCAAAAAGCAGCCGGACGGGACTCACGGCTTGACGCTTTGGCCGAACAAGCTGAACTGCTAAGTGTGACAAGCCGGGATCTTAGTCACGAAATTATCAAAGCGCTCGATAATGTGACAGCTTCGCCTGAGCGATTAAATGAAGTCTCGGACAGATTATATCTATTGCAACAACTGGAAGGAAAATTTCACAACAGTATTGAAGGAATTCTGGAGTATCGAGAACAAATAGAACAGGAATACGGCATGTGTTCGTCAGAAAAGAAGCAGCTTGAAAATCTGGAAAAGACGTGTGAAAAAGCACGGAGTGACTATGCAAAACTTGATAGTGAGTTAAGTGAACATCGACAAAAGACAGTTCCCGGTTTAAGTCGATCAATCGAAAAAGCGTTATCAGAACTGGGGATGCGACATGCTCGCTTCAGTATTCAAATAGACAGCGATTGGCAGTTGGATGAATCCGAACCGGCATATATTGTTCCAGACAGATGCACCGCATACGGTACAGATAAAATGGAGTTTTTAATATCCGCCAACCCAGGTGTCCCATTAAAACCGTTATCTCAAATTGCCAGTGGAGGAGAGTTGAGTCGTGTGATGCTTGCTTTGAAGCAATTCTTGTTTGAGGAGAGCCGTAATCGAACAATGGTTTTTGATGAGGTTGATTCAGGTATTGGTGGAGACGTAGCCAATGCTGTTGGCGCAAAGCTTCGGATGTTATCCCAAAGCCATAAGATACTGTGTGTTACACATTTGCCTCAAATAGCAATTAGAGGACATCATCATATACTTGTGGACAAGCAAACCGATGGTAACACAACAACCGTTCAATTGATTCATCTGGATGCTAAACAACGGATTCATGAAATAGCTCGAATGCTTGGCGGTAAGCGATCTGATTTGTCTGCGATGAAACATGCTGAAACAATGCTGTCATCAATCACAGACCAGTAGTCTCGATGGGCTTATTTATTTCGCTCAATAGTGTATTTGGCAATGTTTTCCAGTTGTTTGCGATATACTGAGTCAGGAATAATTTTTAATGCATTTAACGCCAGTTCAACATGCTGCAATGCCAAAGTTTCAGTATGTTTGAGTCCACCAAGCGTATCAACCAAATTGCGAATCTCGTCTATTTCCAGGTCTGAAAGGTCAGGTTTCCCAAGTAGTGACTCAAGCCGTGATTGCTGGGGTTGTGACGCGTTTTCCCATGCAAATTTGATCGCCAGTGTTCGTTTTCCTTCCTTGAAATCCGAACCAACAGGTTTTCCTAAAGTTGATTCATCACTAATAATGCCCAGCATATCGTCTTGAAGTTGAAATGCGATACCCAGACTGTTTCCATAGGTGCGAAGCGCATGAATATTTGGGTGAAATGGTTCTGGCCTGCCTAAACCGGTCAAACCGCCAGCAACGACCGCAAATGTTAGCAGCGCTGCTGTTTTACGTTCAAGCATCAGTATGATTTCTTCCTGAGTAATTCGATGAAGAGGTATGCCAGTTTGAAATACATCGTCAACCTCACCCGACAATAGTGCGGGTAAAACTTTTCCTTCCAGTTCAGCGATCAGATAAAGAACAAGGTCTGAAGGCAATTTTTGCGCTAAAGCAGCCTGAGATAGAATATCGATTGCCATGGCGTGCTGGGCATCTCCAACGAGCAATGCCATAGATAAACCCAAATGATCAGCAGTCATTCCCGGATTGATGTGTTCCAGGTTTTTATAGTCACTGCGTATTTTGGCATGAATGGATGGTCCACCACGACGGGTTTCATCTCTGTCAATAATATCATCATGAACAAGGGTCCAGGTATGGGTCATTTCTATAGCGATACCGACATCAATAGCTGTTTCAGGTTCGCCACCCAAAGCGCCACAGGCCAGACAGGTCATTGCAGGCCGTATGTTTTTGCCTCCTCTGACAAGGTAGTCCAAAAGTCTGTCTTTAATCGGACCAGCACCCAACTGGCACAAAAACGGCGTTTCCGGCAAACGGTTGCGAAGATATTCGCCTGTCTGGTCAAGAAATTGTTTTAGATCATCAACACCAGTGAATTTGAACGGTTTCACGATGAGATCGGACGCTCCGGATAATTACGTAAAAAATCAAACATTGCCTCAGGATTCGATGACGCATTCCATAACTGTTTATCAACGGCATCCCACGTTGCGCTACCCCATAAAAGCGCTTCCACAAATTCCATTGCCTTCTGCTTTTCAAGAAAACGCCCGTCATAACATTTTACAATTTCTGAAGCCAGCTTCGCCCGGTCATCATTAATCTGAACAAGTCGTTCCTTAAACGGTTTTCGCCCGTCAAACAACATAATGTTCAGATAACCTTCGCAACCGATGTCATGCTGACAGGCAGCATTGACCGCATGAATCATTTCAAATATACCTTCAACCGGATGAATTGCGCCCCGTCTCTCAGGCATTGTCTTACGATTGCTGAAATCTGTCATTTCAACTGACGCCATGTCCCGGCCTGAGCCATCGGTCAGAAAAATTTCCTGAACCGGCCAATATCCAAACTCAATCATTGAAAGGGTATAAATCTGAAATCCTTTTTGAGGCTCATATCCGGCAATAATACCTGCGTTTAAAAAGACTGATGTCATTTCACCGGACCGTCCTTTCCACGTAATGCTGTCATGAATGGCGTTTATTGTCTCGGCGTCTTTAATATCAATCTGTTTACCGCCTTTTTTGTAGTAGCCGCGGCAAAAATCATTCACACTAAAACCGTATCGGCCTTCGATTGTTTGATTAATATGACTACGTTTCAGAGCAGTTTGAGCTTCAAAAGCCCATCGGGCTAACTCTTCCATTGTTGCCAGTTCCGAAGGTATTTCGCCAGCCTTCTTTAACTTTTTATCATATTCCTGGCGCACTCGTTTTTTTATGTTAAACTTCAGTTCATCCCCTATCGTAGATGTGCCGGTATTGCCATAGCAGGCTACAATACCCAATGATTCAACTATATCATTGGGAATAATCGGTTTAATTTTATCTGCAGAGTTTATTATCATGTGTTCCGGATTCCAGCCTCGCTGTTCGTCACAAACCATTGCTCCGGAATACTGATCAAATCGAATGGCATTGATGGATGTCATTATTTTTTCTCCTTTTTCGAAGAAGATCTGCCGACAGAGGTTTTTGCAGTCTCATTCACAGGCCAGGGATAAAACTTGTATCCGCGAAGCAGTTTTTTTAGATCTTCCGGGTTATTTGACCCTTCAATAAACGATTTTTCGATCTTTTTGGGTTGCTGTTTCATGAAAATCAGTTTTTCCATCAAAGGATATACATACTCGTAACTGACCATTCCACCACGAACAGCGGTGATCATTTCACGAGCCAGTTGCATAACATGGTCGCTGAGTTCCTGGTAGCGATCTTTTATGTTGGACGCCTTTCCGTCAATCAGCACCAGATGCAATCCTCCGCCGACTTCATGAAAGTGTTCCCAGGCATTCAGAGTTGCCTCTATTAAACCAATAACACCCCAGACACGGTCAAAACCGCCTCGACGCTGATCCAGCGTCAACCGGTTCATGATTCTGGAAAACTCGACACCTGCACCGTACATTCCGGCTCCGATGGCCTCAAACCCGCCGCTGATTAATGAACAAACTGTATTCTCCGCGTTGATATGCCAGCCACGAAAACCCCATGTCGGATCATACCCGGTAAAAACACACTTGTTTTTAAATATCGGGTCTGTCAACCCATTTTTTGTTTGGTAGGTGATAATACCTTTGGCGGCTTTAACGACTGCATCCTGCTTTATATCAATTTTTTCGCCGTTTTCCTCAAAATAGCCCTGATTAAATTCATCGACAGTAAAACCATAAAGATATTTAAGCATGTCATCTACTTTTCGGCGTCTTGTTGACTCCATTACTCTTCGAATAATCATCGCAATGTATTCCAAATCTGACAGCTCAGACGATTTACCATTCTTCCATTCGGAAAGAATCGCTTCCTTTGAATGCTGAATAACCTCTTCATGAAAACCAGGGTGTCCCCAGCCTCCATAACCGGCATAAACCCCAAGCGCTTCTGATACCTCCTCAGGAATTACATTGCGTATATTATCCAGAAAAAAAGCCCGGCGCCGACGAAGATACCAATACTCTTCATCACACATTAAAGCGCCGGATGATGGGCTGAACTGAAGTGATGTCACAATGGCCATAAAATGCTCCTTCCAAAGTCGAATGATAGTTTTGAAGCACATCGCTGCTCCAAAAAGCAGACAGCAATATATCATATACGTTAAGAAAGTAAACAATCAGTCAGGTGGAAATGTTAACTGCCAAAAAGCGATATGAAAATGTCTACTAAAAATAAAAAACAAATTGACATTCTCTGTCAGGTACCGCTATAATGAAATGTGTCCTGTCAATACGGGGTTGATGGGACTGTTTGGGGGTAATCGGGCACATGTTTTCAAAAAGGAGTTGATTATGATTAAGGCAACAGTTTTGTTTAGCGCTATAATACTGATTTTAACTGCAATTCCGCCGGTGTCTTCAGAATGCCATATTGGCTATATACTTCAGGAATGTACATGGAGCTGGTGGAATGATACGACAATATCCATCTATGTTACGGACAAAAACGGCACAGTTATTATAGATGCAATTTTTGATAGTACCGGCGATGGATGTACGACCAGTCAAAATTTTTACTTGACTGATGCGGATAATGCTCCTTTTCACGCAATCATTGAATTTACTGGAGAGGGGGACGGAAACGAGTATGTAACTATTCGAGAAGGCGGTCCTTTTGGTCCCTGGACGACAATTATGCACATAAATCGCAACTGGGGGGATCCACCTGCGGTGCATGAGTTTTACTTTGATTGTGATGGTCTGGTTGACCCACCTGAACCTGGTGATTGGGACTACTGTGAAGCTGATCCGGCTTTTATCTGTTCCAATCACACCGATGACATTACCTTGTCGGCAGTTTATGGTGATGGGGTTGGATACACAATATACTGGTTTGATGACGAAAGTTTTGTACCGACTGGCAACCCCGCTGACTATGAAGACGATATGATTGCTCAGGAGTCTCCGGTTGATATTTCGCCGCCGTCTGAAACATCTGTTTTTTATGCGTGGGCATTCGACACTGAACTGGAAACCTGGAGCTCTGATTCCTGCGAGGTAACGATCACAGTTTATCCGTCTCCGGACTGCACGGTTTCGGGACCAGCATGGGTTGATGAAGGTACTGAAGATGTGGTGTATTCGGTGGATTTTTATGAAAACGCTACCTACGTCTGGACTGTCACCAATGCTGTTATAACCGATGGCGACGGAACCCATCAAATCACGATTGATGTCACCGGCCTCGAAGGCGAAGTCATTGAAATCGATGTCGAAATCGAAACAGTGGATGAGTGCATCTGCACAGGATCTCGCGTAATCGATATCGGCGAACCGGAACCACCGCCAATCCCGGCAACCCGCCCGTTAGGTATCGGACTGCTGCTGCTGGTGCTGAGCGGATTGCTAAAATTTACAAAACGGACATAAAAGAAAGCTGTTGGAGTAGTTACGACAGAGTCACTGGTTCGGCGTTGTCCCACAGTTTTTCAAAAGCCAGTCTGAACACCTGTATTAGTGTTGGTGCTGTCACAAGATACGTCGTATAATGTTTGGCATCGGAATAAACAGTAAACATGGCTTTGCTGTGGTCGATGACGGCAAATATCATGGGAATCTCGGGGTGGCATCGGGCGATTTCGCCGGCATTAATCAGTTTATTGATCCTGTGTCTTTCAAAAGAGTTACTAATAACTTCCGGTGTATAAAGACTTCTGATTTTTACATTCCTCGCTAGCAAGTCGCACTCAGTTTTGTCAATAACCTGCAAATGTTCACGGAGCGCTTTGCGTTTTGGTGTGACGTTGTTTTGTATTGAAAGAAGTTCATATTCGGTGTTTCGGATCCATTCCAGTACAAGATCGACATGGTTCATTGTTAACACTTCAACACCTTCTGGTGATTTTTTGGAGTCCCTTCTGTGTTTGAATAACTCATTCAACTCCTGAAGTATTGATTCGCTTTGCGTTAATTCGCGTCGGCGTTGTTCCAGAGCAGCTTGAAACGCTGTGCCCGGCTCAACTGCGCGAAACGTTTTAATACGACCTTTGTTGCTTATAACAAAACCGCGTTCAATCATATCTTTCAACAGGGTATATACGTTAGGCCGATAGATTCCTGTCAGTTCGGCAATCTCGGACACTCTGGCCTGTTTAAGTTGTAAAAGCACTTTGTAAACAGGTATTTCGCGATCAAGAAGTCCAAGTAGTCGAAGTTTATCATCCAGATGTTTGACATCCATGAGTAATGTTCCTTTATTGTTGAATATTCAGTCGAATGCTACGAGGTTGCATGAAATGCCTGACTGTTAACGTTTGAGTTGATATTTGCAAGTGTATCCAGTGATTTGACTTTAATAATAATTGCGGTCAGGTCGTCGTCAATGATGTTTTCATTGGCAAATTCAAACGCATTATGCAAAAGCTCATTCAATATTGCATGAGGTGTCAGTTTGCCCGCTTTTTGAATGATGCCCGGAATTTTATCGTAAAAGGTAGCGCCATCAGCGCTTCTGCATTCCAGCAAACCATCTGAAAAAGCCGCAATGATGTCACCGCTTTTCAGTTTGCATTCTCCAAAATAATACATTGATGGCAGGTTGATACCCAGGGGCAAAGATGAAGGAGTTGATTTCTGGCAAACTTCCTTTGTTTCACGTATCAGCATGGGCGGATAGTGCCCTGCCAGACCATATCGAATTGATTCGCCGCCAGCTTCAAGTAGCATATATACAACGGTTACGAACCCGTCATGATTTGTGTTTCTGAGAACGCGGTCAATAGATTCCAGGACAATCTCGGGTTCAGGATCGTAATCAACGCAACCTCTGAATGCCCCGGTAACCAGGGCAGCCAACAGAGCGCTATGTACACCGTGACCGGTGGCGTCTCCGATTATCAGGGCAATTCGCCCGTCCGGCAGAATGACGGCATCATACAAATCGCCGCCGATCGTTTTTGCCGGTTCACAGGTTGCGACAATATCATAAACATCTGTTTGTGGCATAATCTCGGGTTGAAGCCCCATCTGAATACGTCTTGCGACTGAAATTTCCTGTGTCAGCATTTCTGCTTCCCACTCAACGGTAACATCCTGTAACAGCAGCATATGCAGCCGATGATGGATATCATCACCCTGAATACCACGAAATCCGGTTGACATGCGATTGGTTGCCCG
>PWNJ01000074.1 GCA_003558985.1 candidate division CSSED10-310 bacterium
ATATTCTTAAACCCGGTGGTTACGGACGGTTTACACAGTACATTAAGACGATTGATGCGGCAATGAACGCTGTCGGGGCGCAATCCCTTGAGCAGTTGCGCAAACACGCGCCTCAACAGCGTGAAATGCTGGCGATCACATCGCTTGAAGCGGAGCGCTACCATAAACATTACCGCTCGCACGGGTTGCCGAAACTGACCTCAAAACTGACCGAATTCAACTGTAT
This sequence comes from candidate division CSSED10-310 bacterium, assembly GCA_003558985.1. GTDB lineage: Bacteria > CSSED10-310 > CSSED10-310 > CSSED10-310 > CSSED10-310 > CSSED10-310. The sequence continues at coordinate 227 of PWNJ01000074.1, forward strand.
TAAAGCGCCCTGCACCGACACCTGTCCGGCACATCAGAATCCACCCGAATATATTCGCGGTATTCTGGCTGAAAACCTTGACGCGGCGTTTCAGGCGATTTTTCGAGACAATCCTTTGCCGGGACTGACCGGATATGCCTGTCCGCACGAATGCCAGACACGATGCACTCGAAACGCCTACGATGAACCGGTGGCTATTCGACGACTCAAACGATACGTCAGCGAATCAGCGCCTCGTGATGCCGCAGTCGTGTCGTTGAAAAACAAAAGCCGGGCTCATGTCGCCATTGTCGGCGCCGGACCGGCCGGACTTGCTGCGGCGGCGTTTCTGGCAAAATACGGGATCACCTCAACGCTGTTTGAAATGCGTTCAAAAGCGGGCGGTGTACCGCGAATCGCGCCGGTATTCCGTATTCCGGATAATGTTATACAAAAGGATATCGATCGAATCATCGGTCCCGGTATTGAACTGAAACTGAATTCGCCGATGACGGATCGGCCGGACACGCTTTTGGGTGAAAAATACAGCGCTGTGTTTTTCGGACCGGGGTTTCAGCGGGATATTTTGCCTGAAATACCCGGATTTGAGGGTCCGAACACGTACGGTATTCTGGAGTTTCTGATCGCTGTAAAGCAGGGGATAACGCTGGAAGGTATTGAGCATGTCGTTATTATCGGCGGCGGAAACACGGCTATTGATGGCGCGCGCACCGCTGCACGGCTGACGGGTCGCCCCGCAACGATTCTGTATCGCAGAAATAAAGCGGATATGCCGGCATGGGACGAAGAGATTCAGGCGTTTTATGACGAAAATAACCGGATCATTGATCATGTGATGCCGATACGAGTCAATCGGGTGAATGGCAAACCGGTATCGGTCACATGTCTGCGCACTGTTCCGGGTGAACCCGATGCGGACGGGCGACGTAAACCAGTGCCTCAAAAAGGATCCGAGTTTGATGTTCCTGCGGAGCTGGTTATTGCCGCTATCGGACAGCAACCGGATTATGATTCGACACAGGTGAAAACGATTGCTGACAACCAAAACCGTAAGCTGGTAGCCAATCCCGACACTTGCGAAACCGTTCAATCCGGAGTGTTTGCCGGCGGCGACGCTGTCAGAGGTCCCGCATCCATTATTGAAGCGGTGGCGGATGCGGCCGCAAGCGCCTGCACAATCGCTCACAAGCTTGGATATGACACCGATTCCTGGGAAAATCAACCAGCTCTGACATCGGCTGATATGGACCGGATTCTTCATGCCCGAACACATCTGAGCCGCTCAGTGAAGCCGGGAATGCGGCCACTGAATAAACGGCAGACCTTTGATGTGGTCGAATTTACATATTCGGCCAAACAGGCCATGATGGAATCCGAACGGTGTCTGCAATGTGATCTGATCTGTGATCGCTGTGTGGATGTGTGTCCGAACCGGGCAAACATCCCTGTAGTGATCGATCCTGAACCGCACCGGATACCCGAGCTCCGGATTGATTCAAGCGGACATTCAGTTATCAGGCACGAATCATTGGACTCCAATAAAAAATACCAAATGCGCCAGATCATACATATTGTTGACTGGTGCAACGAATGCGGTAACTGCACCGTTTTCTGCACTCACACCGGCGAACCATTTAAAACGAAACCCTGTTTTCATCTGTGCGAGCAACATTTTATCAATGAACCGGCCGAAAACGACGCATGGCTGCTGAAACAGGACAGGATTGTACGGCGGTGTAACAGCGACAATTTGCAGGTGATATGGAACGGCAATACGTTTCGATGCGAAATGGATGATGTCGCGATTGAAATCAATCCGGATTTCACCGTTATTTCAACCGAAACGAAGCGGTCGGAACCGTGTGAGTTGTCATTGAAACCGTTTGCTGAGATGATATATTTGTACAACGCGCTGCAAACGTATCCGATGCTGAAAATTTACTGATTATGCAAAAGATACTTAGATACGGAGACTGGAAACCATGATCATAACAAACGCCCGAATCGGAACATTGAACAAAAACAATGATTATATAGATAACGGCGCCATACGAATTGAGGGAGGTGTGATAACCGATATCGGGCCGACTGCGACGCTGACTCAGGTGTTTTCCGGCGACAGCGTGTTTGATGCGAACGGAATGCTTGTGCTTCCGGCCAATATATGTGCTCACACCCATTTTTACGGAGCGTTCGCGCGGGGTTTGGCGATTCCCGGGAAAGCTCCGGGACATTTTGTGCAGGTGCTGGAAAGACTGTGGTGGCAACTGGATCGCGCTCTGGATGAGGACGCGATACGGCTCAGCGCGCAGGTGTGTCTGATTGATGCGATAAAACACGGCACGACGACGCTGATTGATCATCATGCGTCCCCATCATGTATTGACGGATCGCTGGATATCATTGCTGAAACGGTCAGAGCGGCCAGTATGCGTGCGTGTCTGTGCTATGAAGTCACCGATCGGAACGGAGACGATCAGGCAATTGCCGGCATACGCGAGAATGTCCGGTTTATTAAGAAATGCGAACGGGAGGCCGATCCGCAAATTGCGGCAATGTTCGGTCTGCATGCCTCCATGACGTTGTCGAATAAAACACTGGAGCGGTGCCTTGCGGAATCGGACGCGCTTCAAACGGGGTGTCATATACATGCTGCCGAATCCATTTCCGATCAGATTGACTTCGTGAAAAAATACGGCAAACGCGTGATCCAGCGGTTGCAGGAAATGAAGTTAATGAACTCCCGATCCATTCTGGTGCATTGCGTGCATGTTGATGATACGGAAATCGGACTGATAGCGGACAGCGGAGCGTTTGTCACGCATCAGCCGCGCTCCAACATGAATAACGGCGTTGGAACCGCGCCGGTTGACCGAATGCTGGGCGTCAATATACCAGTCTGTGTAGGGAATGATGGTTTCAGCAACAACATGTGGGATGAATGGAAAGCCGTATATCTGGTGCATAAACTTGCCAAACAGGATCCGCAAATGGCTCAGGGATACGATGTCATTAAAATGGGAGTGCACAACAACGCCGCTCTGGCGCGCATTTTCTGGCCGGATAATCCGGTCGGAACCATTGAAAAGGGCGCCGCGGCCGACATCATTCTGGTTGATTACAAACCGTTTACGCCGCTGAACGGGGGTAATCTTCCGTGGCATATTGTGTTCGGTTTTGAATCGGATATGATTCACAGCGTTATGAGTCGCGGGAAATGGCTGATGCAGAACCGCGACATTCTTGTTCTGGATGAGAATAAAATTATTGCCGATGCCATGCAATCCGCCAAAAACGTCTGGAGCCAGTTTCAGAAAGGTTTCCGTTAATACCAATGAATTATACGCTTGATAATTATCAATCCCTGCATTTGTCTGATCATGCCATTCGACGCTATCAACTTGAGACTCGTTTCGATATGCCGTTGAGCGCTGATTATGAAGAACGGTTTACATGGGCTCAAATTGTCGCGGAGCATATCAACCAGCGTCGAAAACAACCGCCTGAGACTGCTCATATTTTAAATGAAACAATGGCCGCTGCCGCACATATTCATGCGCTCACCTTGCTGAAAGAAGCATATCTGAGACTGATATTTCATTTCAGCAAACTGACTAACACGGATATTTTTGCTGAAAGCGCGCGCCAGGTGTCTTCGATTATGCCTGACAATACCTGTGAGCAGATATCTACTGATTTCCTTAAAAACTTTCCGAATCGGCAGATTTTCGACAGTTCCACAGCGCCGGAAGATATCGTGGCCGATACGCAATCCGACCGCTATGGCCATTTGTTTGCGGCAATGCTGACATCGCGGCTGCATCAAATCAATCCGGCGGCGAAACCGTATTCGGAACTGATCACGACACCGGCCATACAAAACGATCCGTTGTGGCAAAGGTGGACTCAGGCCGTCGAGCAGGTTTTGAACAGTATACAGGGGTCTGGCCCGGATCAACCGTCGCTGTTAGCCATGCTGAAACAACCGATGACCGAAGCTCCGGAGTCACTGACCGAACAGTTGGCGCTAATTGCGGTTCGGTGGCAGTTCGCTCCGGGTGAG
>PWNJ01000048.1 GCA_003558985.1 candidate division CSSED10-310 bacterium
CGACCATTATTGCAAGTGAATCCCGAACGTTTCGATCAAATTTTCCTTCGTAGAGCGGTGAGTCAAAGTCGGCCTGACCGTTTCCTCCGGCCTGAACGCATATCCGACCCTGTGCGGTGGAGTTGGCAATGGCATCGTAGTTGGCCTGCCACCATTCCATAGCGATATATTTGCCGTCTGGCCCTGGAGCATGCAATTCGATCAGCCAAACATCGCCAGGCTCCAACGCCGCTGATGCCTGGTCAAAATACATGCCGACATTATCAGGGTAATTTCCGATTGAAATCGCCTGGCCGCCAACTGCTGTTTCCGGTGATATACCTGTGATACCGTATTCATTGTCAATACCGGCAATTATTCCGACGACTGCGGTTCCATGATCGCGGTATGACTGTGATGGACTCGGGTTGCCGCCTTCGAAAAACGGTTCGGGCAAATCAATGTGAGTCCATGCCCAGCCCAGTTCAACATCGATCATTTTGACGTTTTGGCCGCGGCCACCGGGCAAAGGCCAGGCCGCTTCAGCATCAACACCGACCGGAGATGTTCCCAGATAATCCTGAAATTCAACGTAGGACGGTGGCATAAGACGTGATTCCGATGGCATAAAAGCAAGCTCAGGAATGGGTTCCGGATAGACACACTCGATGATATCCAGTTGATTTAGATCATTCACAAGCTTTTGAGCTGTTTCGCGATCGGAGGGACCAAACGCATAATACAAGTTCAGATCAGCCAGTTGTCGACCGGTACGAGCTTCGCCGGTACGTCTTTCCAACTCATAATCGGCTTCAGGACGACTGAAAAGACGGGCAAGCCGAGTTTCCGGATAGGCTTTTAGCAACTGTTCAATAGATGACAAATCTGCATTTGCATATGACACAAACCGATCATCTCGCAATCTTACTCCTGTTCCTTCTCGAAATTTGACTACCAGCAAATCCCAGCGGTCCACATCGCGAATTTCAATGTGCTCCGGCTTGGAAAACTCTGCCCGAGGCACAAGCGTGCCGGAAGCATGTGCCAATACACCTGAGATAATCGCGAAAATTGTAATCAGATACTTCATATTAAACTCTCCTGTAAGGTATTAAACGATGAGTACTTCAATCCCCGAAAAGCATCAATCATAGAAAGCAATAATTGTGCCTTTTGTGCAATGATTTGCTTCGGTTCCAGTATATGCCAGTTCTGAAATGGCGTTTTTGAGTCAACAGCGAATGTGCTCAATACAAAAACTTGTTTGTAATAATTTGTAATCAGATCAGGTATATACTTATAATGAAAATGTGAACGGTTGGTTTTTCAATTTGTGGTTCCTGCTACAGAGTTGAATGAAACGTTTGCAACGGGTGACAGCTAAAGTTCAGGTAGCAACGATAGCGAAAAAGTTTTTGAATGGTAACCGAAAGCTACAGATGGCGGACAGATTATGAAAAATTATATTTTATTTGGAGTTTTTGTTTTATTGTTAACTCAAATATCTGTTGTATCAGGTCATTCAATTGGAGTTGGTCTGATGGCCGGGTATCACGAACCCTTGAATTCCAGGGATTCATATAAGGCGGTGTATGACTCGGGTGATTTACAGTTAAGTTTGATAGCTGATTATCGAATGTTTGAAACCATAGCTTTTGATGTTCGAGTGATGAGTTTTACTACGTCGGGACTACGGGTTACGATAGATAGTGGTGGCCGTGAAACCAAAACAAATCATCCTGAAGATCTACATATTTGGGCCATTACTGCCGGCGCTCGCTGGTATTTTATGGAGACTCGCAATTACTCTCCTTACGCGGGATTGGCGGTAGGAAACTGGTGGATTGATACTGAAAGCACTATTGGCGACAGCTCGCTGAAATACAGCAACAATGGTATTGGAGGCATGATTTTTGGCGGAGTTCAACTGTATCCACAAAACATGTTTTCGTATGGATTTGATATGAGTTATACCGTGGTACCGAATATGATTGGTGATCAGCCCGGTACGGTATCACATTTTTATAATGAATCGGACATCGGCGGTTTGTCGGTTGGAGCGATGGTACAAATCAGGTTTTAAGTTAATGAAGTTTATTGGCAGATATCGGCGATGTTTTGCTTTTGGAGGGATCAGATGAGAAAACTGCTAGTTCTTTTTATGGTATTCGTTGCAGCGCCCGGTCTTTGTGCTCTGATCGGTGACCTGAACAATGATGGTGTTGTGGACGGCAATGATATGTCGTTATTCATGAAATCATTTGGCACATTTGCTGGTGACAGTAATTTCAATCCGGTGGCCGATCTGACCGGCTCGGGTCGGGTTGACGGGGAAGACCTGTCTATTCTGGCTGCACATTTTGGTCAAACGGCTAACGATCAAAAGATATATCTGATAACAGATTCGTCCCCTGCATCCGATGTGGATATTTCAGTGTCAGATTCAGGTTTACTTGAAGAATATCATAATGCCGAACGATACAAATATGTCGTTTTGTCGGATCAGGTTACCGATGTTGATAGAATTCGAACAGGCAAGACTGTCTGTTTGAATCTTTTTGATGACATGGTTTTCAAAACAGTTATAGACCGTGTGAATGTTGATGTAAACAATACGCTTGCGGTTCGGGGACGTTTTGAAGAGCTTGATTACAGTTATTTTATCGCGTCAACATCCAATGGAGTGAGTCTGGTAACGATTGAGATACCGGAATATGATCTTTATTATGAGATTATCCCGCATGCTCATTCCGATTATTATCTTCTAATCGAACTGGACAAGGGATCGTCAGAATTATTGCGAAATGCACCGCCGTTAGTACCTCCTCCGGAAACCGTTGAAGAAATTCTGGAACAAAAGATAATTGCCGCGACTGCTGCTGCGGAAGGCGCCGGACCCCAGGATCATGCAGACATTGATATGTTGATTGTTTTTACTCCGGCAGCGGCTCAATGGTCGGCTAACCGTGGTGGTATTGATAATGTTGTTACTCAGGCAATGGAACGGGCCCAGTTGACGTTCGAGAACAGCAACCTGATCGCATCGGCAAATCTTGTGTATTCACGAGAGGTTGACTATCAGGAAAGTGGCAGTTCCTATATTGATTTGTATCGGTTGGTGACAACTCCGGGTTTCAGGCCCTTCGGGGATAACTCGGACGGATATGATCTGATCGGTTACATGGATGATGTGCATCGCTGGCGTGATTCACATGGCGCTGATCTGGTGGCGTTATTTGCACAGGTCAGCGATGTGGGAGGTCTGGGATTTCTTTTGACAAGTCCGCAGGGCAGACCGCAGTTTGCGTTTACATTGACCAGGGTTCAGCAAGCGGCAACCAGTTACACTCATGTACATGAGGTGGGTCACAATATGGGGGCGCATCATCACAAGGAACAACTGACCAGTCCCGGACCCGGAATGTTCAGTTATTCTGCAGGCTGGCGCTGGGTTGGAAATGACGGCGGCAGATACTGTTCAGTCATGACATATGAAGGAGGCAATCATTTTGCTGACGGTTTACGTCATACAGCAGTAGCATACTTTTCCAATCCGAATGTAACTCATATGGGTGTGCCGACTGGTCATTCACTGCATGGTGACAATGCTCGAACCTTGCGCGAAATCAAGCATGTAATTGCAGCATACCGAACGGCAGCGGGAATACCACCAGCCGCTCCTTCCGATCTGGTTGCTTCTGTGTCTGACTACAATACGATTCATTTGCGATGGCGCGATAACTCAAGAACTGCAATGGGTTTCAGGATTGAAAGACGTTCCGGAGCAGATGGCGAATGGACTCAGATAGGTGATAACAGTGCGACAAACAGGGATTATTACGATCAGGATATATCGTTTAATGAAACTTACTTCTATCGCGTGCTGGCCTATAACAATTCCGGAGATTCCGATTACAGTAACGTGGCTGAGATGACCGTAGGAATGGGCTGGTAAAATAAGGTTACCATTAAAAAACCGCCTTTCGAATAATCCCGGAAGGCGGTTTATGTTTATTGATTCAATCTACAGTGGATCGACACAGTTGTCCTGACCAAGAACGCTATAAAATATCATTTGTGCATCCCCGGCAGTAACAACGCCGTCACCATTGCAGTCGGCTGCACAGTATTCTTCGTAAGTGGGAACGTGAATTCCCAGAGCAATATTGAATGCTATCTGAGCATCGCCGGCAGTGATCACGCCATCGAAGTTAACATCGCCGTGATGGACGCAATCAGGTGATGGTGTAGGTGTTGGATCATACGAAAGACCGACCAGACAAAACGCCAGATCA
>PWNJ01000086.1 GCA_003558985.1 candidate division CSSED10-310 bacterium
GGTTTCAGGACAAATGGACAACCTGCGGCAATTGCCGGGGCAACTTTATGTGCAACAAGATTCAACGGAAAATTAAACGGTGTGATAAATGAACATGGACCCACGGGAACGCGCCTGGTAAAACCGTGATACCCTTTTGTGCGTTCACTAATCTGCAAATTCATGACTTCGCCATGAATTCTCAGAGATTCCTCTGCAGCTATCAGAAATGTGTCAATAAGACGCGTTACTTCTCCTCTACTATCCCGAATTGGTTTGCCAGCTTCAACACATAGTATATTCGCCAGTTCATCAGACCGCTCTCTGAATCGTTTCACACAGTGCATCAGTATGTCCCGACGCTGGTACGGCGCCATTTCAGCCATTACAACGCGAGCATCAGAAGCTGCTGTGATAGCTGCATCAATGGCCGATGAGTCCGCCATTGACACAGACGTAACACATTCACCGCTGAATTTGTCATAAACGCTCAGCGCTTCATCGGAGTAAAAGGGCTGTCCGGCCAGATACAAAGGGTATTTTTCAGCTATTATCGCCATCCGAACTGCCTCATATCCATTTCACCAAAAAGATCAGTCATTTCGGGATTTGTCATTCCGGCATACCAGTATATCCCGTCAGCTTCCCCAACATCGTATGGCCATTCAAAGGGAGGCAATATTTCAATCACGCTTTCACCCGGATGGATATCATTAAGATAATATGAAAAGTCATTGAAATCCGGAGCAAAAAACAGCATACCGTAAACATCCAGAATGACAAACAACGGTATATCAGACAACACATCATCTGAGTAGTTGCATACAATAACATTGCAGTAATAGATATCTCCGCCATAATACATGTCCGACGGTATATCGATTGTGCATCCCGTCACATCACATTCGGGAGTGGGTTCAGGAGTCGGTGTCGGCTCTGGAGTTGGTGTTTCTGTTGGTTCCGGAGTTGGAGTGGGTTGGGGATCGGTTGTCAGTTCAATGGAGTAGGCATATCCGCCGGAACCGAACTGATAGGCATGTACACGTTTACCACCGGTTGCCAGGCGCGTACCGTCCGCATTTAATGCACATCCCATCAGCGATCCCGGAGTATCACCCGGCATACGGTATACTTCGTTTCCGGTTTCGGTTTCCATAGCCACCAGATCGTATCCCGGAAGATGTTCCGGGTATGGGCCATAACTTGCTCCTGCAACGATACGGCTATCGGCAGAAAAATGTATTGAATGAACCGTCCCGCCCAGGTTGGAGGATCGTATCAGTGACTCAGGACCTTCATTGACATCGAATAGGTAAATATATCCTTTCGGATCGTTTTCAGTTGCCTGATAGCTTCCGGCGGCAACCCAGTTTCCGTCGCGGCTGACATCAAGGCCGACAACCCAGGGAATATAGTAATCAGGAGGAATGTTAAAGCTCCAAATCTCAAAATAGCTGGACGACACCTCATCCCGCTGGTACACCCTCAATCGTCCCCGCAAATCTCCAATTGCCACAATTGACCCATCTCCCGATACTCCAAGCTGACCCTGCGGTGGACTGTTCATAACAGTCCATGACGTGTATTCCAAATAATCCGCCATGTCCCAGACAATTACCGTGTGAGTCGGATTTTCACGATTTCGAAAATCAGCTACAAGCATTGAAGCATCAACAGTAAACTTTAAATCATTCAGGTAACTGATAGCGCCACCCGAATCCGTGATCTCGATTCGATGAAGCATGTCTCCGTCGCCATTCAGTATTGTAACAAAAATCGGCTCATAAACCGGATCCTGGCGGTATCCGTAACTAACAACAGCTATTCGGCTGCCATCGGCTGCAATCGTTATCGGTCCGATTCGTTCGCTAGCATTTGGATTTTCTCCGGTAAGCGGCGGTGTGTACCGCCATAACTCATCCCCGCTGTCAATATCCAGGCCAATGACAATTGATTCGACCGTATTATCTTCTATTAACTCTCTGTTCGTTACAGCGCCAACAAGAACTTCCCCATTATCACTTACAATAACCTGAACCGAACCGCTGACAAAATACTTGCCAGAGTCAAGCAAATCATATTCCCAAAGCGGTATACCGTCACCTTCAGCATCAAAAGCGGCTATACGTTCATAATTCAGGTACCAGCCAACATACACCCTGCTTCCATCAGCGGGCACCGCAAATGAATCGGCAATAGCGCCGTAAGCTCCATCCCAGTCTTCATACGTCCAGGTAATTGTCCCTGTGCGGGTATCTTCCGAAAAGTTCTGTCTTCCCAGGTCATCGGTCAGCATAATCAGGTCCGATACTTCCTGTTCCGGAATTGTCACGACTTGTGTCATATTGTTTTGAGTATTATCTGTAGTTTGCTCATATCGTTGTATGGGAATATTTCGGTCTATATTCCTCGGAATCGCCGCAACAACATGTGATGCAATACAGAAGACCACAACAGTCACTATAATAAGAGCCTTTGAATATTTCATGTTCATCCTCCTTAAAAAGAATCATTATAGCTTCTATTTTGAGGTTGTAAATGTTTCGCATGAATCCGAAGGCAAAGCTCTTGCACAATCTGATTGAAACGTCCTAGAATATAGAATGGAAAAAACGTTTTCCGTCTTGAAAACCAACGTATTTTAAGGAGATTGTAGTGCTGAAAAAAAGTGTTTTATCTGGTTTTATGATCATTATTCTTGCGGTCTCATTAACAGCGAAAGCGGATATAAACGGTCGGATCATTGAAGTTGATGATTTCAGAGTTCTTCAATTATGGGGAACTCATGAAGAGATGGGATTTGCACATGGATATTTGGTTGGTGATGAAATTACTGAGTTGTTTGAGCAGTATTTTATGTGGGTAATTAACCCTGCCACATACCAAAACATTATACTTCCTGTTTTCCGTCAATTGTTTACGGTGCCGGATATATATCAGGGCGAGCTGGATGGAATCATATCCGGGATTCGTGCTGCAAACATCAGTTTGTTTTCAGCATCTCTGAACCGGAATTTGACTTCTGAAGATCTGGCTGTTGTGAACAGTATCGTTGATTTTACTCAGCAGACAATGGGATTTGATCCGGAAATGTTTGGGTGTTCATCAATATGTGGCTGGGGAGCGGGCACTGAGATGGATGAGACTGTTCCCGGCGGAACAATTCATGGACGCAATCTGGATTGGGTGGACACACCCGAGAGGATTCTTGGACGCAGATCAATGATTATAGCATATTTGCCGTCTGAACCTGGTAGACAGCCCTGGTTTTCGGTAGCATTTCCCGGATTTGTGGCCTGTCTTTCAGGTATGAATATTCATGGTCTGGGCGCAACTCTGAATATGGGAAATCACTATGTTCCGCCCGGAAGTGTATCCGGTATTATGCCAATTTGTTTTCAGCTTCGTGATGCGCTGGAAAAAACTGATCCCAATAATGACGGAAACCATAGTTATGAAGATATTTGGCATGTGTTAAGCAGAAATCAGCGGCTTCCCTCTACAATAATCCATGCATTTCATCCCTTTATGCAGCATTCAGGAACCAATGAAGCCTCACTGGTTATTGAATCCAATCACACGGGAATAATTCGCCGAATACCGCACGATGATCCAGTGCTGCGTCCAAATTTTCTGGCGGCGACTAATCATCATCGTTTTTTGTATCCGCCAGTTCCGTGCTGGCGATATGAAATGATTCAAACCATGATTGCCGAAACAGGAGTTATGGATTCCGAACGGGCCTGGGAAATCACCGATGCTGTGGGAGGCGGCTGGACATTGCAGACAATGCTTTTCAGACCGGATATTCGGGATGTTCTGGTTTCATCAACAGTGGATCATATTCCTGCCCCACAGAAAACACCATCTCATCTGACATGGGATGAAATATTTGCTACGCCGACGCCAACACCAACGCCAACACCGGATACCCTGTATGTTCACCTGGAGTTATCTGACGAGTTTTTTCAGGAAAATGATGAGTTTATCCTCACATATTTGATCGGGAATCCCGAATCCGAAGATATTGAAGGAAATTTCTGGCTGATTCTTGAGGTTTACGGATCGTACTGGTTTTATCCGCCCTGGGAAAAAATTCCAGAATACATTCCCTTTGAAATTCTGTCAGAATCCGTTATCGGACCCATCATAGCGCTTGACTTTACATGGCCGGAAAATGTCCAGGGACATGCTTCAGGACTTATGTTCCACGCGGCAGTTCTAACGCCCAACAATGATGAACTCGAAAGCAATCTGGATACTGTTATTTTTGGTTA
>PWNJ01000144.1 GCA_003558985.1 candidate division CSSED10-310 bacterium
ATATGGCCGTTACAGGCTCCGTGAACCAGCATGGCGAAATTCAGCCGATCGGAGGCGTTAACGAAAAAATTGAAGGATTCTTTTCCGTATGTAAAAAACGTCGGCTGACCGGCAAACAAGGCGTTATCATTCCACATCAAAACATGAAGGATTTGCAACTGGATCACGATGTTGTAGACGCAGTGAAAAAAGGAAAATTTCATATTTACGCCGTTAAAACCATTGATGAAGGTCTGGAAATTCTTACCGGTTATAAATCTGGCAAATGCAGTCCCGGCGGCCAATGGGAAAAGGACACTCTGATGCATCGGATTGATTGCCGCCTGCAGGAACTGGCTTTGGGCATACAGAAGTTTTATGAGGACAACTCCAAAAAATCGCATGATTCGGTCCAGCGGCCTTCTAAAACACCGCCGTGTCCGCCAACGGATCCCAGACGTCCAACGCGCAAAAAAGATGATGACAACGGCTAATAGCAGCCGCTAAAACCATGAAATCAGCGTCATCATCACCTTTGAAAACAGCAATAATGGTGTTTCTGGTGGTGTTGCCGCGTATTGTTCGTCTTATCGCTCCAGATGTCCATGTTGAAAACCCGGAATATATCTATAATCCTTTTCCATTGCTTAACGGAATGGTTCCATTTGCAGATTTTGAGCAATTCCATACACCTCTTCTGGAAATGATAATGGCCGGACTGTATTTTTTATTCGGTGTTTCGCTCAGAACGCCCGAAATTATCAGCGCTCTGGCACACATTGCAACCGCTCTAATAGTGTATCAACTTGGGACACGTTTTCACTCGCGCTGCGTCGGATATGTATCGGCAATCCTGTATTCATGGCACCATTTACTGTTCAGATACCATCTTTTTGCTCGCGAAACCTTTTCAACATTTGCCATTCTTGCCGGAATAGCCGTTGTGACCCGGAAAACAACCGACAAATGGTCGATGCTCACAGGAGGATTGCTGATCGGACTCGCCGCTGCTTTTGAACTGTCCGCAACGGTATCCGCTGTCGCTCTAATATTGTTTCTATTGCTGTTTCGTCACAAGTTCCGGCACGCTGCAATGGTGTGTCTTGGCTTTGCAGCATTAACTGCGGTGATTACAACCGGCTACACGCTGATTTTCGGTGGCAACTATCTTAACATAGTGTTTGCACAGTATTTTACCCAGGGCCATTTTGCACACTGGCAACTGAAATCGTTGTGGACCATATCCGAAATCCGATATCTGATACCTCCGGCTATTGCGGCCCTGGCGTTTCTGAAACATCCAAAATCCGATGACAATTGGCTGGGAATAACCTTGGTTGGAGTTCATCTGATTTTTTTCTGGTTTTTGTTTGCCGATTTTCACATACACCATTTGCTGGTGGTGTTACCTTTTTTGAGCATTCTGTCCGGAATAACTGCGGTGGAGTTAAATAACTTTGTCAAAACCGTTGTTTCCAAAGAAAGCAACCGTGATATCCAGGGGGAAGCAGACATTGAATGGCGGCGGAAACGCATAGGACTTTCCCTGACAATACTTATATTTGTAACAGGTGCATATTATTTGTTGCTGCCGGAGCTACCAGCCGGAGCGACACGCGGGCATGGTTTTTACGGGATTCCTCGTAAGGATATAACCGAAGCGGCAATAGTAATTCAGGGCAACACATCTGAAAACGATATGATAATTGCAGATCCGGTTATTGCATTGGCGGCTCAACGAATTAATTTACTCAAGCACGACGTAGCCAGATACCATATTCCATTGATAGAAACGTCGTTTTATCGACGGGAAATCGGAGCTGTTCAACAGGATTTTCTTTTGTTTTTGCACGATGATTATTTGCTGATGCAGGACATGATGATCGGGCTTGCCAATGATCACTATACGATCTGGATCCGCTCCGGGGGCGTTCAAGAGTAGAGGAGTAGAGGAAAGGGGGAAAGGAGGAAACAGGGATTAATAATGGATGATTAACTGAAAAGACACCACCTTGTTTCCGGTCAATGTTTGGGTATAAACAACCCGGCCGGTATTCGTATCAATAAAAGTTTCGACGCTTCTGTCTGGTGTATGCTCCCGAACGGTAGTCATTTTCAAACAATCGAATTGGGTGTCATTGATTTGCAGATCAAAAACTCCAGAAAATGTATCGGTAAAATGTTCTTCAGCACGATAATCTCCCTGAAAATAACACACGGTGCGTGATAATTGCTGTGAAACGTCGGGACACACTGGAAAACTCATGTCAACCAGGTCAATGCGCTCCTTGAAAGAAGCGGAGTATTCGTCAGGAATATCACGCATTCGCAGATGGATTTTATTGTCGAATACTCCCAGCCAGTGAATCTCTTTTGTGTGTGAGCCGGATGTATCCTGACAGGATCGATGCACCTCAACCATTTCCTTGTTATCAAAAAGAATCGGTCCGTAAGCAGTGGCGTTTATCTTTCCAGCAAACTGTTTTGTAGCGGGGTCAAACTGAAGAATTGTGATGCGGGTGTCAGGTGTCAAAGGATTCAATGTGACCGGGCAATAAACCAGTTGCACCGGTTTTGCAGGTTTATCAGTCAGCAGGATATTGATTGACGGGAATGCTGTTGTGTGCTCCAAAAGAAAATAGCCTCCTTCTTAAAAACGATATCAGATTACCAGTTAAGCGCTTTTTGAAGTCTCTTGTCAATGAGTTATTTACTTGTTTATCATTGTTTGCTTCGATAGTATTTGGCCGGTTTTAACCTGAAACCCGTTTGAACGGAGGAAATATATTATGCAATCTGTAAGAAAACTTGAACAAATGTTTGATATTTTGAAAAACAGCCCGAAAAAGTGTCTTGTGGCGGCTTATGCGAATGATTCTCATACGATTGGCGCGGTGAATGAGGCGGTGGAGCTTGGTATTGTTGACGGTGTGTTGGTTGGCGATGAAATTGAGATCAGGGATGTATGTGTGAAGGATGGTATAGATGTCGGTCGTTTTCAGGTTGTTCATGAGCCGGATGGCCCGACTGCAGCGAAAAAAGCGGTGGATATAATTAATGCCGGCGAGGGTGATGTTTTAATGAAGGGTCTTGTCGGCACCGATCAGTATATGCGAGCGATATTGAATAAGGAATCCGGGTTGATGGCGCCCAATGCGGTGTTGAGTCATGTAACAATCATGGAAAACATCAATTATCACAAACTGATGATTGTTGCTGATGTTGCAATTATTCCGGAGCCTGATTTGAAACAGAAAATGGCGATTTTGAATTATTTGATTGATACGGCCAGGAAACTTGGTATTGAAACTCCGAAAGTGGCTGTAATTGCTGCGACGGAGCAGGTAAATCCAAAGATGCAGTCATGCGTGGATGCCGCGATATTGACTCAGATGGCAGCACGCGGTCAAATTAAACATGCGATTGTGGACGGGCCGATGGCTGTGGATTTGGCTATTGATATGGAAAGCGTTCAGATCAAAAAGTTTAAAAGCGATGTGGCTGGTGATGCCGATTGTTTGTTGTTTCCCAACCTTGAGGCGGGGAATGCGTTTTACAAGGCCAATACAAAACTGGCTGGAGCAGACGTGGGAGCCATGGTAGCCGGCGCCAGAAAAACGGCGGTGTTGTCTTCAAGAGGCGATTCGGTCAAAACAAAGTTGTATTCGATAGCGTTGGCCGCGATGGTCAGCTAAAAAGGTTGCGAAAAGAGACAATTCTTCTCGTGCCCTGCCACACCCGCAAAGCGGATGAGAGCTGAGATCGAAATTAAACAAAAAGGTTTTTTAGTGAATACATGAGGCAAGCGCTCCCGTTATAATCAGTATCTGCGCGTTTCATAAAAGCTTCACCCCCAAAAAACATGAGCGTGTCTATTACGAACCTGTCCGTTCATTGTCTTTACGGTCTGATGGTTATAAAAAACCGCCATTCCGGTAAAACCGGTTTTGGCGGTTAAGTTTTTGGCAAAAAATGGAATTAGAACCAGGGTTTCTGATTATTTACATACATTTCCTGGAACTCTTCATCACTCTTGGTCAGATACATGATGCCTTCTACAAGACCAATGATACCAACAACACCGGATACGGCGCCGCACGTGATAATTCCACCGACCACTGATACCAACAGCATGATCAGCGCTTCTTTCTGATATCCCAGATAAAATTTGTGAATACCCAGCGAGCCCAGAAAGATTGCCAGAAGACCAGCAGGTATTTTTTCTTTCTTGGAAGGCGAAATACCCTGACCGGCCGGGGGGGGCGGTG
>PWNJ01000111.1 GCA_003558985.1 candidate division CSSED10-310 bacterium
TGCTTAAAAAAATGTTCGATGAATGGAGGCGATTGTTGTAAATTGGTTGAAATCATTACAAACACGTGTCGTTATATGTTTATTTGTTTCGGTTTTTGTTGCTGTATCGATTGGCTATGCTGCCGAATACGATCAACTGCTGCCGAAAGGTGAAACGGCTGAAGAGATGGCAATACGCGAGGCCGGATTATGGCCGTTGTCCTTTTCTGATGACGAATCCGAAGATCTGTTGCCCAAGGGTGAAACAGAAGAGGAAAAACGCATGCGGGAGCTTGGTTTGTGGCCGGTTCCGCAGCGTTGGGAAGAATCAGCGCCGCTTTACGATCCGGTCTCCATGGCAGAACACTGGCCGATGGCCGGTATTTTGATTCGGTACACAGGCCATTCGTGGTATTCGGAAACATTTGAAGGTTTGATTCGTGAGGCGCAGGAAGAGGGCCTGGTATGGATATGGCTTAATAACACTTCTCAACAGAACACTGTTACAAACCTGATTAACGCCTGGGGCATACCCATGACCAATATACGGTTCCTGGTTTCAACAAGTGACAGTATTTGGATGCGGGATTACGGTCCGTTATGGGTGTTTGATGAAGAGGGCGAACCTGAAATTATCAATTTTAACTATGATCGCCCCCAGCGTCCGAATGACAACAATTTTCCGGTCTGGCTTGGCAATCACTGGGATATACCGGTGTACACAACGAATCTGCTGTATGAAGGCGGCAATTTTATCGCCGATGGCTGCGGCACCTGTTTTGCCACCACACGGCTTTACACGCAGAACAATTCACAATACACACCGGAGCAGGTTGATCAGATCATGCTGGATTATTTCGGATGCGAACAAATGATTATTATGACTCCAATGATCGGTGACGGTACCGAGCACATTGATATGTTCATGAAGTTACTGGATGAAAATACATTTATTGTGAACCAGGTCGCGCCGGGCAATACAAACTACACGATTCTGGAAGACAATGCCGCGTTTCTGGAAACCCTGACTGCTCCGAACGGCGAACCCTATAACGTCGTCCGCATACCCATGGGAAGCGGCTTCAGAACCTATACCAATTCACTGATTCTGAACAACAAAGTAATTGTGCCGACATATAATATTTCACTGGATGCAGATGCTTTGGCATTGTACGAGACTCTGATGCCGGATTACGATATTGTCGGCGTTGACAGCAGCAGCATCATCAGTGCTAATGGGGCCATTCACTGCATTACAATGGGTGTTCCAATGCCGTGTCCGGTTGCTCCAGCGCCGGAATACCCTGATCTGTATTATTCGGGCGCCAACGAAATCACGCTGACCTGGCCGGATGTGCCCGATGCCGAAGGATTTCGTATTTATCGGTCCGAAATCGGATGTGATCCTGAGGACATGATTCTGATCGGCGAAAGCTGGACAACTGAATTTGTTGACGACACGATTGACGAAGAGTTTACGTATTATTATCGGGTTTCATCGTTTACCTATTGTAGGGAGTCGTCCTTGAGTGACTGCGTTTTCACCAATTTCGAATGTCTGCATCATGGCGATGTTGATTTTAACGGCGTATTGACCGCCGGGGATGCACAACTGATTTTTCAGTTCGCTCTGGGCATTCAGACACCCACATATCTTGAAGCGTGTGCCGCAGATTGCAATGCTGACGGCGTCATTACAGCGGCTGATTCCCAGATAGTGTTTCTGGCATCTCTTGGAATCGGTGACGGCTGTTTTGATCCGATTGATTGATTCTGAGCTAAAAAACTGAGAACGACTTCATACCTGTGTTTATATATATAAATCTCAATTTGTAGATGTGTCGAAAATTCTTGACCTGTCTTTTCTGGTGTTTTATAATTTTCAGGACATTTCATTCTGTCGCGGTTAAAACATTTGAGGAGATTTCTTATGAAGTCACATATTTTGTTTATTTGTGTTTTTGGTCTGTTTACCGGAGGTTTTTTGAGTGTCTTTGCAGATGACATTGTTTTCAATCCCGCTGATTATGATGGATATGATGCAGTTATGCTTGAAGCCAGGGGTTATTTTGATCACCAGTTCACCCGGGAGTTGTCACGCAAAACCTATACTTATAAGATTGGATTTGTGACGCGAAAGGGCATTGAGGATTATGGTGATTACACCGTCAGATTCTTTCCCGCCCGGGAAAACGTCAGTGATGTAGGGGGTACCGTGTATCTTCCGGATGGTACAACGGTCAGTATCGGACGATCGGAAATTTTAAGAAAACCGATTGTCAGACGTGGCCGTGCCAGACAGCGTGAGTTAAGCATTGCGTTTCCGTCGCTGGAAGTTGGCGCTGTTGTTGAGTTCACGTACAGCAGAAGCTATACCGGACTTCGTCAATTATCCTATTGGCCGTTTCAGACCGATCTGTTTACCTTGCATTCTGAAGTAACGTTTGTGCCCTGGCATACATATCCCTGGGGCTATTCCATTACGAATAACATAGAGACGGCGGAAATACAGGAGACCCGACCCGGCGGCAATCCGGCATATACGTTTACCCGAAAGAATATACCTGCCCTGACAGAAGAGAGTTACAGTCTGGCATATTCGTGTCTTCGTGAATCCATCCACTTTTTTTATAAAGATACTCATGTTGACGCTGCAACATTCTGGTCAAACGAAACACAACGTGTTTACAGACAACAGTTTCGGCAATTTATGAGCTCGAACAGGGCAGCCAGAAACATTGTTTCAGATGAAATCAACGCACAGGATTTCAAATCGGATGAAGAAAGGCTGTTTGCGGTTTATGACTATGTAATAAGCAATTATACAGCGCTTTCGATGTTGTCACGTGAGGAAATGGAATCCATTACCGAGTCGGATCTGAACAGTTTAAGCAATGTTCGCAATCTCAGACGTTTATTGCAGCACAACTTTGTGACAGACCTGCAGATAAATTATATTCTTGCTGCTCTGATAGATGCCGCGTTTCCCAAAGCGGACATCAATCTGGTGTTTGGTTTGCCCTGGGATGAGGGATGTGTTGATCCTAACACGCAATCATTTCACCAGTTTTCTGAATATTTGCTGAAAGTGACCATCGACAATCAATCCTGGTGGTTTTCACCTTCCAAACGATTTATGCCGCCCAATATGACCGAATCAGCTCTTAGAGGTACCCAGGTATTTGTTTTGGGAGAGAATTCGGCCGCTTTTGAACAATTACCTCTTGACGATTTTCAGGACAATGTTTCACGAACAGTTTCAGAGATAACATTTGATCCCGAAGAAGGTTTGGCGACAACCGAACGAAGAACAGAATATAATCGTTACAGAAGTTATGATCTTCGGTGTTTATTGTTGTATTTTCCTGAGCAGGAGCGTGGTGAAGTGAAAGAAAACCTGGCAAAAGACATTTTTGGTGACGAGGTTGAAATTATAGATTTTTCTGTTGAAAATCTGGAATCGTATTCCGAGCCCTTGATTTTGAAGATGGTATGTGAATATCCGTATGAACTGGATCAGGCTGGCGACATGATGTTGATGGATTTGCAGGGACTGGTTTTTCCTCGAACCAATCCGTTTGATGTTGACGAACGTCACAGCCGTATAATGTTCAACTATCCCCATGTCATAGAACGGGAAGTTACCTGGAATTTGCCCGAAGAATATGTTTTCAAAAGTCGCCCGGGAAACGTGATCATTAATTCTCCCAGAGATGTTTTAATGTACAGGGTCTCCTATAACAAAGTCGATGACAGACAGCTTGAGGCTACATGGAGAAAAGCGCTGCGGGGCAGTATGGTTCGACAGGAAGCGCTCGGTTTTCTGAAAGAAACCTATAATGAAATTATTCAAGCTGGCAACCAGCATGTCGTTGTTGAAAGAGAGTCCTCTGAATGAAACTGACAGCTCTGATTCTTTTGTGCTGTGCAGTTACCGGTGTCTCATCTGCCAGAGTTCCGGAATGGATAAGCAGCGCTCTGGCCCGGCCGTATGTTACCCAGAGTTCTGATACGGATGCCGTTGTGCTGTATTCCAATACTGACGTTTCAGAAAGACGTGACACTGTCACTCTGCATGAAAGACAAGTTTTTATGATCAACAACCTTGAAGGGCAGCGTTACGGCGCTCTGTATCTTGAGGTAGCCCGAGGAACCCGCGTATCAAATTTCAGTGGTTACCGATTCAATTCATCGGGTGAGCTTCTGGAAACATTGCGCCGACGCGATTTGACCCGAACAGCATTCAGCAGAAATTTTCACGATGACA
>PWNJ01000109.1 GCA_003558985.1 candidate division CSSED10-310 bacterium
ACGCGGCGGCAGTTTTTATTTTGATGCCAGACGATGCCGCTCAGCCATGCGTATGGATGATCATCCGGGATTCAAATACAGCAACCTCGGATTTCGTCTGGTCCGGACAGCCCCATGAGGGTGTGTTCGTCTTCGTCGGAAGAGAGGAGAAAGCACGGTCATTTATGGTATCACAAAACAATGGAGGGGCGTCGCTTGCCGGCGCCCTCATGGGTCGGCAAAAACGTTTTTATATCAACGATTTATGCCACAAATCATACGTCCTCTTGAGGGCGTGGAAACCACGCCCCTACGGGCCGGTTCAAGGTTCAAGGTCAAAGGGTAGGCGCGGCCACGCCCACCCCATCTCCCCACCGCCCCCTTGCCCCACCGCCCCGGCGCCCGGCCGGGTGTCTCTGCATTTGGTCGTCTTCTGAATACTGGATTTTCTTCGTCAATCTGCCTGGCACATTCAGCTTTTCCGAATTGTGTGCTAAAATGATTCTCGGAAGGTCGAACATGCGCCCGAAACCTTTTTCGTCGTGGCGTCACGCAAAACAAACAGGTGCAAAACACATGGGGGAGAATACGAAATGACACACAAAACGACGACTCGAATGCTGTTTGTTTTTGTCATCGCGACAATGACAACTCTGATTCCGTGTGTTCTGAGCGCTGGAACGGACGGTTTGAGGGATATGTCTGTGCCGGACACGTCAGGCGCCGGTTGGAGCGGTCCCATCATTCTGGAACTTGGACCGGAAGAAACGGTATTCGATTATCAGGTGGATCGCTGTGCTGAACTGGACTTGCCGGATGTCTATGCTCACGCGGTTCGCACACCCGACGGAATTGTTCTGGCTTCCGGCAATGCGCCTGACAACCATTTCCTGTTCGGGCCGTGTTTTAACACGCTTGAAAGAAGCTGCATACCGGTTTTTCAATCCGGAGATCAATGGCCGGTTGAGACATTTGACCATCAGGAGTGGATCACATCGCTCTATAGCGAGGATGGCGTGACAATTCATGCTCTGGTTCACAACGAATATCACGATCCGTATGCTCCAAACTGCAAGCCCGGTGTAACCGATCCGTCGAATCCCTGCTGGTACAATTTTTTCTCCTATGCAGTCTCACATGACGGCGGACGCAGTTTCACTCAGCCCGAAAGCCCTCACCATCTGGTCGCAATTCCGCCGTTTCAATGGAATCCGGATGCTGTGCCGGGGCGTGTCCCGCCACCTCACGGCTATTTCGAGCCAAGCAATATTGTGTTTCACAACGGGCATTATTACGTGATATTTTTTGCCATAACATCCAACACCAATGCCGCAGAACGCGGCACATGCATCATGCGAACCCATGATGTGTCCGATCCCGGATCATGGCTTATCTGGGACGGACAGGATTTTTCCATACCTCTGGTTGTTCCATACCCCGATGAACCCGAGGATCCTCAAGCGCTTCTTCCGGCGTTCATCAGTAACCGGACAATCAGAGATTTGCGCGGAAGTCTGACCTGGAACACGTATCTGAACCAGTTCATGCTTATCGGCGCCAGTGTTTTCCCTGTTGATGGTGAGGAAACATGCGGTTTTTTCCTGTCGCGTTCAAATGATCTGATCAACTGGTCTGAACCGCAAATGATCCGCAGCACGGTTTTCGGCTGGCCGCCATGCGAACGCGCCACCCCGGAACTGGCGGCCCGGAACATCCGTCAGGAAGCATATCCGTCCCTCATTGACCACGATGCGCCTGATATCAGTTTCACTAAGGTCGGCCAAAACGCATTTTTGTACTATATGCAGAACATGGACAACTTCGGGCCGGACGGCTGGGGATTGCGCCGTAACCTGGTCCGAATACCCATTCGGTTTGTGATTCCGTCAGACGATATTTACCTGAGTATTCACATGCCGGATCGCGTATTTCATCCCGGTGAACCGTTTTTTGCTGATGTGAGACTGGTGAATCTGGCACAGGAGCTTTCCAACGCACAACTCTTCGTCGCCCTGTCTGTCGGAACAGGGGATTTCTGGTTTTTTCCCTCCTGGGTTCAATATCCTCCGGAGCTGGACTGGATGGACAGGACGGTTCCCGGTAACACGGACGAAACCATCAGCATCATCCCGGAATTCATCTGGCCTGAGGGTGCGGGCGAGTTCGATGGAGCCGTGTTGTATGCCGCTCTGGCGCACCAGGGTGAACTGGTCAGCAATCTGGCTGACGCGATATTCGGCTGGGCGCAATGACCGGTGGGGCAGTTACCGGATCGTTATCTCTAATTCCTTTTTCAAAACTTTTGCAATCTTTTCAAGTGTTTTAATTGCGTCATAAATGAAATAATTATCACATCACAATGAAATGTTAAGCTTTTTTTTCCTTTTTGGGGGGTTTAATCCCAAATAACCGAGTTCAAGGTCAAAGGTGTGCGGTACCATTTTCGTCGGAATAGGGTGAACGCAAGGCCATACATGGTATGAAAATCAATGGAGGGGCGTCGCTTGCCGGCGTCCTCATAGGTCGGCAATAACGTTTTATATCAATGATTTAAACCACAAAGCATGCATCCTCTTGAGGGCGTTCGCCGAACGCCCCTGCCTCTGGCGAAAGATTATCGGTACCATTGACCTTTGAGACGCCCAACCGGGCGTCTCTACATCTGCTTTGGGGCACCATCCCGAACAACCATAAATCAACGCGTATTTATGATGGGATGCACAGAACGCCATGAAAGAAAAGACAAACACGCAACCTTTTGAGGGCGTGGAAACCACGCCCCTACGGGCCGGTTCAAGGTTCAAGGTCAAAGGGTAGGGCCGCGAGTCAGGCGCCCACTAATCCATTGATCCGCACATAAGTTCCGGCTTCACCCATTTGTCAAATTGCTCATTGGTTACAAGATTAAGTTCCAATGCTGCTTCACGTAACGTTTTGTTTTCAGCATTTGCTTTCTTTACAATTTTAGCGGCATTATCATACCCTATATGTGTATTGAGAGCCGTTATCAGCATAAGAGATTTTTCAAGATGTTGTTTTATTACAGGTAAATTGGGCTGAATCCCTGCAACGCAATTTTTGTTGAATGACGCGCAGGCATCACCTGTCAGGCGTGCTGAATGTAATACATTGGCAGCGATAAGTGGTTTAAAGACATTTAACTCAAAATGCCCGTTTGAGCCGCCTATGGATACTGCCAGATCATTTCCCATTACCTGAGCGCATACCATTGTTAATGCTTCAGCTTGTGTAGGATTCACTTTTCCCGGCATAATGGATGAACCTGGTTCGTTTTCAGGAATAATGATTTCACCTATTCCGCAACGAGGCCCGGAACTTAACATACGGATATCATTACCTATTTTCATCAATGATACAGCACAACGTTTCAATGCTCCCGATAATTCAACCATAGCATCATGTGCTGCGATGGCTTCAAATTTATTGGGCGCCGTAATGAATGGGTAACCCGTTAGTTCCGCAATGTTTTCTGCCACTAAACCATCATATCCTTCTGGAGTATTTAATCCTGTGCCAACAGATGTTCCGCCCAGGGCCAATTCACGAACACTTTCCAGAGCATTTTTAATTGCTCTGCAACTATTCGTCAGTTGTTGTGAGTAACCTGAAAACTCCTGACCCAGGGTTAATGGAGTCGCATCCATAAAGTGAGTGCGACCTGTTTTAACAATATTTTTAAACTCTTGCGATTTGTTATTGAAAGTCTCTGCCAACGTTTCAATATTGGGAAGAGTATTCTCAACGACCAGTTTATATGCTGCAATGTGCATAGCAGCGGGAAAAACATCGTTAGAGGATTGTGATTTGTTAACATCATCATTGGGATGAATATAAAGCGTGCCTTCGCCTAATCTGTTGCCTTGCATCACATGGGCCCGATTAGCAATAACTTCGTTCATATTCATATTCGTTTGAGTTCCGGAACCCGTTTGCCATATGACCAAAGGAAACTCCTGGTCAAGTTTGCCCGCAATGATTTCATCACATACGTTTGCTATCAGCTCCATTTTGTCATTCACCAGCACACCCAACTGATGATTCGTTATCGCGGCTGCTTTCTTCAGATATGCCAATGCATGAATTATTTCTACAGGCATAAACGACGCTTCATTTCCTATTTGAAAATTGTTTCGTGAACGTTCCGTTTGTGCTCCCCAATAGCAATTAGCAGGCACGTTTACTTCACCCAT
>PWNJ01000093.1 GCA_003558985.1 candidate division CSSED10-310 bacterium
AACCGGTAATCAAACGCATCGGGCCGGACAAACTTCGGATCCCCGACAATGTTCCCCTCACCCGGATAATTCCGGTCCAGCAAACTGTACGTGATGACCGGGCTGGATGTGCTGCTGGCATGATTGATACGATTGTAATGAGTGAAAATACAGTTTTTGGCGGTGACGTGTGAGTCATATCTTATTTGAAAAACATCCATAGCGCTTGTGATATTACAATTTGATATTCTTACATGGCTATTTGTAACAAAGATGGCAATTGCATGTGATTGTTGGGCACTGAATATACAGTTTGAAAGAATAGCATCTGAAAGGTTAATCAAACTTATGAATCCAATGGCTACATCTGATACATGTGAACCTTGGATATTTGTTAACCACAAAAGTGGAATCACTGTTTCATTGGCACATTCCCCGACAATACTGATGTAGTCTCCGGGTGTGATTCCTGATCCGATATCATCCACGCGCTGATAGACCCCTTTAGCCAGATACACCGTATGGGGATTTTCGGCGGTGCCCTCGATGGAATCCAGAGCAAACTGCAAATGTTGCCATGGATTGTCCTGTGATCCGTCACCGGTCTCATCACACCCATAATACGCATCCACATAAAAATCATCGGCCCGGACAGATACCGTCAGGCAGATCATCATGACTGTTATAAATGGAATGGTTTGCAGGAATCGCATCGTTTAGTCCTCCCGTACTTTAAAGAGTATCGGTTTTGCTGTTTTTGTCAAACACCAGAAAAAGACTCAGAAGACCTGTTATTTTTTTCTTAACCATATATTTTTTCCCTAATTTGAGAAAAACTCTTGACATGTTGCCCCCCCCCCATAATATTATACAGTAAGTTCGATATTTCTCATGTTTTGAAAAGGAGGTCTGACATGAAGTTTGTTTTGGTATCTTTCATTGTGTTATGGATGATTCCGATATGTCTTCCGGTATTTTCGTCCCCAAATCCCGATTGGTACGAAATGATTATTTCAACCAATCCGATGTCGTATCGCACCGATGCGACGATGGTCTTGCATTTTGACACATATGGCGGTCTGGAAAGCAACCGTGCCTGGCTTTATGGGGGTCGGGGAGTAAATGCCGGCAGCAATGAAGATATTTTCATTGATTCTCACGGATTACTTCAATCATTCCGGTTTGTCTCATTTGCACCCGATCAACACGGTATGTATCGATGGGAGGATCATGAAACCGACCCGTTTTATTTGCGGCGGTTGTGCACAAATCCCGTGAATATCCAGGACAGCACGGATTATCCCCCTCATGGCCGGTTTGCACACAGCGCGATCATCATTCCGTCCATTGAAGGCCAGGTCACACCTTTTTATAATGAACTGGCTATCAATGAGGGTGAACGCATCAACTATGTGGTTTTCGGTGGCATTCGGCAACAGAATCGGTCCAATCCACTGATAGCCAATAACAGTGAGGTTACCGATGAACTGTATGTGAATGCACAATATCGAATCAGTGGTGATACACGGCATCATTGGTACAGGGTTGAACCGGAACCGTCGCAGACCTGGCCGGTCGCACGATGTTATGCCCAGATGGTACCCTTGTTTTGTCGCGAAACGGAGATTGAAGACGGGGAGTATCCGTTTCTGGTGTTTGGTGGCTTGTCTGCGTCGCAACTGGCGGTACGACCGGATGCATTTGTGGGTACATTCAAACGCGAGCTGACACCGGTCGATCCTGGTGTCGTGGATTTCAATGAATGGAACTTTGAGATGTGTATTACAGTGGATTTTGAGGAGACATCTCCGGATGATGTATTTCAGGTCTATGGTGCCGGCGCTGTATTCGATCCGTATTATGGCACTGTTGACAATGACGGGCAACCGATTCCCCGGGTTATCCTTGTCGGGGGTGCCCGTTCGCTGGGTGCAAATCCGGAGGGGTACAAAGTCAAAGCTGTTTATCCGTCTGTATGCCCTGTGACCGGTGAACATGATTGGGTCAATCCTGTTGTTGAACCATTGCCGAATTTACCGGATAATAATGGTAGTCCACAATGCCGAATACACAGTGCCGTGGTTTTGAATCCCCGTGCACACACGTTGCGGGTCTTTGGGGGTGAAAAACAAAACGGTGATCCGGAACCGGGTATTCTGGAACTGGATTTGACGCATCCTGAAAATGGATGGCAGTGGGTCTGCAGAAGTTTTAATGCATCCCGGCACAATGCGGCATATACGAACGGTACCCGGATATTCAGAACGGTCGGTGATTCGGTAACCGGAAACAGTGTGATGACATGGGATATCAGTGAGGCGACATTCGATCCACCCGATGAGCCGTTTGTTTGGGATGTGACCCCGGATGCGCCGTATGGCATGAACAACCTGAATACGATTTTCAATACACCACGTCTGCATTCGCATGACACGGTTCGGGTGCATCAGACACGGGATGTATCAGGCAAGGTAAACGATGCCTATAAAACGCGGATTGCTGTCCCAGCATGGCGGCAGAATATTGTGCTTGAAGGCGTGGTGAAAAACGGTGTTAAGCCGGTCCTGTACACGCTCTATTCGGATTATGATAATGACAAACCGTTGATTCCGCATGTCACCAGACTGGGTATAATCATTGATTGTGGCACCTCCCTGACCATTCGGAATCTCAGGTTCATGCATGCCGACAATGAACTGACATGGAATGACGATCTGCCCAACGAAATTCCCCAATGGGCGCTGAACAGATATCAGGCGCCGGAAGAGGGGATTTTACATGATATGATGAATGATCATCTTCCTTTGTATTATGACCGGTCTGAGCCGATTTGGGATTTCGGGCGACATCACAACAAGGATCCGGCGTTGTGGCTGCATTCTCCGATTCATGTCAGCAATTGCGATTTTATGTTTAACGGTATCGGAATGACAATAATCTGCGTCAGCACAGCGATTCAACAGGCGCAGATATTACATAACCGGTTTGATACGTGTTATATTGGAGTTCTTGGACTGGAATTGCATCATCATCTGGCATACAATGCGTTTCGTAACTGTTATCTTGCGGGAGTGGTGTTCGACAAGGGGTGCAATGTGATATGCCGTGACAATCTGTTTATCGGAAACGGCCATGGTCTGAACCAAGCGATGGAACCTTATCAGAGTGCTGTATTATCGCATTTTCGCAGTACGGATGCCGTTCCGAATATTCAGACTCCGCTGGTGTACAATAACACGTTTGTCAACAACCATCGCGCGCTGTCAGTGACGGAACATGCGATTCATGGAGCACAAATCATGAACCGACCGTTTTTCTTCAACAATATCGTCAGCAATTCAAACTATCCGATCTATTTGCAAAACAGTGACCTTCGATGTGATTTCATCAGTTTTCACAACTGTTTCCATGCCGGGGATATTACTCCGCCGGTCGAAACGGGTATTGGAGATGTTTTATCGGGATGGAGTCTGTATGACGATCCTGACTTTGACACAGGCGATCCGGACGTGTATTTGTTGTCGGATACATCACCGTGTCTGGACAGAGGATTATATACGTTAAATCCCGGAGTTATCAGTGAACTGAATTATCCTGATTATGGAATGTTATCCATTGGATTTCACCAGCTTCCGGGAACAGGACTGTTGCCGGGCAGTCCGTCAGATCTTCAGATCCTTGGATATGTGCTGTCGTGGAACCCGTCGACATCAAAAGAGAGTGGCTATCTTGTGCTGGTTGAAACGTATGCTGGTAACTTTATCCATGCCCGCTTCACAAAAGATGATGAATACTCTTACGATTTTATCGGCGCAGCAATGTATCACGATCATCTGTTTTTCTGGGTCATGTCCCATTTCAATCGAAGGGTGTACAGCGATCCGGTAATGATCGAATGGATAGAATAATTGATAGAAAAGGAGACGAATCAAATGAAACGATCAATTTACATATTTATCGGTTGTCTGATCCTGGTTGCGGGTGTTTCCGGGCAGACGGCAACACCGACACCAGCAACGCATCATGTTTGCCAGGACTGTCCAGTTGAAGATGCTTTCACAACCATCAATGACGCCCTTGCCGCGGCCCAGCCCGGCGACACCATCAACATCTGGGGGGAGGAAGTACATCCACCAGGAAGTGGAATAATATACGAATACAACGAACACCTTGTTATTGATAAACGAATTACGCTGACTTGTGATAACC
>PWNJ01000034.1 GCA_003558985.1 candidate division CSSED10-310 bacterium
TAGTTGTGGAAGCCCCTGCGGCGTTCAGCATTTTAACGGGCGATCAAGTTATGCTTGACTACGGTAAACTATATGTATCTGTTTCGGAGCAGGCATACGGCTTTACGGTGTGTACGCCACACTCAAGAATTATCGATTTAGGTACCGAGTTTGGTGTTTTAGTGGGCAATCAGGGAGATGTCGAAGTCCATGTACTCGAAGGCAAAGTCAAACTTTTATCCGGTATTAAAGGAAAAATTAATATTGATATATTTGATGGCTTGGCGCGTCATCTATGTGCATTAACCGGGCACGTTGAAGAGCGACCCTTGAACCCAAAAATATTTGCTCGCCGAATTAACTCGGATCACGAGGTTGTCTGGAGAGGCCAGGACAGGATTGAACTTGCTGATGTAATTGGTAATGGTAACGGTTTCGGAACAGGAACAGCGAATGTTTCGATTAATCCCGATAATGGACAAGTGAGCCAAGGCTACATCAGACACTTGGACGGCAAAAAAGGGTTAGCGCAATACACTGTTACCAATCATTTAAGGTTTGTTGACGGTGTATTTGTCCCGGATGGAAGTCAATCACCGACATTTGTCAGCTCGCGCGGGGATATTTTCAGAGATAGTCCGGAAACAAACGGCCAGTATCATTCGGAAATTTCCAATGGTTTTTTGATTGCAGACGGACAATATCGTCAGATGTTCCAAGGTGTTCGATACGGTACTTCGGAGAATCCGTCCATTTCTATGCATGCCAATTCCGGGATCACCTTCGATCTACGTGAAATGCGAGGTGTGTTGCCGGGTGCTAGGTTAGTCGCTTTTGAAAGTTTATACGTACCTACGGGACGCGCAGGTGTTGATGTTTTTGTGTTAATTGACGGCGAAGTTCGGTTTGAACTTGAAAATATAACTGCTGAGGATTCCGCTAAACGTATAAACATTCCTTTGTCCGATCGAGACCGTTTTTTAACATTGGTGTTGACTACTGATTCAGACTTGTGGAGCAGAAGGGGGTTTTTTGCCAGGCCGGATATTATTATTCAGTAAGTTGGTGTCAGCACTTGACAGAACTGAGCCAGCAATTCGCTATTTGAAAAAGATATCAAAGAAATCATGTGCTTTTGTTATATAACAGGATGACAGTTGATTGGAGTCGTTAGATGAAAAAGACAGACTATTTCGTTAAGTTGAAATGTTGCAGAGGCTTTACTCGTTTTACGCGAGTATGGTTGTTGACCATTATTATACAGTGCTTAGGGTTTTTGTGCTGCGCCGAAGCCTCAGAGGCATTGATTTTTCCACATCGCAAGGGGCAATTAATTGATGGATGGGGATTCGATATCAAATGGGCGGCGAAAGCCAATGATGTGACACCGTCATATGCTCACACATTGTTTGTGGAAGACAGAATGAATATGCTGCGAATTCCTATCTGGGGAGACGAAAATTTCCCGGCTCATCCGGGCCCTGGCCAAGTTATTGCTGAATATTATGAGGATACGCTGAATGCGATGACGAATGCGAGGAATGCGAATGCCGATGTACTGTTCTTTGCCAGCAAAAAACTTCAAGGTCCAAACAGTTTTCCGGACTGGGTAAAGGACTCCACCGGGATTATTCCTGACCAATATGCACTGATGCTGGCCGACTTTCTGGAGTTTATGGAAAGTCACGGATTTTTTATTCATATTCTTGGTATTGATAACGAGCGCGAATATAATGAAGGCAATATCACACCCAGGCGGCACAAAAATACTATCGATGAGCTGAGAATATTGGCCGGACAGCGTGACTTTAATGTTCCTGTACTGATCGGCCCCGACACATTTGGGCCAGGAAATGGCGCTACATGGTTGGATAATCTGTTTGACAATGGTTGGGATGACCGTCTGGATATTGCTGGGACGCACTATTATCCGGGGCCAAGACCGCTTTCGCAACTGAGAAATTTTGCGGCAGCGGCCCGTTTTCTGCCAAAGTGGCATACCGAGGTTCATTTCACAAGGGCCAGCACATTGGGTGTTGACACCGAAATTGAACGTTCGGAGCGCTGCCTTGCAGCCATCTTTGATTCTTTTGACGAGGGATTCAGTCAAATGGTATGGTGGAATTATTCCCGTGAGGATCTACATGGGGGCATTCGACGCGCAATTACCTCTAAAACAGCCAATGCATATCCGATCGAGATCATTGATCATGATGGCCAAGCGATTGTCTATGAGACCCTGATTACCCGTGCTTTTCGGCAGGACGGCAATCGTATCATTGTGTGGGTAGTCAATAACACAGACGATAACCACAGTGAATACGGTTTTACACTTAACACTGGTTCAATCAGCAGCCCAGTAAATTATCGTCAATGGAACAATGATAGCCATGCTGAAGGGTTTTTGAGCACGGCGACAATAACGAGTCCAAATCGTTTTGTTGTGGATGTTCCCAAACAGACGGTTACGGTTATTGTGTTCGATTTTTCAGAAAACTCAGTGCCATATCCATCGATTCATTATCCTTTTGATGGAAGTGTTAATGATACTTCTTTTCATCACTATGACGGCGTTATCATTGGGCAGGAAGCCTATACGGAGGGAGTTTTGCATCAGGCATTTGACTTTAATGGTGACACATATATCGAGGTTCCTGGATTTACGGGTATCAGCGGCAAGACATTCCGCACCGTCAGCGCGTGGGTCAAACCCGAAGCACTTGGCAATAACGCCACGATCCTGAGTTGGGGGCCGCATGTTGCCGGCCAGCAGTTCCTGTTCGGTGTTTTTTCAAACGGAGGAATTGGCATTTATTCAGGAGGGCCGTTGATTCGTACAAATGCTTCAATCAGCAGCGGTCAATGGCATCATGTCGCTGCAGTGCTGCCAGTCGATAATACGCCTTCTATCGATCAGATTCGTCTTTACATTGATGGTCAGCGGGAAACTGATATTTACGCCAGTTCCTCTGAAATTATCAATACGATTCCTGCGGGTAATGTACTGATTGGGGCTTTTGAGATAAGCCCAGGTCAAACCACGTCATATTTTCATGGTGGAATCGATGATGTACGAATTTATGATTATGCACTCGATGATCAAGAAATTGCATATCTGACTTTCCTCGGACAGCCGGACAGTCGCGTTTGCATACCGGCCATCAATCAGCTGACCTATGACTACAACCATGACTGCATCGTTGACCTTTCAGATTTATTGGTGTTTGCTCATTATTGGCTTTCACAAAAGGGCTTTGCGGTTTTCAACGAATTTTCTGCGGAGTGGCTCGCAGATGACTTTTTACAGCCCAATTTAATTCTAAATGGGCAGTTTGTTGTCTCAATCACCAATGCTCATGGCGTGCCGGAAGACCCCGGCCAGCAATGGAACGCCTCGCCGGGTGATTTTGCTTCAGGCACTTCTCCACTTACATGGGTGGATGACGGCACATATATCCAATTGGGCGGATGGGAGTGGTTCAACATCGAAGAAGGTAGAGACCTTGCCCTGGTCAACGATGATTCCTTCCCCCACACGCTTCTGACCAACAACCTGAACACAGCGGCGGTTATTCGTGAAAACAATAAATCGTATATTGCCACGACGATTCCTGGTACCTCATTACGGACGGATACGATTTATGCGTTGAGTTTTGATTTGGGCTTTTTTGACCAGACAGGTGACTGGGGTCGGACGGAGCAGCTCGGTAATGTTCTCGTTGAGATCGTCGCCGGTGAGGTTGTTACAGAATTGGATACGTCCGGGCTCATCGATCCCGGCCCCAATGGCGCAATGGCCCGGCAGACCCTTTATTTTACAACCGGCGATGTCACAGAAGACCTGGAGATCCGAATCGGCAGCAAGGGTGGTTTTGACGGCGGTGACCGGCAACGGTTGGCCGTCGACAATGTCGTTTTTTCTCCTTATTTTACCAACAACTGAGAATGATTGAAGTTATTTTGCACCAAGGAATATTTCAGCTACGGAGAACGCAGTATGCTTAAGACCTTTTCAGTTTTGTCGATGTTTCTGTTTTTAGTCTGTGGTCTTGCGGCTACCCAGACACTTCCTGATCTTCGCGAGACCTACCAGTCTGCGGCGGTGTACACGGAGGACAATTATCTGCATATCTCCACCGGCCGAGTCCTGCGGACGTGGA
>PWNJ01000185.1 GCA_003558985.1 candidate division CSSED10-310 bacterium
ACTTTTGTTTTTCAATCGCATCAAGGCGACTATTCAACGTTGAGTCTATACGCTGATTGAAAAACTCCATGTCTTCAGCGCAGCGATGACGGACTCGAGTAGTCACTTGTTTGATAAAACGTTCGGCCAGCTCAATATCATCATCAAGGTCATAGAATGCCATTTCCGGTTCAATCATCCAGAATTCAGACGCATGCCGGGGTGTGTTGGAGTTTTCTGCTCGAAATGTCGGCCCGAAAGTGTAAATTTCTGAAAGCGCGAGCGCGAAAAGTTCGCCTTCAAGCTGGCCGCTGACCGTTAAACCGGCGTGTGCCTTGAAAAAATCTTTTGTGAAATCCACCACTGTTTTGCCGTGCGGATCCTTTGTTAAAGGCATATTTTCCAGAGGTAACGTCGTTACATGAAACATTTCACCAGCGCCCTCACAGTCGGATGCCGTGATTATTGGAGTGTGAATGTAGTAAAAACCATTTTCCATGAAAAACTCATGTATGGCGTAAGAAGCGGCGCTGCGAACTCTGAAAACTGCGCCGAAACTGTTAGTTCGGGGGCGCAAATGCGCTATAGATCGCAGAAATTCAAAACCATGCCTTTTTTTCTGCAGAGGATAATCGTCGTCGCATCCGCCGAAAATTTCTATTTCGCCGGCATGAATTTCATATTTTTGACCTTTTCCGGGTGATTCTTTAAGGCTGCCTCGTATACGAACACTCGCACCAATAGGCGTTTTTCTGACAATATCAAAGTTGGTTAAACTATTATCAGCAACAACCTGTATTCCAGAAAGACATGAGCCATCATTAATTAAT
The DNA here is from genome assembly GCA_003558985.1 of candidate division CSSED10-310 bacterium. Lineage (GTDB taxonomy): Bacteria > CSSED10-310 > CSSED10-310 > CSSED10-310 > CSSED10-310 > CSSED10-310. The sequence continues at coordinate 810 of PWNJ01000185.1, forward strand.
AAAAAAACAATCCCCTTGCTTTCTCTTTTTTGCCGAATCCAGCCGGTGATAATGACCAGATCGGATTCCTTTTCTGATGCCAATAAAAACTTGATTTTTTCTCCACGTTCAATTGCCATAATTCGTCTATCTCCTGTTTTACGGCCGCTCAATACACAAACCACTGTTGTATAACGCAATTGTTTTGAAAAGTCTATATGCAGCGACTTTGAATGTCTGTCCCCCAAAAAGTTTAAAAGTTGATATTTAGCAAAACATACAGTAAGAGAAGAACAAAAGGGGGCAAATGTTGAGCGATTCATTAGCCTGGCAACTGAAAATATTTGATAAAACACTCAAAAAAAAAGAAAAACTGGCAATTATTCGGAGTATTCTTCCGGATTTGACAGATTGTCTTTGTCTTGATCTGGGGTGCTCCAAAGGTACAATCAGTTATTTTCTAAAGCAAGAAGGAGGACTTTGGTTTCACGAAGATTTGGACTATGTGAATGTCAAAACGACCAAAGAACTCGTTGGAAACAATGTTGCCGTCATTCCCCCGCATGCAATTCCTCATCGATCTGACATATTTGACGTCATTGTTTCTTTGGATATTCTAGAACACCTTCATGATGATATGAACTTTGTTAACGAAATGGCAAGGGTGTTAAAACCGGGAGGAACATTAATTCTTTCGACACCGGTTACCGGAAGATTTTATCTTGTTAACCGTCTGAAGAATATGGCCGGATTGACGCCTGATCAATACGGTCACGTGATTGAAGGATATACATCCAAACAATTAGAAAAAATGATGTCTGATGCGGGGTTAACCATTAGCAGTTCCACTACCTATTCACGTTTTTTTACTGAGTTTGTCGAGTTTTTACTAAATCTGGTGTTTGTAAAATTTTTCAGGAAAAACAAAAGCCGTAAAAGAGACGGTAATATTTCGCCAGGGACCGCCGAAGAGGTCGCTGCGCTAAAAAAACAACTGAAAATGTATTCTTTAATTTATCCTTTTGTCTGGCTGTTTACTCGTCTGGACACAATATGGAAGTTTTTGGGTTTTAAAGGATATGCCACTCTGATTATCTGCAATAAAGAACAAAAGTAGTTTTTTGAATGTCTTTGAATGTCTGTCCCTCGTCCAAGGGTTGCTTCGCAGCCGAAAGAAAGGGAGAAAAGGAAAAAACAGGAGTTCGCAACCCTTAAGCCTTCCGCCTTAAGCCGTACGCCTTATTTCCGAATGTCTGTCCCTCAAAAATAAAACCGGGTTATCAACACAAAATACAAACTCCATGAACAGATAAAACAAGTTATAAACAAAAATAGGCCTATAAATACAAGGTGATATTTGACCGGAATGAATGATTTCAGTCCCAAGGCGCTCAAAATTCCAATAACAGGCCACGCAGAAAACAGATAGCGTCCCTGAGACAAACTGCTTCTTATAAAATACGGACCCGTTGCTGCCAACAGCATAAACAGAAAACCAGCTACCAGAACAGTAACTTTTAACGGGTCACCATCCGAACGTCTTTGGGGTTGCCCCAATATCCTTAAAAACCAACCAACAATAATGGCACAAACGATTATAGTATAAAACGTATATATCCATTGATTTCCTTCGACTGTCAACCAACCGAAGTTTAGAATGGTACTTCGCCAAAACCACCTTGAAAACTCCCAGAACCAGCCAGGATTGATCGCTGGTTGATCAGGATATACCCGTAAACCATGAATTAACTCTGCCGAACGCAACAGGGTTGAGCGCACCAAAAATGGTTTTCGAAGAGTAATTATAAAAGCGGCCAAAGCCGATACACTGCCCGCAAGAGGCCACAACCACCCGGGAATCTTGTGACGACGAAGACGTTTTCTTCCCAATATTGCGGCTGTCAGACATAATGGTAACAAGGCTAGCGAAGATGGATGAGTTAACGGCGCTATGGCACAGGCAGCCAGTAACAGAAACCAACCCTGGTAACGACGTTCGGGTTTTAATAGCCATAAACCGGATAATATCAACATGCTGCCGGTTATCCAGGCTGTTGTCATGGGATTAACCGCTCCAGCCATGTAAACGTATTGAGGAATAAATACTATTGTCATGGCTCCAACCTGCCACATTTGTTCAGTAAAAATTTCCTTTACTATTACCCCGAAAATAGCAACAGAGATTGATGCCAAAAAAACTCCAAAAAGACGCAGTAAAAATAGCGAGACCAGCAGGTTTTTCGAGTCAGCCAATCCAACAACTCGAGCTGCTATCTGATAATATAGAAAGGGTTTTGAGGCTTGTGTCGGAACAATCCGAAGCAAGGGAGCCTGATAAAATTTTTCCGGCTCGATTACCGGTGACTCAACCCCGGCCCGCGCCCATAAATGATGCTCAGACATCAGTTCCAGCACATCTCGTTCAAGACGTTCTCGAATTGCCGGGTCCAGTGTTTCCAGGCATCCAACCAGATGGGTCGGCTCGTCTGGATACATGAACGGAGGTGTCCAGACGGCATACAAAACAGCAAAACATACAAAAACAATCCATATCGGTAACCAAAAAGGAAACAAGACACAGTTTTTTGTGGTTTTACCAACCATGCCAGTCCTCCCGAAAAAACTCGAAATACAAACGGGTTGGAGCAACTTTCCATGTGTAAGCCGGCCCCGGTTCAAACCGAGCAGCCGGAATATGAGGTAATTGTTTGCCCGGCATCCAATTGTTAGCAGCTCTTTCCAGAGTATCAACAACCCCAAGAGTTGGCATTGTTCGCCTGATAATGTTTACTGCCTGTTTTGCGTAAAAGGTGTCATTATCCAACTCCAACGACAATTCGCCGGTGCGAAGCCGGCAAAACACATCTGCTGGATCAACCTGTAATCCCCTGTAGTACACGTTTCGGGCCATTTCTATTTGTCCGATATATCGCCAAGCATCACCAATATCGGCGTAAATCGGCCCCAGTTGTCCCGCTCGTTCCAGCGCCATAATATAAAAAGAATAAGCCCCGGCAATATCTCCTTCCAGCAATCGGTCGTGACCCATAACTACAAATGCATCATGCCGATCAGGAAACGCCTCAGCGGCATTTTGCCAGTCAAGACGAGCCAAATCAGAATAGCCCAGTTTGTGAAAACAAATACCCCTGTATATTTTTGCGAAGTAGTCTTTTTGATGCTGACCGGTAAAACCGTCACGATAATCTACAAGTTGTCCGAACCAATCGGCCGCTTCGGAAAAACGGCCGCTAAGCATCATGCTCATTCCGGCGCTTCGGTACACATCTCGTTCCCACATTTCCATTCCGGAACCCCTGGGCATGGAACCCCGGGCCATAACCTTGGCAGCGCTGGAATAGTCTCGGACTGCCTCAAAATAAACCGTTGTTAAAACGGTTCTTACTTTTGAAGCTACCGGAACAAAGCGTCCCAAACCAAACACAATCACAAACAAAATAATCCATGGAAGAGACAATCCCACAACAGGCGCTTTTAAACCTGGCCACTTCATGAACCGCTCCGGTTTCGGCTTGAAAAGAGCTTCCAGAAACATAAAAACATACCTGAAAACAGCACGAATGATCCGATAATTGGCCACAGCACACTTGTCCATACACCAGGCAATCCAATCTGCCACCGCGATTTGAGCGTTCGAAGAGCATCCAATCCGCGAAATCGACTGTATATTTTGAAAAACAAATCTCCTCTCTGGATTTGCTCGTTAACAATTAATCTGCCATCAGGGTATGCATTGGCAGTATTTTTCCAGAGTGTAAACGACTCATCTTTACGAATGTCTGTCCCCAGCAAACGAATGACTCCAATTGTGCCAGTTTCAAGCTGAAGAGGTGGAAAGCGAAAGGTATGAATTCGATTGTCCCGGAGCTTTCCGAGATCAATACTCAATTCGCGACCCAAAGCAGTGGCGCTGGCTGCTGGGGGAATCTGAGCTGCTCCAATCCATACCGTTACAGTTCCCTCAGCATTCTGACCATATGTAGCCGGCCGCAGTGAAAAAGCTTCAATCGGTCTGTCAGGAAAGTAAAACGTTTGAGTCCAGGTGTCACCACTGCGCATCGGCATAACCGGTGACGTGAACTCCATCTGATATACCATCGGAACCAAAATGCCCCCAAAAAGCAAAACAATAACAGGCCCGGTCACAATAAATATTGCGCTTATTCCCGATATTAGTGAAACGTTTATGCGACTCACCCTGGCCTCCGGTAAACAGCAAATTGCAAGCACACCATAGCATACGCTAAACCCAACTAAAAGATTCATAGACCCTTGTGATTGTCAGGCATTTGTATGTTTTCACTAAAATAATCAGCCCAGAGAGGTCTGAAACTGTCAAACAAGATGAATAATCGCCCGTTTGTCTGAAAAACCCTTTTTATTAAATACGGATACAGGTAATGTATAAATGAAACAGCCAGGATGCTGGCAATAACTCCAGCCGCTGTGACATTTTGCGATGAAATTCTTGGCGGTCTGCATAATGGGAGTCGGAGTGATGAAAGGAATGACGTTTGATCAGGTTGAACGGTATCGGGGAGCTGCATTTGTTATTGAAACGCTTAAACGCTGCGCCACTTCTGACAAAACAACGCCGCTGTATCAACCGGATATTCTGGATATTGGAGGCTATTTTCGGACGCTGACCGGAACATCTCTGTTACCGGCGAAAATACTGTTGCCAGATTATCAGTGTTCTGTTGTCGATACGGTTTCCGCCAAACTTCCAGATTATACACAGATAGATCCAGATCAACCGCTTCCGTTTGAAAACGACACGTTTGGTGTCACAATATGTATGGATGTTCTGGAGCATATTCCCTCCGAAAAACGCGTTTCATTTATAAAAGAAGCGCTTCGAGTCACGTCTGACGTATTGATCCTGGCAGCTCCATTTTATCATACACAACGCGAAATGGCGGATCGCTGGCTGGCTGAATACGTGGACGTTTTGCTGAAACAAAAAAATACCATGTTACAGGAACATCTGGAAAATGGACTTCCCGAATCAACTGAATTGGAAGCATTTCTAAAAGAACAGCGCCTTGAGTATACCGTTTTTTCAAATGGAGACCTGGGGAAATGGCGACTTGTTATGGCGCTTAAACATTTGGTTCAGCAAGCTTCTGGCCCCGATGTCGCTATGAATTTTGAGCATGAAATTCTACCATGGGCCGAGCCCGTCTGTACCGTCGAACCCGGTTATCGTGATATGTATGTTGTTTTCAAAACCCATATTTGCGAACCGGATCAACTTGTGCGCGCCGTCGAAAATTTCAAGACGCAATTTTGCCATGGAAAACGGATTATGCCTGACGAAAATGCGGCATCAGTTATGGCAAAATATTTAGAGAAAATCGGTATGACAGTGGCCGAGTTAGGCGATATCTTGAGTCAGATGCATCTGTCTGAGAACACACTTCGCTGTGAAATACGAAAACAACAGGTGCAGATGCGTGGATTACAGGCTGAGGTTGACAGGCTTGGAGCTCAACTGCGTTATGCCGAATACATGGATTTTGAAAGAGCAAAATATTTTGAGCAAAAAGAACAGGACATCGTCCGGCATATCGAAGAATATGAAAAAGGTTTGTCAGAGCTCCGAAATTCATCAGCTTTTCGAACAGGCCAGGCCATTTTGGCTCCGCTGAAAATGGCTTTGAAACTGACTAAAAAAAGTGATCCGCAAGAACTGTTGGCTGAAGATTGTCCACCTGCTGATACGATGCCAATGTGGGAAGACACTCTGGAACGCCTTGAGCAGAAACCTGTGTTTTCAGTACTTGTTCCGGTTTACAACACTGACGACCGGGTATTGCGCGAAATGTTTGATTCGGTAGTGGCGCAGAGCTGGCGAAAGTGGGAGCTTTGTCTTGTAGATGACGCATCTTCTAAAGAAACTACGCGTCAAATTATAAAAGAGTATGCAGAAAAATATCCCAAACAAATCAGATATAAGTTTTGCGAATCCAATGGCGGAATAGCAATAGCAACTAATATTGCTGCATCAATGGCAACCGGAGATTTTCTATGTCTGCTGGATCATGATGATCTTCTGGCGCCGAATGCCTTGATGGAAGTCGCTCTGCAATTGCAATTCCGGCCTGACACCGATTATTTCTATTCCGATGAAGACAAGGTGTCTTATGACAGCCAGGAGTTCAGCCAGCCCTATTTCAAACCTGACTTTGACCCCGAATTGCTTCTGTGCAACAACTATCTGAATCATTTTTCAGTGATCAGACGTTCCGTTTTTGATGATGTCGGCGGATTTCGGGAGGGATATGACGGCAGTCAGGATTACGACCTGTATTTGCGAGTGACTGAAAAGGCTCGCAGAATAGTGCACATACCGAAACTGCTGTACCACTGGCGAATGGTTCCGGAATCAACAGCAGTGGATCCGGAAGCAAAGGGCGGTTTGTTTCGAGAAAGCTCTGTCAAAGCTCTTCGGGCTGCAATTGAAAGAAGAAACCTTGATGCCACCGTCGAACAAGGTATTTCCCCCGGCTCATACCGTGTTAAATATGCCGTTCCGGGAACCAAAAAAGTATGTATTATCATTCCGACTCGCAACGCTGTAGAACTGGTGGATATGTGTGTGACATCTATCGAAACACATACAGATTACACAAACTATGAAATTCTGATTGTGGATAACAATAGCGACGATCCGCTGCTGGAAACCTGGCTGTCTCAGAAGAAAAACGAATCAAGCCGGTTCCGGTCGCTGAAATTTGATGGACGGTTCAACTTTTCATCAATAAACAATTACGCTGTTCAAAACACGGATGCAGACTATCTGCTTTTTCTGAACAATGATATTGAGGTGACCTGCCAGGGATGGCTGACGGCAATGCTTGAATTTGCTCAACAGGCGGATGTCGGCGCAGTTGGAGCTAAATTACTCTATCCCAACGGTCGTATTCAGCATGCCGGTGTTATTCTTGGCATGGGAGGGGTTGCGGGACACCCGTTCAAGGAGCTTCCGGAACACAATGGTGTCTATTTTGGCCATTCCAATATGATTAAAAACTACAGCGCAGTGACAGCCGCTTGCATGCTTATGCGCAGGGATATTTTTGAGATCGCAGGCGGGTTTAATGAAGAGCTTGCGGTTTCGTTTGGAGATATTGATTTGTGTCTGGAAATTCGGAAATTGGGATATAAAGTTATCTATACTCCCTATGCGCGGCTGATCCATCATGAGAGTGTCAGTCGCCTGGATGACAACGAAACGCCCCGACGTCCGCGTTTTCACAGTGAAATAACCTATATGTTGTCTAAATGGGGACGAATCCTTTTCGAAGATCCGTTTCTAAACCCGAATATTTCCATTTTGAAATATGACATGAGTCTTCGAGACGAACACGAAAATAAGACTCTTGAGCATTTTCGAAACGCATTCAGCGGATTTATTCCTGGAATGAGTTAACAGGCAGGGGTTTTATGTCTGGAAAATGCTGCGCCTGGTTTGTTTTTAATCCAGCTTCAAATCAGAGCTGATGCGTCGCTCGGGTAGTTTTTGTGGAAGTTTTTCTGGCCATCCCAATGGTGTAACCGTTGACAAATAAAAACTTTCCGGAATATTCAGGCACTGTTTGACATCATCCCGATTCATGGCCGCAATCCAGCAGGTTCCCAGACCATAGTGCCAGGCGGCCAGCATCAAATGATAGGCGGCTATATCGGCATCCTGATCAGGACGTTTTGTTTTGTCAGGATCTGCCACAATGGCAACTGCTAAAGGCGCGCGTCCGATAGGAGCGCTGGGAGCTCCCCGAACATTTGCCAGCCATGCCAGATCATCCGGATTGTCAATGAACTTGTAAAAATATGATTGCGAATTCATAGAAGTTGGAGCGTAGCGACACGCATCCAGAATTTTATCTTTCAAATCGGTTGAAACGGGATCAGAAGAAAACTCGCGGATACTTCGCCGCCATTCCAGAGATTCAGCTCCGGTCAAATGACGATTTACAGGATGTTGAAAATATTGAAACTCCAGAGTGCGTCCTTCGGGATCGCGAGCAAAAAACTGATATATACGAAATTTGGAATTGGTTCTTGGGGGACCATCGGCGCGCAGTTTGATTTTCTGATACATTGAATCAACCTGTTCAGCACAAGGATAAAAAAACGTTAAAATACCCTCGGTTTCTGTTTTGTCCGAAGAACAAAATCCGGCAAGTAAATTGCCATGCTGGAAAATGATACAGGCCCCTTGGTCCAGCCACAGATCGCAACCAATTACGTTTGTGTAAAAGGTTTTAATTTTTTCAAGTTCCCGAGTTTTGAAAAAGACAATACCACTCATAATTTATTCCCTTCGAAAAGCATGTCAGGACAAACCCTTTATCAACGTATCCGCATAAAAAGTTTGCTTCTGTAATGATTGTAAAGAGTTACAACAAAAAAACAACAACAAATAATTGAGGGACAGACATTCAAAAATATGGCGTAGGGCAGAAGGCGAGAGGCTTAGGGAGGGGAGGTAAAAAGTGGGTAGAAGGTTGAAGGGGTGCAACACCCGGAAGACTTAAAATAATTGAGGGACAGACATTCAAAAAAAGTGCTCTTGCATCAAATGGCTGCATGGACTACATATAGTTGGTGGTACCAAGTGGCGCCTATCGCCTATAAACAGCGAAACTTTTCAAAGGAGATAACTCATTATGGCAAAACTGCAGGCATTTAGAGCGTTTCGTCCCAAACCGGGACTAGAAGACGAAATAGCATCACCTCCATATGACGTGTTGAACTCGGCAGAAGCCAGAATAATGGCAGAGGGTAACCAGTATTCGTTTTTACACGTCGTTAAACCTGAAATCGATCTTCCGAAAGACGTTCATCTTTACGATGACAGAGTCTACGCAAAAGCGCGCGAAAACTTTGTCAATATGATCCAAAACGAATGGCTTGTCAGGGAAACGGTTCCGTCACTGTATCTGTATCGTCAGATAATGGATGGACATTCACAGATAGGCCTGGTTGCCGGGGCATCGGTTTGGGAATATGAGAATGACTTGATTAAGAAACATGAATTTACACGGAAAAACAAGGAAGATGATCGAACACGACATGTGAATGAAGTCAACGCAAACGCCGGCCCAGTGTTTCTGACCTATAAAGCTCAAAAGGAAATCGATCAAAAAGTTGCAGAACTGACCCAGACAGATCCAATATACGACTTTACTGCTCCAGATGGAATTCAGCATACCGTATGGGTAATCAGCGACGACGATGATGTTTGCGATTTGAAAGAAATGTTTAAAAGCATTACTGAACTTTATGTGGCGGACGGACATCACAGAAGCGCTTCTGCCGCCAGAGTGGGAGCTGAACGACGTAAAACAGATTCGGCTCCGACTGGTGAAAAAGTGTACGATTACTTTCTGGCAGTTCTGTTTCCGCACAATCAATTGGCCATCATGGATTACAACCGGGTGGTTAAAGATTTGAACGGCCTTGACACACAGTCGTTTCTAAGCAAAATCACGGACATGTTCCACGTGGAACAATCAAATCAACGAAAACCATCTAATCCCAATTCTTTCGGAATGTATCTGAATGGAATTTGGTATCAACTAACGGCAAAAACCGGAACATTTAATGCCGATGATCCAGTTGATTGTCTGGATGTATCGATTTTGCAAAACAATTTATTGAATCCAATACTGGGAATCGGAGACCCACGCTCGGACGAACGTATTGATTTTGTGGGCGGTATTCGAGGCATGGATGAACTGGAACGGCGAGTCAACCAGGGGGAAGCAGTCGCGTTTTCACTATACCCGACCTCAATAGAACAACTCATGGCAATCGCAGATGCTGGAAAAGTTATGCCGCCCAAATCAACATGGTTTGAACCCAAGCTGCGTTCCGGATTAATCGTTCGTTCATTGGAGGACATTTAAAGCAACTGAAAAGCTTGAAAAATATGATAGATAAAATAAGGGACGTGTCTTCAAATAAGGATATAACATGAGCGAAACAACGTTTTTATCTCCCGCCAAAATGGTTGTGATAGTTCCTGTATTCAACGCCATGAAAACACTTCCCAAGCTGGTGCGTTCCATTAAAAATGCAAACACATCCGAATGTGAGTTTCTGTTTGTTGATGATTGCTCAACTGACGGCAGTTCCGAATATCTTGAACAAGAAGGTTTCAAGGTTCATAAACTGCCGTCTAACCAGGGACCGGCTGCTGCTCGTAACAAAGGAATCGAATTAACAGAATCACCACTGATTCTTCTTGCAGATTCTGATGTGGTTGTTCATTCCCCAGAAGCATTTAATGCAATGATTCGAACATTCGAAGAAAAACCGGATGTAAATTCTGTTTCAACTATCTCGTTACCTGTGCCCGAAAATGATGCACTCATCGCCAGATACACCGCCCTGAATGAATACCTTTCGTACAATAGATGCATCCAGGGAAAAACAGAAGTTGACAAATGGCCAGATATATCCACGCGTTTCGGCGCTTATCGTCGTGAAATTCTGGAAGCTGTAAATGGATTTGATACAAGATTTCCAATCGCATCGGTAGAAGATGCTGACTTGTTTTATCGAATTCAGGAAATTGGCCACAGAGGACATCTTCTGGCATGGTTGCAAATTGGACATCATTGGCCCGAGAAACTTGTTCCTCTGATAAAAGCATGGATCATTCGTGCGTTTTTGTGGAGCAAACTGTTTGCAAAACGAAAAAAATTTGATCAGGTATTTTGTACAGCAGGCGAAACGGCATTAAAAGCATTTGATATGGTAACTTTTGGCATTCTGCTGCTGACCCTTTTTTTCCACCAACTATGGCCTGTTACATTGACGTTAGAACTGATGGTATTGCTTTTAAAAATACCCCTGATTAAGCATTTCGTCAAAAAACATGACTGTTTAACAGCAATTTACGCAGTATTTCTAAGTCGATTGAACTCTATAGCTCTTGGTATCGGAGCACTGGGAGCTCTTGTTTACAATAGCTGGAAAGCCGTTACAGACCGTCGTGAAAAATAAACTTAAAACAGGATTGCACTTAGTAAAATCCAGATTGGCGACAATACCTTATGTGGTTCTATATGTTACCAATGACTGTGATCTGAATTGTGATTTTTGCTTCAATCGGATGACGCGTTTACAAAATGATCGGAAATTGGAGCTGCCACAATATCAGAAACTCGCTCAGTCAATAAAAAATCCATTCGAATTGCTCATATCGGGCGGTGAACCATTTTTACGCAAGGAACTGCCAGATATTTTGAATCAGTTTATACACCACTCAAACCCATCAATCATTACCATCCCAACAAACGGATCACAAGCAGACAAGATTGATAAGACCTTAAACTCATTGAATAAAAGTCATGGTTCTGGCCGAATACACATCAATCTTTCCATCGATGCTCCGGGCGAAATTCATGATGAAATCAGAGGGTCTAAAGGATTACACATAAAAATTGCTAACTCAGCCCAGGTTATTCATGAACATAAAAAACGAAATCCAAATATCTGGTTGGGTACAATTACAGTATTGGGTGATCATAATCGGCGCCATTTGAATTCCATAATTGAATGGGTTCATAAAGAAATTCAACCCGACATGCATGATATCGGTCTTTTACGCGAAGATGTTGAACGATTGCCCCCCAAAGTAGTTGTTGAGCAATACACATTAATTCAACAGGAAATTCAGAAAATCTATAAAAATAATAGCGCTTTGGAATATCGACTCCATCATGCCGTGCAACAATATTTTTTGGACTCGGTAAAAAACCGGGGTCCTGAAGATGGATGCGCGGCAGGAAAAAACATTGTGGTCATAACGACTGATGGAAAAGTATTTCCATGTGAACCATTCTGGCTGTCTCCAGAACAGTTTCACTCTTTCGAGGATACTTGTTTGGGAGACCTCTCAGAGAACAACTGGAATCTTCGCGAACTCTTGCAGCAAAAGAAATCCAAAGAAATAATCAGAAAAATTCAAGCCGGACAATGCAGTTGTTTTTGGGAATGTGCCTTGTTTGCTAATGTGTTGTTTACTAACAAAGGATGGTTGCGAATCGCTCGAGCGGTTTTTCGCATGTAATCACAGAAAGTTGTGAAAAATCTCTCAGGTCTATTCCTGAAAAACCACTCTCCATCTGGTTATCGTTAACAAAACAAAAAAACCTCCTGACAACAACGCGTCAGGAGGTTTGTTACTATAAGCGATCAGGGATTTGCTTTTGCAAACGCACTCATGAACTCAACCAGTTTTTCTACTCCAGCCGGTTCCATTGCATTGTAGATAGAGGCACGCAAACCACCAACAGAACGATGGCCTTTCAGACCAACCAGTCCGGCAGTTTTGGCCTCAGCAATAAACTTCTTCTCAAGAGTTTCGTCGTTTCGAATACGCCACACCACATTCATACACGAACGGCTGTCTTTGCGTACCGGAGCAATCCAGTAATCCGGTTTTGCGTCCAGTGCATCATACAGCAACTGAGCTTTATCCCGATTCCGTTTTTCCATGGCATCCAGGCCGCCAAGGTCTTTTAACCACTTCAATACTTTACCGACAACATAGATCGGAAATGTCGGTGCGGTATTCAGAAGAGAATCTTTAGAAACCTGAACTTTATAGCTAACCATATCCGGAACATCATCCGAACAAATCTCAAGAAATTCGTTTCGAACAGCAACAACAGTGACACCGGATGGTCCCAGGTTTTTCTGAGCGCTGGCATAAAACATACCAAACGGTTCGGCATCAAATTTTCGCCACAACAAATCAGAACACATGTCTGCAACCAGCCAGACATTATTCGGGGTCGTCGGCAAATTCATCCACTGAGTTCCCGCAATCGTGTTGTTTGTTGTTATATGCAGATATTTTGCGTCCGGGCGGATATCAAGCTGATCCTGCGACGGGACATACAAAAACTTGCCATCAGCATTTTTGGCATTGTGAGCAATATGAATATCACCAAAAAGTTTTGCTCCCTTGATCGCTCCATCCGACCATTTCCCTGTATGCACATAGTCGGCTTTTCCGTTGCCATTCAAAACATTGTACGGTAAATGGAAAAACTGGGTTGATGAACCGCCGGGAAGAAATAAAATGTTCCAGTTGTCTCCCAATCCCAATAGTTCCTTGAACAGCGTCTTTGCTTCTTCATGGATTGCAAGATAATCCGGGCCGCGATGGCTTAACTCCATCACGCTCATTCCGGTTCCCTTATAATCAAGCATTTCGGCCTGAACTTCTTCAAGCACCGGCAACGGAAGCTGCGCCGGGCCTGGATTAAAACAGTAAACACGATGAGCCATGATTAATTCTCCTTTGCAAATTTGGAAATAGTTTCTTCAACAATGTCCCCAATACGCAACAGGTTTTCGGAACTTGACGCTCCAATATGAGGTGTCATATATACGTTAGGAACATCCTTTTTCAGAAGCGGACAATTGTCCCAGTCCGGAGGATCAGAATAATATACATCCGTTCCGTATGCTTTTACTTTTCCGTTTTTGAGCGCATCCGCCAGATCGTTTTCCTCAATGCATTTGCCCCGACCGGTATTAACAATAACAACGCCATTTTTCATTTTTCCGATGGTTTCAGCATTGATCATCTTGCTGGTTTCCGGAGTGAAAGGAATATGCAGTGATATGAAATCTGACTGTGCCAGCAACGTATCAAAATCAACCATTTCAGCAACATCCGATTTGTCCACATACTTGTCATATGCAATCACTTTCATGTCGAATGCAGCAGCTCGTTTGGCAACTTCCTGAGCAATTCTTCCAATACCGATCAATCCCAGCGTTTTCTGGAACAACTCAGTTCGCTTCAATTCTTTTTTCGCCCATTCGCCTTTGCTCATGGTTACATGGCCGGGAATCAGGTTATTGGGAAGAGCGACCAGAAATGCCATGGCCAGCTCAGCCACCGCAACACTTGAGGCCGCCGGTGTGTTATGAACGGCGATGTTTTTCGTTTTGGCGTATTCCAGATCAACATTGTCCAGACCAACCCCACCCCGAATAATCAGTTTCAGGTTGGGAGCGCCGTCAATGTATTCTTTCGTACATTTCGTTTTAGAGCGCACAAGCACAACATCGGCTTCAGGAAGCCTGCTGTGATCATCGAAAACCTCGCCAAAACGAGCGAGCTTTGCAGGTAACGATTTGTCAAAAGCATCAGAAATTAAAATTTTCATAATACAATCTCCTTTGAAAGGGTATCTCTACCAATTAAACAAATATTAAAAACACCTTCTTCTGCTGCAGGTAATCCCTGATGATAAAACAATTTTTCAGAGCATACCAACCACACATCACTATTACCATGAGTCGCTGATTAAAGCAATATAACAGGATATAAATCGTTTGTGTGCGCCACTCCATAAATCTAATCAATTTCCATTTCAAGATTCATTTTTCCGAATGTCTGTCCCTCAATTATTTCGCGCCAAACCGTTCTTCCGCCGATGATCGCACCCCTTCAACCTTCTACCTTTTACCTCCTCTTCCTACGCCCTCCGCCTTAAGCCGTGCGCCTTGTTTCCGAATGTCTGTCCCTCAATTATTTCGCGCCAAACCGTTCTTCCGCCGATGATCGCACCCCTTCAACCTTCTACCTTTTACCTCCTCTTCCTACGCCC
>PWNJ01000211.1 GCA_003558985.1 candidate division CSSED10-310 bacterium
AAAGCACAATAAAGCTTCTCGCTGCACGACAATCATAGTGCCATAGCAAACGGGTGGGGGCTCGAAACGCAAAAACCATTTCAAATGCAAAGTCAACCATACCTGGTACCCCCACAAATTTTTCTATATTTTTTTGCCTCGCGTGTGAAGGCTTTCTGATGGTTCTACCTGATAATTTGCCGGGCGATCATATTTGACTGATTGAACCGAATATTTTAAGCTTTTGATACAAATACCCGGAGGTTATTCATGCACCCACAACTGCTAACCATCATCATCAGAGTTGCTGCTCGTGTTTTGAGTTATTGTTTCGTGGGTCCCATTTGCATGGTCAAAGACAATAGCATTCCATATGGTATGATGAAATACCAGACCCTTGCGGATTTCTTCGGGTGAGATTTCATTGGGCATTTTACTCAAAATCGACGCTGGGATGTTGATACGAGCTCTTCAAGACCTTATTGGTGTCGTTTTAACAGCAGAATAAGACTGACCAGGACAACCAGAACAAACACGCCCATTGGTGTTGTAGCCGGTATCGGATTGAGGCCGATTGAAATATCATCAACAAACCACCCTCGATAATTATTGAATTTTTCATCAACGGTATCAAACGTGAAACGAAGTTGTATTGGTAATCCGGCATATCCTGAGAGGTTAAGTGATACGGTTCGGTATTCTGACGAATTATCTGTGGATTGCCAGACAGGTGTCCATGTTTCGCCATAGTCTATGCTGATAAATACGTGTCGTGTGTCAAGGCCCAGGGCGGTTCCTTCTGTCTGCTCCCAGCTTCTGAAGGTTAATGTTGCATGATCACCCAACAAAATTACCGGCGACACGAGCGATCCGGAATTCGGTATTCCGGTATCATAATCTCCGGTCGCATTCTGACCATACCAAAATGCTTTCTCGCCTTCCGATATTTCCGCATACACGGTGTAATAAGGTGAGGACGGATTATTCGATACCGGATGCCACAGTCCAGACCATGTCCATGCATCCAGATCATTTTCAAAACCCTCGTGATAGTATCCGATTGCCACGGGTTCCGGTAATGGTGTGTCCGTCGGCCATGGTGTTGCCGTTGGACCTGATGTCGGCGTTGAGGTTGGTGTGGAAGGCGTCGGAGTCGGTGTGTGCGTGGGAGTTACCGTTAAAATGATGGTTTCATGATGAAATCCCAAATCAACACGTCCTATATCAACATGTCCTTCCGGATGAGTCGTTCGGTCAGACAATCCGGCCAATGCTGCTGATGTGCTTCCGGAATCAATACAACCGCTGACAGGAGCGTCATGATTCAAATAGTAGAATCCATGAGGGCCAAAAATGTGGCAGGGATCGGAATAGATCAAACCGGTGCCGGGAAAAGGTATATAATTATATGCTCCGTATGTATTGCCATAGAAATTTATGTATTCCAGAAGTTGTGAGGAATATTCGCCTCTATAAATACCCCATTGATGGTTGTTGGATATGATCGAATCTACTACGTGTATTTTGGAATACAGGAAACTCAGAATTCCATGTGAAGCGTTGTCAGAAATTGTACAGTTTCTGATTTCAGCATAAAGCGTCGTAAATTGCATTCCACGAATATTGACACCATATCTGGCATTGTTGTCAATAACACAATTGAACAGCGTGGGTGATGATTGGTTTTCAGACCAAACTCCGTCAAAATTTGATGTAATTCGAGTATGCGAAATGTTCGGACTGGAGTTATTGATATATATACCGGTGTAACCGCCCGATATTTTGAAGTTTTCAATCCGGCTTGATTCATTGCCATGATCGTTAAAGGATATAATATCCCACAGATCATCACTCTGAAGCCAGGTGCCGTTCGGATAATAATACCCGCTGCCTTCCAAGATGATGTCGGCAGGAATATCAAGCGGAAACACCTGTCCGGTGGACTGGCCGCAAATTCCGGGCGCTACCAGTATCCTTTCTCCGGGAAGACTCAGATACAAAGCAAGATCAATAGATTTCAATGGTGACAATACATCTCTTCCGGTGTTGTTGTCGTCACCATTTTCGCAATCCACCCAGAGTGTGGGATTATCCGGTATGATAACAATTTCTTCAACTTTTGGTGTTGGTGGTGGAAAGCCTGGAATGTTCTTTGGTTTCGCTTCGAAGCGTATCACAACAGGTGTGCCGTTCGGATAATCGAGCGTGTTGAACACCCCCAAATGCGTTGGTTCAGCTTCGATAACCATTGGAGGGGTTGGTGTCGGTATGTCCGAATGCGGCATGAAAAGCCGGTATACATACCGAGTCGGACCAATACCGGATGAGGCGGGTGGTCCTTTTTGGAAAACCAGTTCTTCCTTACCGATGAATTCTCGTGGAATTTCTTCAAATTGAAGCCGGTATTTCCAGTCACTTTCTCCGACGACATAGTACCCAATATCGTAAACGCCGCATTTGCTGCTGCCATAGTTGATCCGATCCCAGGCATCCAGCATGAATTGCAATCGTCCCCGCGCATGAAATACTTTGGGTGTTGGCGTTGTCTGTGCGGGTAACGGGATTCGAATACTGTTATGGGGTTCAGGTAACGGTGTAAAATAAGGCGCCGGAGTTTTTGCCCATATTTTACTTGCGGACCCCTCAGGAACAACATAGAGATCCATCAGGTATGGCGGACGGTTTCCAGAGGTTGGCGTCGGTGTCCAGGGTGGCTCCAGCCAGGAAAGCGGGTTGTATGCGTCAGCTCTTTCATCATATTTTGGATTTGGTGTCTGCAGTACATTTCTTAATTCCAGATGAATGTGGGGTTTGTAGCTCGGATCGCCAGTGTTTCCAATCCTTCCAACAGGCGTACTTACAGTGATCGCAGCATCTTCATTGGGGAATTCATCTTCAAAGCCATTATTACTCAAGTGAGCATATATGATCAGATATCCATTTGAATCAAGTATTCCAACAACATTACCAGCTTTCCCTCGATTTTTTTCGCGAAACAAAATGATTCCATCAACACAAGCAAGCGCATACTGTTCTTCACCACCTGGAATGTCGATTCCAGCATGAAAATGAGTGGATCGGTACTCGCCAAAAGACGAGTTCACGCAACCAGCATTGGGTGATGCGTCTGAACGAGGCCATTGAAGATAACCCGGTGTTGGTGTTACAGGCGTTTGAATGACAGGCGTGCGGGTTGGTGTTGAAGTCGGAGTTTCCGTTGGTGTCACGGTAGGTGTTTCAGTCGGCGTTTGGGCTTTGCTAATAATATTCAGACATGTGGAACTCAGAATCAAGATTAAAGCCCATGCAATGTTAATTGCGAACAATTTGTTTATTTTCATGATGTTATTCCCCTTCTATAATTTCATATACAGAAAGGGTATTGTCCGTGAATCCAACAATTTTATTCGTTCCTGGAATAAAGTCTATGTAATAATAGGAAATTAAATTTCGCGGCACAGGCGGTTCAAATTGACCAACGCACTTGCCTTCTTTGTTGATTATTATCATTGACCAGGTAGGATTCTCTGATATTTTCAAATCCCCATAAACAATGATATATTCTCCATTTTCGGAAACAGGCACAGGCGAACAGGAGGAACTGAAGCGACTACCCCATATGAAGTCTTTCTTCCAAAGCTCCTTTTTTTTATGAAGATCGAAAAATCTGATCCATCCTTCTCGATTACAGATGGCAGCATAATCGCCTCCTTCAGATAAACCGATTCCTGTTGCAGATTCAGTTATGTTCATCTTAAACTCATTTTTAAGATCACCTTCGGGCCCATAAATGTACAATGATCGTTCCGCCGGGACGATTATTGCTGTCGTGCCAGTTTTTCTGTCTACATCGTAAGCAATTCTTCGTGAATGATGGTGCTTCTTGGCTAATATTTTTCCCGTCGTGTTAATAAAATAGAAGAAAGGCCCATCTGCATGACAGACAAAACCATTTTTGAACCCTTTAATGGTCACCATTTCAGGCAATTCAGCAATTTTATTGCCTGAAAAGTCGGTAACAAGTGACGGAACCTGTCTGGCAAAAAACATTATAGATCGATTTGAAAATGCACCAAAGAGGG
>PWNJ01000095.1 GCA_003558985.1 candidate division CSSED10-310 bacterium
CTTCCGGCATGAGTATCTGCTGGTAAATCATTCCCTCCATTTCTATGTCCTCAACAAAAAATCCGGGAATATCCACCGTTACCGTAACACCACCGCTGTCCGAATGAATCATCGTTACATCAGGCACAGCGCCGCCAGGCGCTCCCGTCAACGATACCCAGTCAGCAAACGCAAAAGGCGTTATACACACCATTATCAACATTATTAACACACTCTTTTTCATGATTCCTCCTGATGAAAAGCTAACCAAACACTTTGACAATTTAACTCAAGCATTCACAAAATGATATATAAATATTTACCCTCACTATTCTGAGCACATCAATTTACAATGGGTCAACACAGGATTCCTGTCCTAATGCAGTCAGGAAAATCTGCTGTGCGTCTCCGGCTGAAATAACACCGTCACCATTACAATCCGCAGCACACTCTTCATCATATGTGGGCGTGTGTGCACCAATAACAATCAGAAACGCCAGTTGTGCGTCAGCCGCCGAGATAACTCCGTCCTGATTAACGTCGCCAGTGTGCATGCAGTCGGGTATCGGCGTGTATGTCGGCGCTGGTGTTGGAGTCGGAACAGACGTGCATTCAACGACACAACTAACCAGAACATCATCAATATTCCAGCCGCAATAGGCGATAATTGAATCGGTTGGCCCCATCACCCAGCGGAGTCTGACATCGTTATAACCTGCCGCCCAGGTCGTGATATCGTATTCCTGATAACGCCAGCTTGTATCGGTCAGTGTTCCGCCGCTGTGCTGCCAGACAGTCTGCCAGGTGGAACCGCCGTTATTTGATATCTGTATCGCCGCATGGTCCCATGTTGAGCTTTCAACGCAAAGCCAGCGCCAGAAACTCAGGAACACTTCGCTGACATTCGAACAGTCAAAAGAAGTTGTTGTCATATATGTGGCCGGAAGATTATTCTGATAATTCCCATTCAGATTATATCCAACAATATTCGTGCCGGTATGACCGGATGGCGGATTACCGCTGATACCGCTGGCAGGACCCCATTCCCACAGGTTTTCATACGTCCAACCAGGGTCTGTATCCATGTTTTCATCCAGCATGACGATCAGTTCCTGAGTGACCACATGGTAATATGATCCCATATTCGTGTCATCGGTTCTGTTGCCTGCGCGATCAACCGCTGAAATCATAAAATAATACAGCGTGCAGTCATTCAAATCGGTTATCTGAACTTCGTGTTCAGTTCTGTATTGTGTTCGTTCGACCGGATTGGATGGTGGAAACGTATCGCTCCAGTAGAGATTCGTTGTTGCCGGTTCATCGGTATTCCATGTAACTGAAAAACGGTCGGTAGAGATTTCGGTAATAACCATATTGTAAATCTCAGGCGGAATACAATCGACAAAAGCCGTATCGGTTACTTCAGCCGGTTCCCCATCGCAATCTTCATCATAATAATACACCAGAATCACATCATTATTAGATACCGGCAAATAATCGGTGCCCGGCTGTGAATCGGTCGTCAGGATAGCGCCGGAAAAAACGGCTGTGTCCGGACCGGTTTCAGTAAGCAAAACGGGAATCGGCGCCGGATGAGTATCGGAGCTGATTTCAACGATAACGGTTTCAATAACATTGGGGTCTTCATTCAGATCGGAATCAAACACGGTAATTATGACTTCATCGGAGCAATTGTATTCATTTCTGTCGAGAACGACGACACCGCACCCTGCCGGTGCCACATTGACCAGACTTTCCTGCGGAAAGATATTCTGGCCGGACACTGTGATAATCATATCGCCAATAGTTTCAGGCGCCACGTTCAGGATAGCCACGCCGTCAGTGTTGGTCAGAGCGGTAACATGCACTTCCCCGGGTTTATAGGCACAAACAACTGCTCCTTCAACTGGAGCGCCGTTATCGGTAACAGTGACCGGGAACTCCGATGGAAACATCGGTGTACCGGGCAGATGATCAATGTCAGGTGTAATATACGCTGCAGACCGAAACATCAGAGAACAGTCCCCGAAGAGCACATATTGATTCATTACTTCTTCTGCCGTATAGGTTGTGCCAAAAACATCGTACATAAACAGAATACCATCCAGAGTCATCTGGCCAAGAATGTAATTGCCTCCCGGTATCGTTCCGCTACTGTTGCCGGTTACCGAAAAGGTGACCCCCCAGGCCAGTTGAGCCGGTTCATGCCATGCACAGGTTGTAGAAGAGCTGTACATACCAATCGCTCCCTTTTCCTCGTTCTTCAGCCATCGTTCAGCAAAACAGTCAACCGGACCGTTAAAATATCCGTTCGAACAGGATACATCCATGACAAAAGGAGTGTAGTATCCGTTCATCAAAGCATCGACATCACTATTTGTAAACGGTACATTAAACCATGATGTTCCACTGCCATGTCCAAGATAACAAAGCCAGAAACGACCCTCGTTTACAGCATTGGCAATCTCGGTAGCGCCATGGCCAAAAGACTGAAAAATTCGATCCCCGACTGAATTCGGATTATGTGCGTTGAACCGCTCTTCGATCTCAATCGCATATTCCTCATCAGAAGGGCCTGAACCTTCGTCCGATGCAATACCGGAAAACTTGTCCAGCCAGCCGTTTTCTCCTTCCGGAGGTGTAATCTCATACATCAGGATTTTATCCAGTTGAGCATTCAACTCACCGGAATTCAATGCGCTCAAACGTGAAATAAATGCATCCGGAATCAAATCGTCACCTTCAAGCAATGTAAACAATGAATCAGATGCACAATTACCGATCCCGGTCATTGGCTGTAATTGCGGAGCATCGCCAACCAGAAGAATGTAAACCGGTTGTGGATCCCAGGTGGCCCAGACGTTTTCAATGTAAGAACGAATAGACGCAGATGTAGTGCCGGTTTCATCAGAACTTACCAGATGAACATCAATACCACGTTTGGTTTTCCATTCAACAAAGGCCGCCATATCACTCATAAAATCATCATAACAAATGATTAACATCGGTTCCGGATCTGAGCGTAAATCGATGTTCAGCATATCGAAATTTGCCAGATTATTACTGTAGATTGGATGAAATGAATGAAAGACTGGATCGGTGGAAATCGATTCGCGTCCTGACGCAGTCACACTGATAGTGAATTCTGAAGCAGTCAGCAATTCACCGGTGATCGGGTTGGTGCGAAGCGGAAACAACTCAACCGTGACAAACCGGAAATCCCGCAGAACAGCATCATTTGAAATCCGCCCCCATTCGATGGGAAACAGGACATCCCGTTCATAGATTCGCTCGTCTAGCGTAAACGGCGGTTCCGGATCCGATCGTTTGAAACTGGGTTGAGCGGGCCAGACCGGATGCTGCTGAAATGAAGCAACTCCATGGGCCTCAACCGAGAGTCTTACTTCAGCCCCAAAAGGAACAATAATGTTTTTTCGAATAGCTGGTACCTGCGGAGCGCCGGTTTCCATCAACCAGCCGGTATCAGGAATATCAGGTTTCAGAAAAGAGCCATACTCGTTGCTCTTTTCAAGCGCTTCAAACCCCGGAACAGTAACAGAAAAAAATGTGTCATTACCGGAAATCTCCATTCGGGTTACAGATGGAAAATCGTGGCCTGCAGCGGCATCCAATGATATCCAGGCGACCTGTGCGCCAAAACTCATCAATAATACAATCAAAATTACTGCGATATGTTTCATGAAAAAGCTCCTCCTTAAAAATCCAAATTAAACCTAAAACATGTTTTCAGATTGCAAGATTTGTGCCTGATAGGCACGAAGGAGGGAGAGGTTGAAGGGGTGCGATCATTGGCGTAGGGCGGAGGACTGAAGGCGTAAGGGTTGCCGTCTGTTGATTTGTGATTGTTCGGTATTGAACCCAAAAATGAATATAGAGACGCCCGGTCGGGCGTCTCAAAAATCAATGGTACCGACCATCTTTCGCCAGGGGTAGGGGCGTTCGGCGAACGCCCTCAAGAGGATGCGTGATTTGTAGGTTAACTTGTTGTTAATAAAAGACTATGCCGACCGGTGAGGGCGCCGGCAAGCGACGGTTACAATAGCCAATAATCA
>PWNJ01000072.1 GCA_003558985.1 candidate division CSSED10-310 bacterium
CCTGGCTGGCTTCCGAACAATCAAATGATGTGGTGGTCATATAGGTCGGTGGCAGATTGTTCTGATAATTGCCAGTCAGGTTATAGCCGACAATATGAGTGCCGGTATGACCGGAAGGCGGATTTTCGCCGATACCGGAGGCCGGACCCCATTCCCACAGATTTTCATATGTCCAGCCCGGATCGGTGTCCATGGTTTCTTCCAGAAGAATCATAAGCTGCAACGTGGTAAATTGGTAATAAGCGCCATTATTGTCATCAACAGATATATTGCCGGCCGCATCCTCACTGATAACGGCAAAAAAGTATTCCGTACATGGATCCAGATGGTCCAGCGTGATTGAATGCTCCATATTCATTCCGGTTGCATCCGCATATTCCATTGGAGGTATGGATGGTCCCCAGTTGATACTGGAAGTTGCAGGTTCATTGGTCATCCACTGAATCCGTGCTGAACTGATGGTTACATCCGAGACTCCGATATTTGATATAATCGGAGGTTCACAGTCAACATTAGCATAGGCATACACATCCGCTGGTTCGCCTTCACAATCTTCATCGAAGTAATAAACTGTTATTGTGTCATCGTGCGATACCAGAAGATATCCAGATCCGGAGTGTGTATCCGACGTCATAATTGTTCCACGGAATTCGCTGGTATCCGGACCGGTTTCTGTTAACTCAACCGTCTGTGGTGTCGGGTCAGTATCGGACCAGATATCCACATATGCGATCTCAATAACATTTGGATCTGTATTCAGATCAGCGTCCCATAAGACAATTTCAATTTCCTGGTCGCAGTTGTACAAACTACTCGTCATTGTGACAAAACCGCATCCAGCCGCCATGATCATCAACGGCTGCTGAGTCATTTCCAGGTTCCGGCCAGACACTGTAATCACCGCTTCACCGGGGGTTATCGGCTCAATGTAAATTTCTGCCAGTCCGGTGGCATCGGTAAACGCTGAGCCCAGCAGTTCGATACCATCATGAATGGCAACCAGCGCATATTGAACCGGCCCATCGTCATCAGTTACAGTCACGTCAAATGTCTGCGGATTCGGAGTAGTGTTTGGCAGAGCTGATATATCCGGCGCCATAGGAATTCGTCCATGAAATGTCAAAGACGGATCGCCCATCAGGTTATAAATATCGTAATACCATGCCGCCCGGCTGTGACCCAGTGCATAAACTTCATATAAACCGGCAAAATACATAGCCGACAACGAATACTGCAAATCAAGCCGCTGACAGCGG
This sequence comes from candidate division CSSED10-310 bacterium, assembly GCA_003558985.1. Classification (GTDB taxonomy): domain Bacteria; phylum CSSED10-310; class CSSED10-310; order CSSED10-310; family CSSED10-310; genus CSSED10-310. Next base: position 1,257 of record PWNJ01000072.1, read on the forward strand.
AATATTTCGCGCTGCATGTCGTCATCTTCCGTCCAGTATGAGTTTCCTGATGTCCCGTAATAGGATACTGACCCTTTGTTCCCTACTACCAACCACTTCTCGCCAAATGATACTGTCTGGTCATGAAGGTTGGTTCCGCAGGCCAGAACCATTACATGCGTATAGCGATCTACATTTGTCAACGCCTCAACATCAGAGTTCACGAAATGAATACACGCCGTTCCACTACCGTTGCCATAGCCGTGTCCGGAATAGCAGACCAGTGAACGGCCTTCATTGACATTGAACGCAAAATCCGAAGTTGTGCCACCAAGACGTTTGTAGACTGGATGATAGACATTGTTCGCAGGATCATACGGTTCAATATGGGTTTCCCAACACCACTCATGAGTCCCTTCAACCAGGGAATGATTGTCCAGTGATGCCAGATACACCTGATCTTTCAGATACGTTTTATCCGGCATTGTGGTCATATCCCACTGAAGTGTCTTGGCAATGATGTTTTCCAGATCACTGGCGCTGCGGATCGGAAACCTGCCCAGCATCACATCCGGCAGATAAAACTGCGGCCCTTCCAGTTCCGTATATTCAAAATCATCGGCCGAACCGGATGCTTCTCCGACAAAGGCCGGGATCGTATCGGTGTCCCCGTTTAAAAGAACGTATGATGGCGGATTCGGCCAGTTGAAATACGCGTCCGATATCAGATTTTTGACGGTGGCGGTTGTCGCTCCCGACGGCACTTCAACCACAGTAACATCGTATCCCTGAATCGTTTTCCACTCTACAAACGGTGTGATGGCTGCCGTGTAATCTGCAACATTCAATATCATGTATCCAATCGGTGTTGGCGGCGGAAATGTAAATGAACTATTACGATAAGCGCTATGATTGATCACTTTTTGCTCAAAAAAGAGTTCAAACGGCGCTGAGTAATACCGGTAATCCATCTGCTCCGTTAACTCACGATCAGCTCCCGTAAGAACAAGGCGAATGGAAATTGATTCAGCAAATTGCAGCAGGTTGGCTCCGGGATTATATGCCACCGGAGCGATTTCGAGGACTACCAGCCGATTGCCACGCATATAGCCGATATCCTGTATCCTTACCTCCGGCTCTGACAAAAACCGGTTCTGAGAATACAGAGATCGGTTAATTGTGAATTCAGCATTTTCCAAAGCGCCCGGAAGCTTAGGAATCGAGGGCTGCACCGGAATCAGAGGATAGTCACCCATCGATTCAGTCCGAAGGCCATCAAGATCAAATTCAAGATCGACATCTGCCCCATAAGGGATTCGAACCAGACGACGCATAACAGGCAAACGCGGTTCACCCTCATCACCCCGAAATGCATTTCCATCGAGTGACAACTGAGTGAATACCCCAGCGTCTGTCTTCAGTTCATGCGCCTGCAGACCGTCCATCGAAAATGTTATATCAACAGCATTCCAATGGCTGTCTACCACATTTACAACCGCATGATTGTGGCTAAGCCAGTCAGCGCCCATAACACCAGCGCTCATAACAAGCAAAAGGCACACAACCGGCAAAATCCGTTGTAATAATTTCATGTTTTTTCTCCTGAATTGTTAAAAACTATAAACTCACTATACCCAGTCAAAGAGACTTAACTTAATACAGATTATCAAAAATCTTGCCATGTTGTCACTGTTCTGAGATTAAAAATAACACTCACAAAAAAAAGCGCCGGAACGTTTCCGGCGCTTTAAAATCAAGATTTCAAAACAATGCTACAGAGCGAAAAACTCCTGAAGATCATCGTGAAGGCTAAGGATTTGCACATTGGAATCATCGACATCTGCGTCAAGCAGGAAGATCATCTCAAACAACACACCCTCAGAACCAGCGGGAATTAGTTCGCTGACATCCAGACCTAACGTATACGCGGCCACCGTCACGATACCCTCGTCGGAAATATTCCAGCCAAAATCAACCCATTCGGGGTTCAAATCGCCCGGATCAATGTCAATCAATTTCATTTTGGTATGATCATATCCCAGATTCAGTGTGAATGCATCTACCGGGGTCGTTGGATTATCAAGCCAGACTTGCACCAATACGATGTCATCCATATAACCTGAAATGTTTTCCACCTGAATCAAATTTGAATTGATATCCATGACCGCTTCAGGGGGCTGATACACATGCACCAGATCAGCGCCTGAAAACCGTGTTTCCAGCGGGTCGGCACATTCATCTGCTCCCAACGCAGTCAGGAAAATCAGTTGTGCATCAGAAGCGGAAACCACTCCGTCACCATTACAATCTGCCGCACATTCTTCTTCATACGTTGGAATATACTGTCCAAGCGCTATCTGGAAGGCCAGTTGTGCATCTGCGGCCGAGATCACTCCGTCAAAATTGACATCGCCATGATGGATACAATCCGGTGTCGGCGTTTGAGTTGGCGGAGCCGGTGTATTCGTCGGGGGTACACTTGTTGGAGTTGCCGTCGGTGGCGCTGGAGTCGGTGTTGGAGATGCCGAGTCAAGATCCGCCCAGATTTCTACGTCATCAATATTCCAGCCACAATACACAACAGAATGGTCTGTTGTTCCCATCACCCAGCGCAGATAGACCGTGGGCTGGTTATCTGCCACAGCAGAAATATCATACGCGATCGGAACCCAGTCCGGATCAGTGAAACTTCCACCACTGTGACTCCAGATATTGACCCAGTTAACGCCGTCATTCGATACTCGGAAATGTGCATTGTCATAGATACTGTTTTCAACACCCAGCCAACGCATGAACCGCACTTCCACG
>PWNJ01000215.1 GCA_003558985.1 candidate division CSSED10-310 bacterium
GGTATCAATCCAGATAAAGTCGGGTGATGGTGGTGTGGGTGTAGGTGTTGGCCCGGGTTCTGTTGGTGTTGCAGTCGGGCCGGGTTCTGTTGGTGTGGGCGTTGGAACTGTCGGGGTTGGAGTTGGAATCACATCGCTGACATGAAGAGTAACCGGTACATCAATGACTGTTCCGGACAGATGTTCAACGAAACTGATAGTTGCGTGGTATTCGCCGTCTTCGAGGTCAGTTGTGTCGAAGGTAAGATCAATACCGGCTGAATCACCAGCGGGTATTGTCCCCGATATCGGGCTGGAATCCAGCCATGCCATTCCGGGGGTTCCTAAAAATTCAAGGATAGCGGCAATTGAAGCATGAAAATCAGCTGTATTTTGTGCTGCGCCAAGTTCTGCGGTTGAGAAGACAGCGCGCGTATCATCGCCTTCAAAAGCGATTGCAGCAGCAACGGTTGTTCCGGCGGTTGTAGCATTCCAGAGCACGTAGGCATCTGTTGCCGGTGTCAGATCATCAATATAAAGATTATTGGCAAGGAACGGTCCACCAGCGTCCTGTCCCTGAATTGTGAAATTCAGGCCTTCAGCAAAGGTTCCGGGAAGTCCTGTCAAATTTGATGACGCCACATTTTCCAGCACATCCTGATTGACCGACTGTAATCCGATATGTGTATTGAACCAGCCAGTTGCATTGCCCCAGCTCGGGTACGCTCCCCATAAAACATCCTGCCCAACCAGCAGAACGGTTCCGCCGGTGTTTTGATAAGCCATCAGGGCCGCTTCATCGGCAGGTGTCAGATTTTGTCCGGTTGCAGACGACCACCAGTTTTCGCTGGTCAGAACAACGGCAACAGCATATTCATTGGCAGTAAAGGGTGTCGGGAATGGAATATTTCCATTTGCTGGCGCTGCTACCGAAGCCGCAACATTCCAGCCTGCTGCTGTTATTGCTGCAGTATACGCAGATGTGGGATTCCAGAATCCTGGATTGCCGTCAAGGTGAACAGCAATCAGAACATTAGTATTTCTGGATTTGGATGAATGGTATTGAATCGACGATGACCATTCCATCTCCCCGGTACCGTTATTATGAACAATCAATGCCGATGGGATGGTATCAATTGTATCAGGCTCCTGATATCTGGTGTAGCTTGCAGGTGTAACATCCATTTCCGGATATGTCAGAAGGAAATCGAGTGTTGTTGTAATACCTGGATCGATAACAACACCAGTCACCGTTTCTGTGACGTATCCATCTGCTTCGCATGTAACTGTAAACGTGCCGGCGGGGGCGACATCAAATGAGTAGAATCCGTTTTCATCAGTTATCTCGAATAATCCTGCCTCTACAATATTCACAGTGGCATTCGGAACCGGTGAACGGCCATCATACACATTTCCTTCAAGACTTCCGCCACCTCCAACGATCATGGTTGCAGGAATGATAACAGGAACTTCATCACCGGAATTGTGGTTGATGATGATATCTGCCTGATATACACCCGGTATATCGACAGCGCCGGCATCAAACGTCAGTGTAACGATGTCGCCATCGCCAGGATCAACAGATCCCATATTTGGATCGGCCCAGAGCCATGTTGTATAGTCAAATGTGGTTTTCATGAAGGGAGCTGGTGAAACGGGACCGTCGCCGGTTGTACCGCCGTAGAAATAAATATCCCCGGGACCTGCTGCAGCGCCACCGCCCAGAACAGTAACCGTCATCGGTTTGTTCAGGTTTGTCCATGTATTGGCAACCGGATCATAGGCATATGTTGTTCCTCTTTCGGTCCAGTCATGACCGCCACCAAACGCCAGAATAATACCTTCAGTTTCCAGTCCAACCATTGATACGGTTTGGCCGCCCAATTGAGCCGGGATTGCAGCAAGAGTTGTCCATGAACCGCCACCAGCGGGATCAAACGCGTAAAACTGATAATACACACTGCTGAAATGTCCACCGGTATAGATTATGCCGTCATACGCGCAACCGCCACCCAGTGAAATGCCATATGTACTGATCGGACCATTGGCAAGGGTTGTCCAGGTGTTGGCTGTAATATCATATTCGTATGCCACGTTTTCTGGCGGGAAACTTGAGGTTGTCGAACCACCAAGAGTATAGATTTTGTTTCCGATTAAACCGCCGGAATTACCACCTCGACCTGTGGGCATGGTTGCTCCGTTTGTCCAGGAGTTTCCACTGACATTATAGATTTGAACCTGACTTGAAGCATTAAAGTTGCCATCTAAATAGCCGCCGATAACATAGACATTGCCGTTATAATATTCGGCCATTCCGCCGAATACCGGGGTTGGCATGGCAGCGCTTTCGGACCAGGTTCCGGTTCCTGTATTGAATATCTGGATGTTGTTTTTGATGCCAATCGGATTGGTTGATGTCAATCCGCCCACAACAAAGAAATTTCCTTCACCAAACGCTCCAGCAGGCCATTGAACTGCTGTTGCGACAGGGGTCACATTTTCCCAGTCTCCAACCTCTTCGGTTTGTTTTCCTGTTGTTGAGATCGAGATCCGGTAATCAAGCGGACCATTGCCGAGATTGTTGATATATAGTAATTCTTCGGTTATTTGTCCCAGATCAAGCTCAACATTGAAGCTGTTGGGAGAAATATCAGCGACCGGATAAGTCAGGAAGAAATCGAGAGTGGTTACCTGGTTACCGACAATTTCGATATCTTCCTCAATCACAGTATTATGTCCAAGAGCCGAGCAGTGAACAGTATAGGTACCGCTCAAATGCGGAAGTTCATAACTGCCGTCAGCAAGAGTTGTGGTGGACGCTCCGGATTCGACTATTGTGACTGTTGCACCTTCAACCGGTCCATCGGTGTTTGTTACGATACCTTCCAGGAACCCATCATTTGCTCCAATGATGGAGAAGTCGTCAATATTCCAGCCGCAATATACGATAATGCTGTCGGTTACTCCCATAACGAAACGAACATAAACCGTGCTTTCACCTGCAGCGATGGCGCTGATATCATAGTTCCTGTGTATCCATGCGCCATCCCACAAAGACGTGCCAGTATGTTCCCAGACATTTGTCCAGGTTGTCCCATTGGTAGATACCCGAACATAGGCCTTGTCCCATGTGGCGCTTTCAACGCCGAGCCACCGATAATAATCAATGAAAACATAATCATAACCAGAACAGTCGAAAGCGGGTGACGTAACGCTGATTTCCGGCATGTTGTTGGTATAGCAACCGCCGATGTTGTATCCGATAATGTTACCATCGCCGGAATGATCAAATGCAGGGTCCTGGCCTCCGGAACATCCTGAGCTGGCTGTTGCAGGACCCCATTCCCATTGATTGGCGACAAATCCCGTCCAGCCGTCTGCTGCCGGGTCCGTCGAAAAGTCTGTGAAATAGATTACATTTGCCGATGCCATTCCGACAATCAACATCAGAAACAGCACGGATATCACGAATACTCGTGAGTTATCTGGGAATTTCATAACGGTTATCCTCCTTTATTGAAAACAACGACTTCCGTCATACAAGAAACATTCTGAACAAATCCACTCAGAACTTTTACAATTTTATTCAAGCTCACTGTCAACCAATTATGCCACAAATTCTGTAGTAATAGTAGTAGAAAATAAAAAAACAATCAAATATTTTACAAAAACAAAAAAAAGAGCAGATCGGGCGAGCAATATGTGGTTAAAACGAGGGTGAAAAGAGAGGTAATCTGGTGGGTAAAAAAAAGGGCGGGGTTAACCCCGCCCTTTTACTTATCAATCTTCTATAGATCGGTATATCCGAACACAACGTATCCGAAATCACCAACAATGTTATCCATTCCAGGAGTCAACATCGCCGCATAGAACTCGAGTCCTTCAACATGACCCTCAACTGTTGGCCAGATGAATGGTTCCAGACCGTAGAATGTGGTCAGTCCGGGTTCAAAATCCATCATCATGAGGTCAAAATCCTGTTCCCAGCCTGGCCAGAACCAGAATTCGCCATACACACCCAGAAGAATTGCTGTTGGGACATCAGTAAACATTGTTTCAAC
>PWNJ01000046.1 GCA_003558985.1 candidate division CSSED10-310 bacterium
CAATGATATCGTCACGCAATTTGCTCCTTCGGGAGAGTTTGTTACGTTCAACTCATATCGCGATTTCAGGGAGCATGTTACCTGGCAAGTGTCTGTTGATGGAGGTGAGCCGACTATTTTGTGTCCTCTTGAATCGGTTCATGGAAAATTATCTGCCAACGAACAACTGTTTCTGTATCAGAAAGGTTTTTCAGGTGGTTACAGGCGAGGATACCGCGGGCCTGGAGCGTCAAATCTGTGGTTGATGGACCTTGGAACATTTGAAACTCGTGCCCTGACTGCCACTGACTGGGTGGATCGAAACCCGGAATGGCATCCTGATGGTGATTCCATTGTGTTTATTTCTGAGAAAACCGGTGTGCAGAATATTTTCAGATTATATCTGGAAACGAATGGAACGGAGCAATTGACTGATCTGTCCGAGGGACTTTTATCCGACCTTGTTGTGTCACCAGACGGTGAACGGATGTATTTTTGCATTGATTCAGAGGTTCATTTTCTGGATGCTGATGGGCAGATTAACGACATATCCCTTGCTGCCCCGGCGGATCGGGCCCGCGGAGTTAAAGAACAAATCAGTTTTTCCACTTGTGGTGAGTTTGCAGTTTCACCTGATAACAAACAAATTGTGATCGAGCACCGCGGTGATTTGTTTGCCATATCCCCGGATGGCGGCAAAACCCGGGCCTTGACGGAAACACCGTGGCGCGAAAGCAATCCCCGATGGCATCCTGAAAACGGCGCTTTGTATTATCTGGGGGACCGTAGTGGTAACAGCGAGTTGTACAAGTTGACTCCCGACGACAGTGACAGAACTTTGTATTACCGCGCTCGCTTTTTTAACGAAACAACAGTGTTTGAAAATGATGTGCCCATAAATCGTTTTTCCATCGCTCCCAATGGAAATTTCATCATTTATGTCCAGGCAGATGGCAATGTGTACCGCCGAAATATTGATGGATCGAATCCTGTTCGTTTGATGTCTGAAATGCGAATATACAGCATTGATTTTTCACCGGACAGCCGCTGGATAACCTATTTACGCGAGTTTGGCGGGTTGCATCTGGACACATTCATTTTTAACCTTGACAGCAGGCAGGAATATCAGATTTCACGGCTTTATGGCAGAAACATCGATACCCGTTTCAGCGAAGACGGCAAACAATTGCTGGTTGTCAGCCGGGATTTTTGCAGTTTTGATATTTATGCGGTCTGGTTGAGTCGTTTGGACCACGAAAAATATGAAGACGACGATTATGACGACAAGAACAATGAATCATCTTCAGATGATAAATCAGACAAACCTGAGGAGAAGACTGTTATTGACCTGCCGGGAATCCATGAACGTGTCAGACGCATTGTTGGCTGGCGCGCAGACACCCAGTTGCCCTGGATTACCCGTGATGGAAAGACATTGATATTTAAATCCAATGCGTTGGGCAGCATGCAGGTTTTTGCTATGGATGTTAAGGAAAATCGTTTTGAAAATCCGCGGAAACTGGCGGAGATAAATCCGGTCGAGTTTATAGAATCGGTTGAAGGCAATACGCTGTTTTATCGCACGGATTCAGGTATCGGAAAACTGGATATCCAGTCAGGACGCGCAACTCCCATTCCAATTAACGGGACAATGCAGGTTGACAGGATTGGCGAGTTTCTTCAGATGTATAATGAAGCGTGGTCTACCATCAAATATGGATTTTATGATCCCGATCTTCATGGTGTTGACTGGGATGCCGCATATGACCGGTATTTGCCACTTGTAGAACGAACCCGGACGGCATGGGAGTTCAGAGATGCGGTTCAGAGACTGATTGGTGAACTGAATGCATCGCATCTTGGGATTTCCGGTGGTGATGATCCCGGAATACCAACTGTTCAGACCGGCAGACTGGGGTTGCGTCTGGGCGAGTTTGTCGAAGGTCACGGTTATAAAGTTCGCGAAGTGGTCGCAGGGACTCCTGCAGACAGAAAAGCCTCCCGTATTCATCCCGGTGAATATCTCAAAGCAATAAACAGAGTTTCTCTGTCACCGGATATGCCCATGGCAAAACTGCTAAATAATACGGTTGACGAATGGATTGAGCTTGATATCGTCAATATAGACGATCGAAAACAAAGCAGAAAAGTATCACTAAAACCGATGAATCCGTGGCAATATCAGTCAACGGCCTACCGCCATTGGGTCGCCCAAAACAGGCAGATGGTGGACACATTGTCAAACGGCCGAATTGGATATCTGCATATTCGGTCCATGAATCACAGCAGTCTGGAACAGTTTCGAAACGATGTATTCGGGCTGCACTGGGAAAAAGATGCTCTGATTATTGATGTTCGGGGGAATCCCGGCGGCTATATTCATAACTATCTGCTTCGTCATCTGACAGGCGACAGTTTCGGAGTTTCAGTTCCCCGCCTGGGTGAGCCAAAAGATCATCCCGATTACGTTTGGCGCAAACCCAGCGTTGTTGTAATTGATGAACGCAGTTTTTCCGATGCTGAAGTTTTTCCGAATGGCTATCAGACGCTTGGAATCGGCAAAGTAATCGGTATGCCGACATTCGGCGGAGTTATTGGTACCGGAGGCATTACTCTGCTAAACAATGCATGGTTCAGACTGCCTCGTGTCGGATGGTTTACCGCGGATGGTCGAAACATGGAAAACACCGGCGCTGTTCCGGATATTTTCGTTGAGCGTGAGCCGGGCGAAGAACTGGAAGGACGTGACAGCCAACTGGAACGGGCGGTGACTGAGTTACTGGCTGAACTATAAAACATAAAAAAAGAACCGGGCGCGATGCCCGGTTTTATTCATAGCAGATACACGCCCAGATTCTTCTGATGTGTCAGCAAACATAAAAACCTTGCCGCAAAGCAAAACCCTTCAGTTTATTCACTGTTTGGGGCTGATGTACATTTACCTGATCACATGAAACAAATAAATCGTGCGCTGGTTCTTAACTGGAATGACTGCAACTGTCACCACCGGTACAGCCCGGACAACGGCGCCGTTCCTGCACAGGATTGTCAGCAGTTTTTTCAGGATTGTTACCCGGATTATTGTTAACTTCCTGTCCAAAGTCTTTAAGCTCTATATCTGAATTATGCCCTTTCAGCTTTGTAAAAACAGATGCTTCAAAATCCATGTCTTCATTATATATTATGCGGAGTGTGTTGGTTTCATAATCGGGTATCATTCGCTGAATACCTTCGATTTGCCTGACAAGCATTCCCAGTTCGCGGGCTTTGTCCCGATCAAGATCCGGAACAGACACAATTGCCTGTTTTGCCGGAACTGCCTGAACCTCCTGTCTTGGTGGGGCCGGTGGAGCTGCCTGTTGTTCTCGTTCAATAACAACTGTTGCCTTTGCCTCAGAATCAAAATCATTCAAATGTTCCGTCATGCGCACATCAAAATCTCTTTCTCTGAGAAATGAAACCTCTATTGTCCGACTTTCAAGATCCGGTTTCACATTTCGAACACTATCCAGTTGTTTTATAAGAGTTACTACTTCATCCAGGTTCTCTTCTGTTAATGAAGGAACCACAACCATCAACTTCATTAGATGCGAATCCATTTTTTGGTCTCTGATTTGTGAACCAGACAAAGCCCCCAAACCTGAGGCGCCGTCTCCAGAGTCAGTTACTCTATCTGCTGTACCGGAAGCTGTTCTTCCTTCTGCAACCGTAACATTTACCAAAAGTGCCAATGTAATACAGACCATACATATCAAAAGTGTTTTTTTCATTGTTCTTGCCTCCAGAAAAATTAATTGTTTAGTGTTCTGACGTAATACATTCATCATATAAAATTTATTTTATCTTTTTCTGAATTGCAATAGCTTCTGATGTTTCTGCTGAAAAAATGTATCTTTGAAACACTCGGATTATCAAATATAATGTTTTGGGCTATGGTGCCTTTATTTTTAAACTGCTATGGAGTTCACTATGATCAAGTTAGTCATTGTTTCCATGAGTGTTATGATTTCTGCAGTTTTTCCGTTATCAGCAGAAATCATCAGTGAATCAAAACTG
>PWNJ01000256.1 GCA_003558985.1 candidate division CSSED10-310 bacterium
CAGATTGTCCAATTCATCGGGCGTGCTTGAAACCGTTTCTAACGGCAGCGATCGCTCGCTGACCCGATTTGACCGTGTGTCGCCAACCATGAGCACACCCGATGAATTGGACAATCTGGATATGAAGGGCGCTGTGGAAGCGCTTGAAAAACAGTTTATTGAGAAAGCGCTGGAACAGACTTGCGGCAACAAAGCGGAGGCAGCCCGGATTCTGGGATTGTCGCGTGAAGGGCTTCGATTAAAAATAAAAAGGTTTTGTCTGCGTGGCTCCCAATCGCCGGAGAAACAAGGAGAACAGGAGTAAACTGTTCAAAACCTTTCTCCTGTGATTTTCTTTTCTATAATCGTTTTAACTTACTCACCCCGTACATGTCCATCAATACTATGCATAAACCCTGTTTTATACTTCAGTCCGTACAATACGTGTATAGTAGCAGCAACACCAATGATCAGGCGTACAACAAGCGTGACTGCGGCAACTCCGTCGGCTCCAAATCGTGACACAACCAACAGATCACCAACAATATTCAGAATCATTTCCAGCACAACGTATCCGGCCAGAAACCTGGGTCTGTTAATTCCGAAAAGGACGATCATGGTCGGTGTCAGCAGCAACTGAGCAATTTGGTCCAGAGACACCCAGTACCAGGTAGACACTGCCGGCATGTATGCGGGTCCTGCAATCAAACGTATCAGCCAGGGCCCCAGAAATACTGCGGGGAAAATAACTACTGATAGTATGGTGGTTCGTTTGACTGTTCTTGCGAAAAATATCAACATTTCATCCGGTTTTGTTTTTTTCCCCGCGTGCGGCATTAAAACGGTATTTATTGCCTGGACGATCAGAAACAGCATCATTCCCAATCGCATGGCGGAACCAAAATATCCAACTTCTTCTGCTGGCCGGAATGCCGCCAGTATCAGGTAATCGAAATTCATGAATATCATCAAACTCACAGTGCTGACCATATACCAGGAACTGAACTGGAAAAATGTGCGCATTTGTTTTCGTTTCGGAATAGTCGGTTTTGGTATATGACGTCCAAAAAACAGAATCGAAAACAAAATAGCGCCCAGCGGCGCCAGCACAAACACGCCAACTCCGGAAAACACTCCGGCTTCTGCCAGGAAATATACAACAATTCCTGCGCCGGCCGCTTTTAAAACCGCATCAATCAACTGTGTCAGAACAAGTTTCTGAAACGCTTCATCCGCCTGCAAAACAACCAGTATAAATTGAAAACCTGCTCCCGTCAGCCCGCCAACCAGAGCAAGAACAATAATCAGCCAGTCTGCCGTTTGATGAAGCAAAATACCTGCCAGCGGCCGGGAGAATAATAACCCCAATACAAACAGCGGTATCCCCAGAACACAGCGCAATAACAATGCAGAACCCAGCAGCTCATGAATATCACGAACCAGGCCGGCCTGTTTCATGGTGGGAAACATTTTCAGAAAACAGCTTCCGGAACCAAAATCCATCAGAACATACAGAATACTCATTAACGACACCATAGTCATAACTGTGCCGAATTGAGCTGGCGTAAGACCCCGCATTAAAATCACCGTTGCAAGGAATGCAAACGCTTTTGTCAGGATATTCCCGAATGTGACCAGAATTGTAGAGCGATATGGATTGCTCATAAGCAGCATTTATCAAATTTTATCTTTTTGTGCCAGATATTTATAGCGTTGGCTTGATTTGATCAAACATCTGAATCCTGTATAATAGTTGTCGTAACTTTTTTTATGGAGGTGTATGTATGGGAACAAGAGGACGATCAATTATCGGAATGGATGTTGATGAACTGATATCCTTGTTAAACAAAGCGTTTGCTGATGAATGGCTGGCCTATTACCAATATTGGATTGGTGCGAAAGTCGTTTCCGGCCCGATGAAAGATGCGCTTATCACAGAACTGCTGGAACACGCGGCAGATGAGTTGCGCCATGCCGACATGGTGGCCGAACGTATTTTGCAACTGGGTGGAACACCGTTGCTGGAGCCCAAAGAATGGTATGATCATACCAATTGCGGATACAACGCACCCCGGGATTTTCACATTAAAAAAATCCTGAAACAAAATATCGAAGGTGAACAGTGTGCGATCGATGTGTACAGCAAATTGCTGAAAATCACACGTGACAAGGATCCGGTAACATATAATATGGCGCTGCAGATTCTTCAGGACGAGGTGGAACACGAAGAGGATCTACAGGCGCTGGAGGAAGACCTGGCTGACATGCTGGCGTGACCCTGGGTCGCCACCTTTAAGCCCTACGCCTTCCGCACTAAGCTGATGGTTGCACCCCTTCTACCTTCGACCTTTTACCTTTTACCACCTGAACTACAAATGCCGAAGGGTTTCGGTCATACCCCTGTGCATATCGTACCAGTACGCCATTGCCGCTTTTTCCGGATCTTTTTCAAATCGAGTAATCCATTGATTTAATGATTTTTCGTTGTTGCCTTCGACATCACGCTGACGTTTCAAAAACGTTGCGACATAATCAGCATTGCGCTTGCTTTCCCACGGCATGGAGTTGTTTCGGCTGTTTATTCGCCCGCTTGTCAGCGCGACAATTTTTTGTATGCTGATGTGGTCGCCAAACAGTTTTTTTACGATATCCGGAGTCATTTCTTCTGCCCATTGCCGGTGAAATCTGCAAATGCCCAGATTGTCCAGTATCAGTTCTTTCTGGAATCTGTGCGCATTAATTCGGCCCAATTCTTCGGGAGGTACATAATCGAAGCCGTAATACATGTAGTATTTGCCCATAATCGCCATTGGAGCTAAAGCGCCGGGAGTCCAGTATTGATTCGGCACCATCCAGCCGCGGCGTTGATGAGACGTATAAACGAACTTATCTTTGATATCTGAGTTAAATTTTTCGGACAGTTTCCATGCCAGTCGTCGTGCACCCACCTCAAGACTGACCGGATGACCGGGCGTTGACAGATTATCCAGCAAGGCAATTCCCAGTTCTGCGTTATGCATGGAATCGTTGACAACATCAAACCGGCCGATATCCCAATGCGGAACATCTTTCAGTCCCATTGTTTCAGGTTTTAACAACCCGCTGTCAATACAGTCGAACAGCCAGCTTACGACGCCTCCAACCGATATCGCATCAAATCCCAGCGTGTCTGCATGGTGGTTGATTTTTTCAGCAGCTCTTTGATCAAAAACACCGGCAAGCGGCCCCATCGTCTGATACGGCTCATAATCTTTTTTGTATTCATTCCACATTTTTTTGCAGACAGCAGCACACGGCTCACCGCAAGTACGCTGATGTTTGCCGGCGATTGTTTCATCGTTAAACTGTTTCAGATAATGATTTTGAACCAGTTTCTGATGCAGGTTGATTCTGTCATCCTCATTCCAGTAAATGCTTCGATAGTTAAAGCTGAGCATTTTTCCTTTCAAAGTCTTGAAATTCACTCCAAAGGTGCCACCGGTTTCCAACTCGGGTTCATAACGGTATTTACTGGTAGATTCCAGGTCTTTCGCGGCCAGTTTTTTCTGGTATTTCTGCTCAAACCATTCATCTGCAACAGCCCGATCACGAAAATCCTCATCAATAAATGTGCCACCATAAATCACCGCACAAATACCGTGTTCCTGAAACAGTTTTGAACCCAGACCTCCCCTGCCCGCCCATGTATCAACATACGTCAATTTCTTTTTCTGCACCGGTACCGACACAATTGCCCCAATATCCGTTGAGGCGGCTGCAGGACCCGTTGCCAGAATTCGGGGGTTTGTTTCATAACGATCTCCAAATCGCCCCATAACCGTGTCCATCAATCCGTATGTGCCTTTCCTCCCGTTCTTCCAAATACTGTTTATGTCAACAGGATGTATCTCGACATGGATTTCTTCGGCATGCTCCCGATTCAAATACAAGATGGATGGCGAAGATGCTCTGCCCATTATTGACACAAGGTTGACACCCAGATTATCAAATACAAGCGCCGCTCCACCCATGGACGAAATATAAAATCCGTGCCAGCAAGGTGAGTA
>PWNJ01000243.1 GCA_003558985.1 candidate division CSSED10-310 bacterium
AACTCATCCTTTAAAAACCATTTCAATGCGACCGATGCATCAATAACCCAAATCATTCCGTGTAACCCCGGAGTTCTCTTAGAATATCCAGCGATGTTTTCCGGGATGTTGATGATACCCGCATCTCTTCAATCCGTTTCAAAAACTCATCCCGTTCATGCTGCGCCTGGTAATCCAGAAAACGCGTTTTATACTGTTCCGGAGTTATCATAACCGCCCGAATCTTCCGCCCTTTTGTAATGATAACCGGCTCGTTTTCATTCTGAATCCGATCCAGAATCTCCCCCAGATTATTCCGCAATTTTAAAGCATTGACAGTGATCATATCTCACCTCCATATTCCAATTTTACCGAAACAGTCACTGACTATCAATATCAAGTGTATATATGTATATTATGGTGTATATATTTCTCTGGTACATGCTCAGGGGTCTGCAATGGGCAAGGGTAGGGGCAAGCGACGGTTACAATAGTCAATAGTCAATTGCCAATAGTCAATTTTCAATGGTTTGTATAGCGCTGCATCGGCATTTGTCTGCACACGTTTATTCATTGATAATTGTGAATTGTTAATTGACTATTGATAATTGAAATTGCGCCCCATCACCCCACTGGCTGCGCAGCAGCCCAGCGGCCGTCGGTCGCGCCGGAGATGTGGCGATCGTCAGTTTTGAATGAGCAGATTGGTGTGATAAAATGATAGCAAGGCACGAGCAACCACGCTCTGTCATTGAACACCGGCGACTGGACGACGACGTATGAAAACAATTTATCTTGAATTGACAGAACAGTTTAACAAAGATCGTTTTCGGGCAATTATATGCAGCGGTCAGGCGGTTGTGCTGCACAAACTGGCAATCATGAGCAAAGACGGCGACTGGATCGTCCGGGAAGATCAGGAAGCGCTTGATCATATCATTCAGGTCTTAGCGTCACACAAGGCCTCATACCGTTTTGGAGCGCCTCTGGATGTTCGATGGATGAGCGGCGGATGGAGCGCTCATTTTGAGTTCCAGGACATGTTTCGTGTTCGAACCGATTTTTTTACCCGTCCCCCGCGTCTTTCGCAGCAAACGCTTGCGCGAATCTGGAAAGAACAGCAGACACGTGATATTCCCTTTCTGGATCCGCCTGACCTTGTGGAGGTAAAAAAGACCAACCGGGAGAAAGACTACGTCATAATCGGTGAATTGAGTCGAATAATGGATAAACCTGAGCATCAACTGCTGTGTTCAAGAAGCGCCAGGGATCTGATCCGCCTGGCAGGCGCGTATCCGGATCTGACAGAAAAACTGGTCCGCCAGCGACCACTTCTGAGCATGACAGATCGAAGCGCTGATGAGCTGGCCCGGGCGCTGGATGAAGAACGCCGGCATTTGATTCGCAAGAATGAAATCCGGCTGAACCATTATATTCACGCTTCAAGTGAATGGCAGGCATATTGGCCTGAATTGAAACGCATAATCGATAAGCTGCCACTTGTTGAAGCTCACCATATCGTTGTCGGGCATGCAACGCGGTTGCTGCCCTTCAGTGTGGAGATTTCTGATGAATAATTCTTTAAGAGACGAGTTTCTCAGTGACGAGGATCTTGATCTGAAAAATCTGTCTCCGGAAGAGTTTTTCGCATACTGGAATTACTGGTTGATGCAGGCCCAGGCAACCAATGAGCAGGATAAATACACTTTTTCTCATGGTGTGTTTGTCATGATCGAAGAACCACACGAATAAAAACCGGAAAACCGGCTGCGCAGCAGCTCAACAGGCAGGCGCTGAAATCATATATACTGAAGACATGAGTGACGATCAGATATTTGATTCGGTAAAAACAGTCAATCCGTTAACAGCAGAGTGAAGAGAAGATCCCTCACTTACTGTCATTTTTTCAGTCGTTTGTACCAGTAATCCGGCTTTTGGTGAGAATGTGCGACTGCCAGAATTAGTATCTCACCCTGGTTTACTCTGTAAATAACACTATATGGGAATCTATGAGTAAAACAGCGGCGGGTTCGTTTGGAAAAAAAGCTCCATGCAAAAGGATATGCCTGAATCCTTTTGATGGCAGCATAAACTTCTTCAAGAAAATCATAACCAAGACCCGCGGAACACTCTTCGTAAAATGTAACAGCTCTTTTCAGATCCTGACGTGCTTCGTGATGAAAGGAAAATGTCACTTTTCCAAACGCTTTCTGATTTCTTTAAATACCTTTTCGCCCGGAATTGTCTTTTGATTTCCGGTTTCAATTTCATCAAGTCTGCGTTCGGCTTCCGCTGCCCATGCCTTGTCTATATCTTCACGACCCGGAGCATTCAGGCTTCGCAACAATCTATCAATCAGATATATCCGATCTTCGCATGGCAACGATAACAACTTATCTGCCAGTTTTTCGGTTGAGGCTGTCATATCATTAACCTCCTGACTACATTTCTACAGCAAAACACCCTCCTTTGGCAAACTCTTCGTCAGTTTATATGTTGCAAACATCACGACATTTGCCAGCAACAGCCTCATTGCGGATTGAAAACCGGCCGCGAATCGTTCCTGCAAATGTTTTCAATCCGGTCCACCCGTTTTGATAACCAAAATCTCTGTCTGATATAATTAAAACGGAACTTGCAGATGACACTCACATGAAAGGATTGAGCCATGCTGGAAAACTATCATTCAGTTAACACCGGGTATTCAGACATCCTGTTTCAGTCAACTGATGCTCAATACACATCACAGACAGCAACCGCTATTGAAAAAGGTTGGCACATCGTCACGGATTATTTTCAGATTGCCGGGTCATTTCCCAAAGTGCGCGCTATCCTTGTTCCCAATCGAAACGAATTCGACAGACTTGTCAAAGACCTTCTTAAGGTTTCCATTGAATATCCATCACATCCCGCCCGAATCGCTCAACCCCAAAAAACGGATATCGTGCTACTATCACCCGCAGCCTACAACCAACATTCCGTATTCGAATATAAACCGGATTATTTTGAACGGCTGATCATACACGAAATGGTGCATGTGGCGGAAGAACTTCTGTCGCCTGATATTGAACACACTCCCCGCTGGTGGAGCGAAGGCCTGGCAACATACCTGTCACAGCAATGGAAACATGAAACGGATGTGTATTCACCCGTTATTGAAGGTATCCAATCCAATGCCATTCCGGGCCTGAATGAGATCGAAAGCTCCATAAAACTGGCCTATGACTGGGGATGGACGCTGGTCAAGTTTATCGAAACCCGATTCGGCAAATCTGCCGTCGTCAAAATAGTCAAAACATGCGCCGATCATAACATCATTGAAAAAACTAACATGTCCGTAACAGAGTTTGAACACAACTGGCGCGAGTGGATGCTGTCAGCTTCTCTGTAATCTGACAATTCAAATTCACGAAATCATTTTCCTGTCAGGGTTTTCAGTTTCCCCTTAAAAGAGTTCATAACATTCTGTGTGATATACAAAGGATTGCTCGCTCTGATTTGACCGGCTATCTCCAAAGCTGCTGAATCAGTGATTCCACCCTGATCATAGAGCATCAACATAAGCTCAAGACCCCAAATCACATCAACTCCCTCCGCCTCACAAGCGTTTCTGAGTGATTTGTCGTTCGTGACACATGTGAACCTTTCACGCTTTGCCACGCGAATACACAGGTGATCCTGGAAGGATAGCCGACCCCGTTGTGCTCCGGCTTCCATGACATCTTCAAGTTCTGGCTCCAGAATTTGCACACCCAATCCGGTCAACTCTTCGGAATCATGAATATCATCTACTTCAGCCAGTACCGGACTAACGACTTTGAGTTCACCGAGATGTTTGCGGAATAGTCTCAGAACATCCTTCTCTGCCTTCCAATAATCGATCAGAACAGACGCATCCAGAAGCATGAGTTTTCTTGTTGGGGATTCGGTCATGCCGCCTCTTTCCAGGCGATGATCTGTTCGCGCATTTGACTCACACTGATCCGCAGGATTTCGGCCGCTCGACTGATCGAAATTTTTTCCTCTTCCATGGCCTTGCGGACAAG
>PWNJ01000189.1 GCA_003558985.1 candidate division CSSED10-310 bacterium
ATCTGCGGCCGATACCATGTTTCTGCCATTCCGGATGAACATTCAGCAGCGGCAGGTTTGAAAATCGTTCATCGGTCGGACTGGCTGAAAACCCGCAATAGCCGACAACACGGGTTTTGGCGGTATCAACGGCGATATAATGCGCCAGTTCATTACCCTGCAGCAGGTTTGAATTGAACTGTTCGGGGGAATTGCCGGAGGCCATCGACAGACCCATCGGCCAGCCGTGCTGGCTTTCCTTCCACATCCGCAACAGTTCAGCGGCATCGATTTCCTGATATTTCCGTATCACAATGTTTGAACTCACGATTAGCTCCCTTCAGACACAAAACGGGTCACTTAATATATAGATGTTTACAGGTGAAAGTAACAGGAAAAAGGGATGGTAGTGTGTTTTAGAGTAAACTCCTTCCGTTTTCTGTAAAAAAGATATAAAAACTCGTTCGGAAAATTGCAATTGTTTGTTCAAAACTCGTTCGGAAAATTGTAATCATTGGCACCCACAGAGAGCGCGGCGACCGCGCTACCCTTTGACATTGAAGCTTGAACCCGCCCGCAGGGGCGTTCGGCGAACGCCCTCAAAAGGCCGTGCAATTGTCTTTTTCTCTCATGTTCTCATGCTCGCATGCTCTCAAGCGAAGCGTTCTCGTGACCGGAGGTCACGCCGGGCCTGTGTCACCCTCTCCCTGCAACCTGCGGTTGCTTTCCCTCTCCCAAAATGGGAGAGGGTTTAAATTCAACAACTTATAAAAGTCTCTCCCCTCGTGGGAGACAACGCAGTTGTTCCGAAAATTCAGGAGGTTGAAGGTAAAGGGTTGAGGGTAGAAGGGTTGCAAATTGGCGTAGGGCCCAGGACTTAGGGCTTAAGGGTTGCGGACTCATGTTTGCCGCCCCATCAAAAGGCCGCGTAATTGTCTTTTTCTCTCATGTTCTCATGCTCGCATGCTCTCAAGCGAAGCGTTCTCGTGACCTGAGGTCACGCCGGCAGAGACGATTACAACGCGAGAGAGGGCCTCATGATTTATAAAATACAATGTTTCTTTCATGGCGTTTCTTTGAACGCCCTCAAAAGAAGGCGTGATTTGTGGTTTATCTTGTTGTTATAACAACGTTTTTGCTGACCGTTGAGGGCGTGGAAACCACGCCCCTACCTTTTCCCCTTTTCCCCTTTTCACCCTTTCTCCCTATCGGCTGCGAAGCAGCCAAGCGGCCCCCGGCCGCGCTTGACACCCGGCAATTTATCGGCTAATATGCATTTGGATTGCGGATTGGCCGAAAGGAGTCGCTATGTATGTTACACGAACCCTTGAATCGTTTTTCAGAAACGCCTCAAATCAATTTCCCGTCATGCTGGTAACCGGCGCAAGGCAGGTCGGAAAAACAACGTTTCTTAAACATCTTTCAACCGAAAACAGAACGTATGTATCGTTGGATGATCCTTTGATTCTGAATCTTGCCAAAGAGGATCCGGCGCTTTTTTTCCAGCGTTTTTCTTCGCCACTGCTGATTGACGAAATACAATATGCTCCCGAACTTCTGCCCTATATCAAAATGGATGTTGATCAAACGGGAGAGCCCGGTCGGTATTGGCTGACACGATCACAGCATTTTCACATGATGAAAGATGTATCCGAATCACTGGCTGGCAGAGTCGGTATTGTCAATCTGCATGGATTATCGTTTCGCGAACGAACCAGCAGAGGGTCTGAAGCATGCGTGTTTCTTCCCGGTAAAAAACATTATATGGAGCAACTGTCATCAACCCGATGTCTGAAAGCCGGGGATTTGTTTCATATTATCCGGCGGGGATCATTTCCGGCAATAGCGCTTAACAATCAGATGGATTGGGATTTGTTTTACAGTTCATATCTGCAGACATATCTGCAGCGAGATATTCATGATCTGAAAAATATTGGTGATGACATGCGATTTTTACGTTTTCTCAGAGCTGCTGCAGCGCGTTCCGGACAACTTCTGAATTATACGGATTTGGCTCGTGATGCAGATGTTTCACCCAATACCGCAAAAAGCTGGCTGTCCGTTCTGGTTGCCTCTGGTATGGTGTATCTGCTGGAACCATACCACAGCAACATAACAAAACGTCTGGTCAAAACACCAAAGTTATATTTTCTGGACACGGGATTGTGTTCCTGGCTTACCCAATGGAACACATCGGAAGCTTTGGAAGCGGGCGCCTTTTCCGGACCTGTTTTTGAAACGTGGGTTGTTTCCGAAATATTGAAATCATGGCAACATAACGGTCGAAAAGCCACCTTCTATTTTTATCGTGATAAAGATAAAACAGAAATCGATTTGCTAATCCTGAATGACGGTATCCTGCATCCTTTTGAGATCAAAAAAAGCGCATCTCCCGGAAAAAGAACCGTCAGACACTTTCAGGCGCTTGAAAAACTGAACATGCCCGTCGGCCACGGCGGTGTAATCTGTCTTGCCCAACAATCCATTCCGCTGACCGACACCATTACCATTATCCCGGCTTGCGCTGTTTCGTGAAAAACGTGAAAAAGGTGCGGCGTGCAGGTTAAACTATTGTAAACGCAATGTTTTTAAAATCTCTCCTTTCAGGAGAGAACGCAGTTTTTCCGGAAATGCCGCCAGGCAGAGACGGATTACAACGCGAGAGAGGTCATCATGCGTAAAGAAATACAATGTTTCTTTCATGGCGTTTCTGTGAACCCTCTTAAAGATTATTGATTTTCGACCTTTTTTAATGGAACCCAAAAACAAATGCAGGGGCGTTCGGCGAACGCCCTCAAGAGGACGCGTGATTTGTGGGTTAATTTGTTGTCAATAAAGGATTTTGCCGACCATTGAGGGCGTGGAAACCACGCCCCTACCCTTTCCCCTTTTCACCCTTTCTCCCTATCGGCTGCGAAGCAGCCCCGCGACCCCCGGCCGCGCCCCTTCCCTTTCCCATTCCCGTTCCCCAATAACCGCAAGTCACTCTTGACTTTTTTCGCTAATAAGAATATATTCCTATTTGAAAGGTGATCGGTTTTGATTGGAGCACACGACATGACGATTGATCAAAAGGTTATTGAACAGCGTATCGAACATTTCAAACAGGTGTGTCTGAATGCCAGAGTGAAACTGACTCGTCAACGGCTGGATATATTTCGGGAGGTTGCCCGAAGCGGCGATCATCCCGATGCTGAAACCGTCTGGAAAAGTGTTCGAAAACAGGCTCCAAACCTATCTTTGGACACCGTGTACCGAACACTGTGGCTCTTAAATGATCTGGGACTCATCAAAACACTTGGGTCACATCACGAACGCACTCGTTTTGATGCGAATCTGAGCCGTCATCATCATTTCATCTGCACGTCCTGCGGCCTGACAAAAGATTTTTACAGCGAAACCTTCAACAATCTGCCGGTTCCCGATGACCTGTCATCTGTCGGCGCTGTTGAAACGCTTCAGGTTGAAGCACACGGGATATGCAGCAAATGCAGCGCATTAAACAGGCAACACAAACAGAAACCATCTGTAAAGGAGGACTATCATGAATGAAAGCAATGAAAAAAGTAAATGTCCGGTAACAGGAAAAAGGGCTGTGGCCGGTAGCGGCACGTCAAACCGCGACTGGTGGCCGGGCCAACTGAATCTGCGAATTCTTCATCAGCATTCGGACAAAAGCAATCCGATGGATGAAGAGTTCAACTACGCTGAAGAATTCAAAAAACTGGATTTGCAGGCGGTAAAGAATGATTTGTATGAATTGATGACAGATTCCAAAGACTGGTGGCCTGCGGATTGGGGTCATTACGGGCCGTTTTTTATCCGTATGGCATGGCACAGCGCCGGTACCTACCGTCTGGGTGATGGCCGCGGTGGAGCCGGGTCCGGATCTCAGCGTCTGGCTCCATTGAACAGTTGGCCGGACAACGTAAACCTTGACAAGGCGCGCCGTCTGTTATGGCCGATCAAACAGAAATACGGCCAACAGATATCCTGGGCGGACCTGATGATTCTTGCGGGCAATTGCGCCATTGAATCCATGGGTTTAAACACGTTCGGATTTGCCGGTGGACGCGAGGATGTCTGGGAACCAGAGGAGGATATTTACTGGGGTTCGGAAGATGAATGGTTGGGTGACAATCGGTATTCGGGTGAGCGCGATCTTGAAAATCCGCTTGCAGCCGTCCAAATGGGATTGATTTATGTGAATCCGGAAGGCCCGAACGGCAATCCTGATCCGGTCGCTTCGGGGATTGATGTCCGCGAAACGTTTGCGCGTATGGCAATGAACGATGAGGAAACCGTTGCTCTTGTTGCTGGCGGCCACACCTTCGGCAAATGTCATGGAGCCGGGCCGGCAACGCATGTCGGGCCTGAACCGGAAGGCGCGCCGATTGAACAACAGGGACTCGGCTGGAAAAGCAGTTTCGGCAGCGGCAAAGCTGGCGACACCATCAGCAGCGGCATTGAAGGCGCATGGAAACCGAATCCGACAAAATGGGATATGGGATATCTGAAAGTCCTGTTCAAATACGAATGGGAACTGGTCAAAAGTCCCGCCGGGGCCAATCAATGGCTGGCAAAGGATGTGGACGATGAGGACATGATTGTTGACGCGCATGATCCGACGAAAAAACGTCGCCCGATGATGACGACCGCTGATCTGTCGCTCCGGTTCGATCCGATTTACGAGCCGATCGCACGCCGGTTTCTGAACAATCCTGAGGAGTTCGCGGATGCGTTTGCACGCGCATGGTTTAAACTGACTCATCGCGATATGGGACCGCGCGCCCGATATCTTGGTTCTGAAATTCCGGATGAGGAACTGATCTGGCAGGATCCGGTGCCCGCTGTTGATCACAAACTGATTGATGACAACGATATCGCAGAGTTGAAAAAACATATTCTGGCCGCTGGTCTGACCGTATCACAACTGGTCACAACCGCATGGGCCTCCGCATCAACATTTCGCGGTTCCGATAAACGCGGCGGCGCAAACGGCGCCCGTATTCGGCTGGCTCCACAAAAAGACTGGGCTGTGAATCAACCGGATCAACTGAAACACATTTTGAAAATATATGAAACGATTCAGAAAACGTTCAACGATTCCCGTTCCGATGGCAAAAAAGTGTCGCTGGCCGATCTGATCGTGCTGGGCGGATGTGTCGGAATTGAAATAGCCGCTCGAAATGCCGGACATAGCGTGACAGTACCGTTTACTCCGGGCCGTACCGATGCGTCACCCGAACAGACCGATGTGGACTCATTCAAAGTGCTGGAACCAAAAGCATACGCGTTCCGGAATTTTATGAAGAAAAAATATGCCGTAACCGCCGAGGAAATGATGGTTGACCGCGCTCAGTTGCTGACCTTGACCGCACCGGAAATGACGGTTCTTGTCGGAGGTATGCGCGTGTTGAACACCAACACCGGACAAACGGAACATGGTGTGTTCACGAAGCAACCGGAAACGCTGACCAATGATTTCTTTGTCAATCTGCTGGATATGAATACCGAATGGAAACCCGTTTCGAACGATGACAATCTGTTTGAGGGACGCGACTGCAAAACCGGTGAACGCAAATGGACCGCTACCCGTGTTGATCTTGTTTTCGGAGCCAACTCGCAACTGCGGGCGCTGGCGGAAGTATACGGCTGTGCTGATTCACAGGATAAATTCGTTCACGATTTTGTGGCGGCATGGGTCAAAGTCATGAATCTGGACCGGTTTGATGCGGCCGGTGGGGCGAAAAGGAGAAAAGGGGAATAGGAGAAAAGGGGAATAGGGGAAAAGGCGTAGGGGCGCGGAGACCACGCCCCTACATTCGGTCAACATAAAACATTGCGTTTGTAATGATTTAACCTGCCCCTTCCCCTACCCCTACCCTTGCCCGTCGGGACCGCAAGCCACGAACAGGGTTCGCCGAACGCCCCCTGGCGAAAGATGATCGGTTCCATTGACCTTTGAGACGCCCGGCCGGGCGTCTCTACATTTGTTTTTGGGTTCCATCTCAAAACCGCACTCCACCTTTCGCCCCATCGCCCCACCGCCGTCTCACCCCTATCGGCTTCGAAGCAAACCACAAGCGAAGCGTTCCCACGGCTAATGGTCGCTGTATTTTTTCCTGATTCTCAGCGGCTGTAACCAAACGTTATAACACCCAAATCACCAAGTATTGAGTCCATGGATTCGTTCAGCATTGCCCCGTAGATATACAAATCGGACAGTGATTGATATCCTAAATCGGGCCATGAAAATGCCGGAAAAACCGTTACTTTGGTTGTACCGGTCGGAACATCAACTCTCTTAAAATCTATCTCATCGATATCGGGAGGAGAATAATTGATCCAACTTGGCCAAAAGAACAGGCTTCCATGGATATCCAGTATAAAGAAAACCGGGACATTGCTCATAGGTGATCCGGGATTATCAAGATAACCGGTAACAGCAAATGGGTCAGCAAATTGAAGATCAGTGTAAGGCATTGTCAACCGTACACCTTTTGCATGAGTGACTTTATCTGGCTTATATTCAACTATGAAGCGACGATTCATAAACCCATGATTATGTCCAACAAACAGGAGACGGCTTCTGTCTGCTCCCCATACAGAAGTGTATCCCTTTAATAATGGCGAGCCCAATACTTCCAGTGTTGTACCATCAAAGTGATAAATATGATCATCGTAAGCTGTCGAAAAACAATCCAGAATGAGATACATATCTTCCGCATCAAAACCAAACAGTTTTCCTTTTGAATTTCTGGAAGCCGCCCATCCGCTTCCGACATCACCCACGTTCCACCATCTATTTCCATCCCAGCGCTTCAAGCGCCATCGGTTTTTCACCGAAGCTACCAGTGCAAAGAGGTCATCTGTGTCTGAAAAGCCTAAAATGTCACAGATATCCATCCTCTCGTTTTCATAAATGATCCTCCAGTCAATGCCATTCCAGTGATATATACGCGAAAGTCTCCTGTGATCAGTCCCTTTTGCGGAAACAAATAGATTGGTTGACGATGTTCCCCAAATATTGATTAGATTGTCTGATATCGGTATTCCTACAGGAATCCACTCTGATCCTTTCCATTCGAGCATCAAACCATCATTACCGACGGCGTAGTATTCATTGGGCGAAAAACCGATCACATCCTGAAGTCCCCCATAATACTCTGACGAGATCACTGTCCATTCTATACCGTCCCATCTCACGATAATACCTGTACCTGTCTGCGAATAAAAGTGGGTTGAACCGACTGCAAATGCGGAATCCGGACTTGTGGTGTAAACAGCATTCAGAACGCCTTCTTCTTCGAAAATAATATCAGTCCATGATATTCCGTTCCATTGAGAAATTAAACATTTGGCATCACTGGAACCTTCACGTATCCAACCAACCGCAAATATCTGATCAGTGCCATTACCGGTGATATCCATAAATCCGCCAAGGGCTTCAGTTGATATCGCTTTCCAACTATCGTCTTCCAGCTTCAGTAAACGACAGGTGTAAGCCGAATATCCAACAGTGAACACTTCGCCAGATGATGTTCCATGAATGGACCCAAACAACATATAGTGTCCGGTGTCTATTTCGGTCCATGTGTCATCTTGCTTGTGTATAATGCTTCCATGGCCGGCAATATAAAGATTATCCTTGCTTGTTCCCCATACAGAATTGAGCATTTCTACATCCGGTATTTCGCTCTGTCTTTCCCAGCTAAAACCATCCCATTCAACAACAATACCGCTGAGTCCAACAGCGATGATATAATCGGTACCATAACCCCATACTCCGGAAAAAGAGTAACCATCATAGGTGAAAACAACGTCCAAATCGGTTCCATTCCAATGCATGATGATACCGGCATGCTCCTCGTCGTCTCCGGTTACTCCCACTATATAAAGATCATTCGGTCCGGAACCCCACATTCCGGTTAACGTTCCTGTTGTTCCCGTTTCAATCTTCTGCCAGGAACCATGCGAATACTTGTAAAATCCACCATACTTTCCACAGACAAAAAACTCATCGCTGGAATGACCCCATATCCCCCGCAAAGTGCCGTTTTTCCAAAAATTTCCCGGCGCTTCCAGTATTTTTCGCCAGCTTATGCCGTCCCATTTCATAACAACCCCATAAGAATTATTAAGCGCTTTGCCCACAGCAATTACAGAATTGTCATTGAAACCATGAATACTGTGAAAATTGACTGACTGAGCATTGTGAAGCTTCCATGTCCCATTGTCCATGTGAAATATCTCACCCACCGGACCAGCACCCCAAATGGAATCTTCTGATTCTACATAAAGACATCCAGCAAATCTGGGATGCGGGACTGGATCTATTGCTGTCCAGCCCGTTTCATAAGAAAAAACAGAAACACTGGCAAATACCCACAAAACAGCAGTCATAATCGTGACCTTTGATGCAAGATTCATTTCAAATCTCCTAAGATAAACAAAATAAACCTGTCCAACACCTGTAGAACAGATATAAGCTGATTCGGAATAAAATAACGAAACAACTTATATCAAATTAACAGTTTATGATAGCATTTTCAAATCAGTTGATGTCCATCCCCTCCATATCCGTTCCCTTTCCCCAATAGCCGCCAGGTCATTCTTGACTTTTTCAAAAAATAAGAATATGTCCCCATTTGACAACACGGACTCCGACGTTTATTCTTATAGACATAAGGAGGTAGCTCCAATTTCTCTTTGGGCCTGCAGGGTGTGGGAAGGGGAGAGGGAAGGTTAAATTATTGTAAACGCGATGTTTATATTGATCGAATGTAAGGAGGCATCAAGTGCCCCTCAACAATATACGACAGAAAATATTTAGGTGTGAATATCCAATATTCAACAAGCAACGTCCAAAGAAGAAGTAGGGTTATCGGGGGTAAGAGATATCTTTAACTTGGGAAATGGACATTGGAAATTCCTACTTGTTGGATATTTAAAGATACATTAGCGTTTATGGGCAGCAGTCCCGTATCTGGTACCCGTGCAAAAGTACAGGATTAAGAGTTTGTGCGTGAAGTTTTTTTTCGGCAACCCGGTTTGACGCGCTGGTTTTGTGATGGTAATTTTACATTGCGGGCGGAGATTATGGTGGTTACGTGACCCTTTTAAACATGCGGTTCTGCAGAGTGGCCATTTCATAGTTTCGGTCTGGTATATGGTTTGGAGGAGTAATATGATCAGAAAACTATCAACAACAGTTATTGTGTTTCTTTCAGTAATGTCGTTCATACCGATATTTGCAAACTATCTTCATCTTGATTTAATCATGCCGGGCAGCATGTTTGCTCCGGGCACGCCGTTTTATCTTGATCTTACAATAGAAGACACCGGAAGCTCTTTTTCTGAGGTTCAGTTGTATGTGGCTTTAACAGTTGGCACTGGTGATTTCTGGTTTTATCCTTCGTGGGACATGTATCCGCCCAACATTGACTGGGATTATGTCAATTTATCCGGTACTTCCTGGCTTCACAGGCGATTAATTCCTGAGTTTTCATGGCCTGAAGGCGCAGGAGCATTTTACGGCGCAGTGTTTTATGCTGCAGTTGTTCATAACGAGAATCTGGTGAGCAATCTGGCGGATTATACCTTCGGTTGGTTTGAAGACCATCAACCGCCTTTAATGGTTAGCATACCCCCCGGCACATATATTCGCGGGTCACCGGAAGATGAACCTTGTAGAACGTTTGTGGATCTTGAGGAGATAGAGCACGAGGTTACGCTGACTCGCGAATTTTATATGATGACGACAGAAGTCACCCGGCAGATGTGGGTGGACCTGAAGGCAGCACAGCCAACATTGCCAGACGATCCAAGCGATACGGCCAGGAGCCCGACAATGGATCATCCGGTGCAAAATATAGCCTGGTATGAGGCGGTATTATTTGCCAATCTGATGTCGCTACGGGATGGATACACGCCATGTTATTACGCGGACAAAAACTTCACAACACCAGTGGATGCAACCAATTACGGAGGCTGGATTTTCTGCGATTTCGATGCGAACGGGTATCGGCTGCCGACGGAGGCAGAATGGGAATATGCATGTCGCGCTGGTACAACCGGACCATTTTCAGCGCATGAGCCCAACTACAATTATGAAAGTTGCAGAACCGCGCATCCCAATCCACCGTTAACCGTTCTGAACAGTATTGCCTGGTGGAAAGGTAATTCAGGCGAAACTGCGCATCCGGTTGGTACCAAATTGGCAAATCCGTGGGGATTGTATGACATGCACGGAAATGTTGCAGAATGGGTATGGGACCATGAGAATCAATACACATCAGAGCCGGTAACTGATCCGAGAACAGGTGGGGTCACGTCAATGGCGCACATGATGATAAGGGGTGGGACTTGTTTATCGAATCCCGGTAGGGTGCGATCAGCATCACGGACGCGTTCACGCGCGTTTGTTAGAGGTTCAACTCGTGGTTTTCGCCTGGTTCGAACAGGATTTGAATCAATACCTTCACCCACACCAACGCCCACCCCAACCTTAACACCAACCTCAACTTCAACACCGACTCCGACACCATCCACTCCTACGGCCACACCTGTACCAATGGAGTTTGTTTATATTCCGCACGGCAATTTTTTGCGTGGGTCACCAGAAGATGAACCGTGCCGATTGGGTACAGAAAGCCCGCAGCATCTTGTCATACTGACTCGCGGGTTTTATATGATGAAGACGGAAGTAACACGTCAGATGTGGGCGGATTTAAAGTCTGCACAGCCAACATTGCCAGACGATCCAAGCGATACGGCATTCAGCTCAACGATGAATCATCCGGTGCAGTGCGTGTCCTGGTTTGAAGCAGTGTTGTTTGCAAACCTGATGTCGTTAAGGGATGGTTTTACACGCTGTTATTATAAAGACCCGGAATTTTCCATTCCTGTAGATGTTACTAATTACACATCAGGCAGGTTTTATTGCGATTTTGATGCCCTGGGCTATCGTTTGCCTACGGAGGCGGAATGGGAATATGCTTGTCGTGCAGGTACAACAGGACCCTTTTCAGCATATGAACCGAATTTCAGTACAGATATATGCTGGCACTGTTCACCCAGTCCGCCTTTGACTGTTCTGGACAGCATTGCCTGGTGGTGCGGGAATTCAGGGGATACAGCGCATCCGGTTGGTACGAAGCTTCCTAATCCGTGGGGATTGCATGATATGCATGGCAACGTGAGTGAATGGTGCTGGGATGGGTCGGGCAATTATTCTTCAGAACCGGTAACTGATCCAACGGAACCTGGCGCTGATCCAACTTTTCGAATTGCGCGAGGAGGAAGTTTTGTCAGTTGGTCAAAGGAATGTCGGTCGGCATTTCGATTTGACCATGTCAGACCTGCGAATGGATACGCGACCAGGGGGTTTCGTCTTGTCCGGACAGCAGACAAAACACAACCAACACCGACACCCTCCACACCTACTGCCACACCGACGCCCACTCTAACATCTACACCAACGCCAACGCCAACGCCAACACCCTCTACTCCTACTGCCACGCCTGTGCCAATGGAATTTGTTTATATATCTTCCGGCACCTATACTCGGGGATCACCACCGGACGAACCCGGGAGAGTCTATTGGGAAAGCCCGCAACATCAAGTCACTTTTACTCGGGACTTTTACATTATGACTACGACAGTAACCCGTCAGATGTGGGCAGATTTAAAAACTGTACAGCCAACATTACCGGATGACCCCACCTATCCATTATACTCTCCTTCGATAAATCATCCTGTGTCCGGGTTACAATGGTTTGAGGCAGTGCTGTTTGCGAATCTTCTCTCAATACAAGATGGATTGACACCATGTTATTATGTGGACGAAACATGCACAACCATTATTGATGCCACAAATTATTATACCTATAATATGTATTGCGACTTTGATGCAGATGGTTATCGGCTTCCAACTGAGGCAGAATGGGAGTATGCTGCACGCGCTGGCGCTACCGGACCTTTTTTTGAACATGAACCGAATTATAGTGCAGAGACCGCTTATACCTGTTCACCTGATCCACCTTTACATGTGCTGAACAGCATTGCCTGGTGGTGCGGGAATGCAGGGGAAACAAGACATCCGGTCGGCACAAAACTTTCGAATCCGTGGGGATTATATGATGTGCACGGCAATACGTGGGAATGGTGCTGGGACTGGTATGGTAGCTATCCCTCAGAAGCAGTTATTGATCCAACAGGACCAGAAACTGGAGAAAGTCGAGTATTCCGGGGTGGCAGTTTTATTTCTTTGCCCCGGTTTTGCAGAGTCGCACATCGCGTCCATCTTGCGCCAAACTGGAGTGTCGCGGGTTTCCGTCTTGTTAGAACAGTCCCCTAAGCAAATATAAGTGTTCATTTGGGTTTTGCCTTTTAACAGCGGTCTTGATCCCAAAACCTTTTAGCATGGGATTAACAGACATGGATGTAAGTGGAAAGAGTTGGTGTCAGATTGCATTTCTGTGTTATCATTACATACGGGATGAGACAGATAAATTTGAGGGTGCATTATGAACGGGCACAAAATAAGAATGGCAACAGATAATATGAATCCTTTCGACTCAAATCATATCATCATAACCGATATCGGCAGCACGACCACCAAGATGCTGCTGCTGGAAAAATCCGGTGAGGACTGGTGTTTTCGAAGCCAGATCAATGTGCCGACAACCGTTGAAAAACCGGATGAAGACGTAAAAATCGGTTTTATTGAAGCGCTCAGCCATTTTCAGCAGGAGCGTGATATTTCTCTGATGGGACAGGACGGCAAACCATGTGTGCCGTGTCTGGCAACCAGTTCGGCTGGTGGAGGTTTGCAGATTCTGGTTTTTGGATTATCGATTCAGGATACCGGAAAAGCCGCTGAAATGACGGCCAATGGAGCCGGTGGCGTTATACTTCGCACATTCACGATTGATGACAGGATACCGGCGGCAGAAAAAATGCGTATGATTCGGGATCTTCATCCGGACCTTATATTGATGGCCGGCGGCATTGACGGAGGCAATATTGCCAGCGTCGTTCGGCAGGCAGAAGTTCTGAGTCTGGCTGATCCGGAACCGAAATTTGTGCAAAACGAAAAAATTCCTCTGGTTTTTTGCGGCAATATTGATGCGCGTGCTTTTGTGCTGAGCGTTCTGGAACAGAATTTTGATGTCTATCCCGTTGACAATATTCGTCCGGTCAACATGGTCATGAATACCGGTCCCGCAAAAGAAAAAATTCATCAGTTGTTTATGGAAAATGTGATGGAACGAGCTCCCGGCTATGCCGATCTGAAACCGTGGATGTCGTCGGATATTCTGCCAACTCCTGCCGGAATGGAAAAAATTCTACGCCTGTATGGCGCGAAATCCACCGAAAATGTCGTTGCCGTGGATATGGGTGGAGCGACAACGGATATTTTTTCAAATATCAACGGACAGTATCACCGGACAGTCGCCGCAAATATCGGTATGAGTTATTCTATCTCAAATATTCTGGCGTCTGCTGGTGTTGAGTCACTGATGCGTCATCTGCCGGAGAATTTCAAGGAAGATGATGTCCGGGATTATATCTCAAACAAAATGCTGAATCCGGTATATGTTCCGAAACATGTATCGGAGATACTGGTTGAACAGGCCGCGGCTATTGAAGGGATTCGTCTGGCCTGGAACCAGCATCTTGAGATGAACTTTGATACTGAAAAATACAGTTTTTTTGAAAAATTCAAACTACCTCAAAACATCGATATCCATCAGCCGGTGTATCGCAGCCGGGATATGGACCGTATATTCCAGGTATCAGATATTGATATTCTTATCGGAGCCGGCGGGGTTATCTCATTCATTGAATCCAGTGAACAGATCATTCGCATGCTGACAGATGCGTTCAAACCCTCCGGTATCACGCGGCTGGCCATCGATAAAAACTTCAAAAGTCCGCATATGGGAGTCTTGTCAACCGTTGATCCCGATCTGGCTTTCAATCTGTTTACATCGGAATGCCTGCAGGACATCGGAACCGTGATCGCTCCAACCGGAAAAATTCAGCCCGGACAGGAAGCGCTGACTCTGACGGATAAACACTCGGGCAAAAAGACGGTTATCCGCGGTAATGAGCTTGTATATATGCCTGCCGGAGGTGATTTTGATATCAAACCGGCACGCAATATTCGTGTTCACTCTGAAAACAAGTCTGTACAGATATCAACCACACTACCCATACTGGTAGACTGCCGCGGCCGGAATAAATATTTTTCGGGACAGTCTTTGTCAGATACCGTTTCAGAGTTTCGGCCTTTCGAAACGGAGTTCAGCACGGCGATTAAACATAAAGCAGCCGATATTTATATCGGGCAATTTGTATGCCGGCGGAAGCTCCCCTATGAAGGTGAAATTTTTGTCAAAAAAGGGGATCAGGTATCTCCGGAGACTATCGTCGGTGAAAACCGGTTTGCGCCACCGGTCATCTATATAATTGATCTGCAGGGACTGGTTGGATATGACATGCCTTTGACGCCGGCGATTGTCGAAGCTGGATTGCAGGTCAAAATTGGAGATGCCATTAACAGCGGCGATTGTATTTTCAAAACTGTTTCGGGTCTTTTCGGCAGTAAAACCAACTGGTATTCATCGGTGCGCGGCCGGATTATCAATATTGAACCCAACGGTCTGATTGTTCTGAGGGAAATCCAGGATTACAGTCTTGAACCAGTCACGATTGATATCGCCGGAAAACTGAGCATCAAACCATCTCATATAAAAGGACATCTTTGTGTGTCCAAAGGATCGTTTGTGCAGAAAGGCCAGGCGCTGACCAAAACAAGCCGTGATAAACCGATGTTGACGTCCGGCACCACCGGAATGGTTCGGGATGTAGATACAGTAAACGGCACAATTACGATTCAATATATACTGAATCCTGTTCAACTGAATGCGTTTGTGAAGGGAACCGTGACGGAAGTTCAGGACAATTATTCGGCCACTATTGAAGGGCGCGGAGTGGTGCTCGCCGGAATCATCGGATTCGGCCGGGAAACCAGCGGCACATTGCGGGTGGTATCCGGTTTGGACGATGTTGACTCAGGGCTGAAAGACCGGGTGATCGCCATTCGTCAGCCCGTTGATGCCCGGTTTCTTCGAAAATGTGCCGGGGCGGGTATTCGGGGAGTTGTCATACCATCCATTCGAAACAGTGAATGGGTAGCTTTCAGCGAGAAGGAAATTGGTGTGGCGCTGACCGGCGATG
>PWNJ01000180.1 GCA_003558985.1 candidate division CSSED10-310 bacterium
AGCGCTCCAACAAGAAAAAGACGCGCTGACAAAACAGTTGCATCAAAACCGTTTGCAACAAACAAAAATGAAAGAACAACCGGGTTTTGTTCAGGAAATTGAGACGCTTGAAAATCAACTGAAACGTATAGAATCCGAGCGAGACAGTTCGCGCGAGAAACTAACAGAACTAAGAATTCAATTGCGTTCAGCGCGGGACCGTTCTGAGTTTGTCGAGCGTGAAAACAAGCGTCTGGAGGAAGAAATCAAGCGTCTGGACCACCTGTCAGACCAGCATCGATTACAGGCGCAAAAAAACCGGGAATTACTTGAGTCAGATTCTGAACGACGCCGGGAACTAATGAATACGCTTCGTGACAATTTGGAAAAGTGTCCCGTTTACAGGCATCGCATCGAAACGTTGAAATCGCAGTTGGAGCAGTTTCAGCGGGCTCATAAGGAACTGGTTGACGAGTCAGTGACATTGGAGAAAACGGACCGCAACCTTGAACGAGAAATGGCCGAAGTGCGAATTGAGAAAGCATCGTTGGAAGCCGCCTTGTCAGCGTTGCGTGAGGATGCTTCCTGCGATCCTGAAATAGAAGCCGAAGAGTTGGGCAGGGTTCCTGAAGACCAGGAAATAGCAGACTGGAAGAATCAATTTGAATCATTGCAGACGACACTGGCGCTATTTTCTGATGTAAATCTTGCAGCAGAACAGGAACATCGGGAACTGATGGAGCGTTTTCATTTTCTGGACGAACAGCTTCGAGACATGGAACATGCCATTCAGTCGCTTCGTTCCACAATACAGCAGATCAATCGAACAAGTAAAACAAGGTTTATAGATGCGCTTAATGCTGTCAACACGCATTTTGGAGAAATTTTTCAAGGTCTGTTCGGGGGTGGAGAAGCATCGCTGGAGTTAAGTGATCCGAATGACCCTCTTGAATCCGGAGTTGATATCATCTGTAAACCTCCCGGCAAACGTGCCCGCACTATTGATTTGCTGTCGGGAGGTGAAAAAGCCCTGGCGGCCCTGGCTCTGCTCTTGGCTGGATTCAAATATCGCCCTTCGCCCTTATTGTTTCTGGACGAAGTTGATGCGCCTCTGGATGAAAACAATGTGGCCCGTTTTACAACGTTTTTACGAACTCTGTCCCAAATGACCCAGGTTGTCATGATCACACATAATCCGCTGACAATGGAAATCGCTGATTTGCTTTACGGAGTTACAATGGAAGAACCCGGTATATCCAAATTGGTCAGCGCACGTCTTGGCGTTTTTAGCGCCTGAAAAAAAACGAACAACCCCTATCGAACTCAAAAAGTCTTTGCTGATTAACACAAATATGATATTACGCTAACAGTTTTCTAACTCACAGGAGTCTCTATGGGTTTGGAAGTTGTTTTTTTTGTAATTTTCCTGCTGTTTCTTTTTGCATTAATGGATCTGATTGTTGGCGTAAGCAATGATGCCGTCAATTTTTTAAACGCTTCAATCGGTTCCAAAGCCGCTCCCCGATACATCATTATGATCGTCGCAAGTCTGGGTATATTCATGGGAGTTACATTCAGCAGCGGCATGATGGAAATAGCTCGGCGCGGCGTGTTTCATCCTCAATATTTTACCATGCCCGATTTGCTGATACTGTTTCTGGGAGTCATGATGGCCGACATCATCCTTCTGGATCTGTTCAACACATTCGGACTGCCAACATCAACAACCGTATCAGTTGTTTTCGAACTGCTTGGAGGCGCTGTTGCCGTGTCGATCTGGAAGATCAAACAACAAGGTGACAGTCTTGTTTTACTGGGTCAGTACATTAATACAAGCCGCGCAATGACAATGATCTTCGGTATATTGCTGTCCATTATAGTGGCCTTTGTCTGCGGCTCATTTTTTCAGTTTCTAAGCAGACTATTGTTTACTTTTGATTACAAATCACGCGTAAAAAAATATGGCGCTATCTGGGGCGGTATAGGCTTGAGCTCAATTGCCTATTTTATACTCATAAAAGGCGCAGCCGGCGCCGTGTTTATCACACCTGAAAAACTGGAGTGGATTCAAACACATACATGGACAATACTCTTTATACTGTTCATTGTATCATCAGCTTTTTTACAAATTCTGATTTTCTTCAAACTCAATATTTTCAAACTGATTGTATTAGCAGGAACATTTGCTATTGCAATGGCATTTGCAGCCAATGACCTTGTCAATTTTATCGGTGTTCCGCTGGCCGGCCTGCACGCATGGCAATTTGCCCGGGCAGCGCCCGATCCAATGACAGCAACCATGGAACAGTTAAGTCTGCCGGTTCGCAGTGAATGGTATATTCTATTGATAGCCGGCGCTGTCATGGTTGTTACATTGTGGATTTCACGCAAGGCCCGAACAGTATCCAGAACAGAAATCAGTTTAAGTAGTCAGGTTGAAAGCTATGAACAGTCCGAATCCGTTATGCTTGCCAGAACAATTGTTAAAATGTTTATCAGCTTTTATGCAGCTTTGCGACAATCCATTCCGAAACCAGTTGTTAAAAAGATATCATATCGTTTTTACAGAACCCGTCAGGATCAAACTGTTGATCAGGAAAAACAAACCTCTTTTGATTTGCTGCGCGCCTCCGTCAATCTGATGGTCGCCAGCGCGGTGATTTCTTACGCTACATCCCATAAACTGCCCCTATCAACAACGTATGTTACATTCATGGTTGCCATGGGATCATCATTTGCGGACAGAGCCTGGGGGCGTGAAAGCGCTGTTTACCGAGTTACCGGAGTCCTGACTGTCGTCGGCGGATGGTTTATGACTGCCCTGCTGGCGTCAACATTCTCTTTCACGTTTGCATCTATAATGTTTAACTTCCGAATATATGGCATCGCCGGAATGCTGGTTTTGGCGTGCGCTATTCTATGGAACAATCATATTCGACATTCAAAACGCGAAACAGCATTTCAGGAAGATCAGATTTTCAATTTGAAACATATCAGCAACGTTGATGAAGCTGTTCCAACTACATTTGTTCAGATGAGTTGTCTTCTTCGTGAAATACGACAATCATTGAACAACACACTGGATGCTCTGTTTGAAGAGCGTGAATTTGATTTAAACGAAGAACGGCGAAAAGTTAAAAAGTTTCAGAACTGGTCCAATATTATAACAGCCAATATATTCAAAGCTCTTCGTCTTCTGCAGAAAGAACAGGCCTTGAACAGCTATTTTTACGGTCAGACAGTGCGATGCCTGCAAAAACTGACTGATGGTCATCGGGACATCGTGGCAAGAGCATACAAACATGTCAGCAATCAACACAAAGGACTTCTGACTGTTCAGAAAGCTGAACTGAAAGAAATGAAATCAATAATTGATGAATTGCTTTATCAGGTAGAATCAACTTTTTCCAAAACAGAAGATGTTACGTATCGGGATCTGTTCAAACGAAATTCGGAACTGAACAAACGGGCGGCTGAACTGAATGAGCGACAGATTGAAAGAATTCGATCTGGAGAATCCAAAACACGTTTAAGTATTTTGTATTTTGCCATTTCAGGTAATATACAAATGATCGGAAAACAGAATTTGCGGCTGCTGGAGATTTTCAAGAAATCATTTGAGCAATTCAAGCCACATGAAGATACCCATCCGGAATAGACTTGCTAATGCATTCTGTTATCTTGTCTACCATGTTTCCAGCAACTGATATAAACAATTGACAGCAAGGATCCAAAGGTGTCTTGACATCTGCTGGAATATGTGGTTCTTAGCCCCTGATCGGATGTTTTATAAATTGTTTTCCGGAGTTTGGTAAATGAGAATATATAACAGTATTGTTTCAAAGAAAGCCGTCAGCGCTATCAACGGTTCCTTATCTGTTCTGCGATTGTTACACTCATTGGGGTATGATACTGTTAATATCAATATCAGCCCTGACCTTAAAAGCACAGGAGTGACATCGTTTTATAAAACAGAATCAGACAATCGTTTTCAATGCATCTTTGCAGAAATGCAGGATATAAACGACCAGGACCTGTATACATTATTTCGCCGGGCCACGCATGAAAAAACATGGAATCTGGCGTTGGCCACCTCTGATTATCAATATCTGTTTATTGCAGCCGTCAGAGCAACTTACATTGCCGATAACACTGGAAAAGGAACACCATTTCCATCAGTAAAAATTCGTCGGATTGATCTGAAGCATCCAACAGATGAGGATTGCATTTTTTTGGAAGAGCTGACTCGAACCTCACCCAATGATCAGGAAATGTTTGCCAAAATTCGATACGAATTCTCTCATTATAAAAATGATCAGCCCCAGATGTCTTCCTGTTCTGATTTTTTTGAGAATGATACAAACGAGTCTGATTTTGCTGAAACCGTTCACATGATGCGGTGTGCGCTGCAACCTGTGCGCGGATATGCTCTCAATGGATCATGGCATGACAGAGCTGAATATTTAATTGAGCCCATTTTGGAAATACTGGGATATCAATTCGCTCGATCCAAACCACATGGCGCCAATAGAGTAACACCGGATTGGTTCCTGTATACAGACGACCCCGAACTGCCGGGTACAACCCCGGTGGCGGCCTGTCTGCTGGCCGATCCCCTGAACAACCCATTTTATTCGTTTGACTCATCCGATGACACAAAACAAGTTATGTGTCCGGAAATGTCAGTCCGGAAATTGCTTGATAATCCGGTCATACACAAAGTTTTCGTAACTGATGGTCGAATCTGGAAGATCTATTGCACCACAAAGGAAGGTATACTTCAGACATCTGTAGATGTATATCGTTTGCTTCAGCTTGATTATCCAAAATATCACCGCAAGCCGGATTTATTTCGGCTGTTTTGGGCGCTTTTCAGCTCTAAAAACCGATTTGTGTCGTATGTACCAAACCCGGATCTGCAGATTGACAATGATTTGTTACAAAAAACCCGGGATTCTATAAAACCGTTTCTGCCAGACAACAACAATCCTGAAAAAACAGCACGCATTTTGCTGTTTCAAATATTCTATATGCTATATTGTGAAGCACACAACCTGTTACCGCCAACCGATCGCAACCGAAGTAATGTTTCATCACTCACTACTCTGGCCAGGACTGTAAACAATGAAAACTCAGATCAGATTGTTGATGGTTTATTGTCACACCTGAAGGCGTTCACTCATTTTGACATTACCCGTTATCAAAGCGCTTTTGTGTTTTCGTCTGAAAAATCTTCAAATAAAGATGATCTGAACATCACATCCGTTTTAACCTCTATGAATCCACCGGATGTCAGTTGTCTTCTGGATACAGTTTTTAAAACATGGCAGAAGATGACCAGCAGGTTTTTTCTATATCCTGTTAACCCTGCTGACGATTTTTGCTTACAACTTCAAACAATTCTGTTTCCGGATGCATCATCCAGTCTGTCGTCGAAACACATGGACGTTCTTGTTCGACGGTTATCCATGCTCCGTAAATCAATCGAACAGTTGATTAAAATGACGAATAATACTGATATTCCAGGCCGTAACCATCATTTGAAACGAGTGTCAGAATCTGTTTTTCGGTTTCGGGTTATTGACACTAAAGCAAACATTGGATGTCGTTTGATACAGGTTTCAAGGTTACTGGAATCTTTCTGGCTTGATTTTGCAGACCACACCGATAGGTTCAGTTTTTCAGACGTTGTCCGGACACTTCGCAACAGTCTGATAAAAGACTCGGACAGTCAGGGCTACATCCTTGACCATGCCTGTTTGACGCATTCGGCGCTGGTGAAATATCTTGTTGCCAAGCACTGTCTTTATGGTCTTACAGACTGTGCGGAACTTGCTGGCGCTATGCTCTTTTTGCATACCGGTTTGAGTGGCATACGATTCCCATATATCGGGCATCATTTTCACTGCAGCTCGGGGTCTAATTATTTAGATACACAACTGTTAAAAGACAGTTTGGAGCATTCAAACGAAACGCTTGACGGAATTAACTCGTGTACTGCCGCAATGGTCACTGCCAGCCGATGGTTTGCAGATCAGGAGTTTGCAGATATAGATTCCGGGGCTGATTTCGCCTTTACCCGAAAAAATTACACTCAAATCAGGCAAACAATAGATGAAATTGCTAAAAGTAATAATTCTAACCGTGGGTTACCTTTAGAACTGGTGTTTCCGTGGGTATTTTACGCAAGACTTTCGAGTGAAACTCCGACTGACCGGGATGGTCACGGATTTGATTGCGTCATTGATTAAAAATCCTTATCTTTTGACTCCATAGCTTTGCCACGGTGACGCGCGATTTGACCCTCAACCATATAAATAACTTCTTCAGCAATGTTTGTCGCCAGATCTGCAATTCTCTCCAATTGATGTGAAATTTCAGTAAATTTGAACAACGTGCTGAAATGTTCGGGATGTTTTGTAACTTCGTTTTTAACCAGCGAGTAAATATCATGATGCATGTTATCAATCACGTCATCTGATTTACAAACATCGTTTGCCCGTTTTACATCCAAATTTATCAGGGCATCCAGTCCAAGCCGGAGCATACTTTTCGTTTTTTCAGCCATTGTCAGCATAATATCTGGTATTTCAATTTTTTCGCGACGCGAAAATACTTCAGCGCGGTAGGCAATGTTAACTGCCTGATCACCGATACGTTCCAGATCATTGTTTATTTTCAGGATAGCAATAATGAAACGCAAATCGTGTGCCACCGGTTGATAGAGTGCCAGAAGTTTCAGGCATTCTTCTTCCAGTTCAACCTCTGCTTCATCGATTTTGAAGTCCCTTTGAATCACTTCACGGGCAAGGTTTCCGTCACGGGTGATCAAAGCTTTTACTGCCATGGTGACACTTTCTTCAACATAAGCGCTTAACGACAAAATGCGGGTTTTGATTTTATCTATCTCGCGTACGAAATGGATTGTCATGTGTTCCTCCGTTTAACCGAACCGGCCGGTGATATAATCTTCGGTCTGCTTCAGTTTCGGCCTGGTAAACATTATATCGGTTTGACCGGTTTCAATCAGTTTTCCAATGTAAAAAAATGCTGTTGTATCCGAGACTCTGGCTGCTTGTTGCATGTTGTGAGTAACAATTATGATTGTGTATTTCTGTTTCAGCTCAACGATAAGCTCTTCAATTTTCTGTGTTGCAATCGGATCAAGAGCCGATGCCGGTTCATCCATCAGGATGATTTCCGGTTCAATAGCCAGCGCTCTGGCAATGCATACACGCTGTTGCTGCCCTCCAGACAATCCCAAAGCTGACTGGTTCAGGCGGGTCTGTACTTCATCCCAAACCGCCGCCGATTTAAGACTGTGTTCTACTCGATCCCGAATTTCGGTCCGGTTCTTCATCCCATTAATTTTCAGACCATAAGCAACATCGTTGAAAATTGTTTTGGGGAACGGGTTCGGCCGCTGAAAAACCATTCCGATTCTTCGTCGAAGTTTGACAACATCAATTTTAGGTCCGTAAATGTTTTCGTTGTCAAAAATGACATCACCCTTGACACGTGTTCCGGGAATAATATCGTTCATACGGTTCAGAGTTCGTAGCAATGTGCTTTTTCCGCACCCTGACGGACCAATCAAAGCAGTGACATTGTTTGCTACAAAGTCTATTGAGATATTAAACAGCGCCTGGTCTTTTCCATAGAAGAAATCCAGGTTTTTAACTGATATTTTAATGTCTTTTTGAGTGGACATGATGGTATCTCCAGGTTTAACGATGTCGTTTTCGCAGGCGTGCCCGCAGAACAATTGCGATGGTGTTGACACCCAGCACAAGACTGATCAGCACCAGAGCAGTGCCATATTGAATCGGTCTGGTTTGAGAAATATGTGTACCGGCTGTTGCCAGAACATAGATATGATATGGCAAGGCCATGACTTCATCGAAAATGGATCGGGGAAGGATTCGGGTATAGAACGCCGCGGCTGTAAACATTATCGGCGCGGTTTCACCAGCCGCTCGACCGACTCCCAGAATAGAACCGGTCAAAATACCCGGTAACGCGGCAGGCAATACAACATTTTTTATTGTTTGCCATTTTGTTGCCCCCAGCGCAAGGGATGCTTCCCGGTAAGTCATCGGCACCGCTTTCAACGCTTCTTCAGAAGCTCCGATAATGACCGGAAGAATAAGCAATCCCAATGTCAGACTTCCAGACAGAATGCTCGAACCAAAACCGAAATAGACAACAAAAACTGCCAGGCCAAACAGGCCGAACACCACAGACGGAATGCCTGCAAGCGAGTTGATACCGAAGCGCACTATTCGTATAACCCTGCCATTTCCAGCGTATTCGTTCAGGTATATCGCGGAGCAAACCCCCAGTGGAAATGAGACGGTAATCGCGCCCAGAACCAGATAAAATGTACCGACTATAGCCGGAAATATGCCTCCCCGGGTCATTGAATCCGTCGGTTGTTGCGTCAGAAATTCCCATGAAATAACTCCGATACCCCGATACACTATAAAACCAAGAATCAGAACCATGGAAGCAACAATAATCAGCATGGACAAACGGATCACAAAAAGCCCCAGAAATTCGTATATCTGCCGGCGCGTTTCGATTTTCATTGCTTTAATTCTCCGTCATTTTATATTTGTTGGACAGATAATCTGCCAGCAAATTAAACCCGAACGTAATAATCAAAAGAACAATGCCGGTAGCAAACAACGCATGATAATGATTGCTTTGATAAGGCGCTTCAGCCATTTCGGCTGCTATCGATGCAGGAAGCGGACGAGCTGAATCGAAGATGCTTTCGGGAACCGCAGCAGCGCCACCGGCAACCATCAACACAACCATAGTTTCACCAATCGCACGGGACATTCCCAAAATAATGGCTGTCGAAATACCGGATAAGCCGGCCGGTACCACAACTCGGGAAATTGTTTCCCATCGATTGGCGCCCAGTGCATATGACGCTTCGCGAAGTGAGCGCGGGACCGCTGCCAGCGCGTCTTCTGAAATACTTGAAATCGTTGGAATCGCCATAAATGCAAGCATCAGAGATGCATTAAACACATTCAAACCGGTTGGTATGTTAAACGTATTTTGCAAAAACGGTGCAACAACAACCATTCCGAAGAAACCCATAACAACAGACGGAATTGACGCCAGCAATTCTATAACCGGTTTGATAAATTCCTTGATTCTGTGTGCGGCTATTTCGGATACGTAAATCGCCGAAAGAAGACCAATGGGAACAGCCATTAATGATGCCATAGCCGTTACAACTACTGAACCGGCAATCATTGGCCAAATACCATAATCTGCTGGTGTATATGTCGGATACCACAGCTTTCCGAAAAGAAACTCACGAACCGATACAATTCGGAAAATTGGTACTCCTTCCTTGAATAAAAACATAAAAACAAGAGCAACAATGGTGATGGATACCAATGATAAAAGAAAAAACAATCCCTGAATTAAATACTCTATCCTGTTCCTGTTTAACCATTTATCCTGCTGTTTTATTTGCGACACGATGTCTCCTTCCATTCAATCTTCTGTATATCACTTCATGTCTGGCGATGAAAAGACAAGATCAGACAGGGAATGTTGCTTTATTCCCTGTCTGTAATCTCTGCTCCGTGTTTATCGGAGTATTAATTCAGTTTGTATATCGGCACAAACCCTTCTCTTTCAGCCAGCGCTTGTCCCTGAGGGCTCCCCAGAAAGTTCAGAAATCGCAATGCATTTCCTGTCGGCCATCCGTTGGTGAACATAAACAGGGACCGAGAGACGGGATATGATCCATCAAGAGTCGAATCAACTGTTGCTTTAACACCGTTAACTGTCAGACCTTTAAGATCCTCGTTCAGATATCCGATACCAACATATCCAATAGCATGCGGGTTACCTGCGACAAGCTGCGCAACGGCGCCGCTGGATGCCTGCAGCAATGCTCTCGGGAATACCCGCTCTTTTTTCAAAACCAGTTCACTCCAGACTTCATATGTTCCTGAACTGGTATCTCTGGACGCCACTACGATTCGTTGATCCGGTCCACCCAATTCTTTCCAGTTGGTTATATTTCCGGTATAAATACCTTTTAACTGATCCAGGGATATATCATTTATTGGATTGTTTTTGTGAACTATTGGCACAACACAATCCAGAGCAACCTGGTGCGGCACCATCAAAACATTGTTTTGACAGGCCATACCTATTTCGTTTTGGCTGACAAAGCGCGATGAGGTTGCAATATCACATGTCTGATCAATGATCGCCTTGATTCCGAACCCTGAACCGCCACCTGATACGGAGACATTCACAGTTGGATTAGCTTTCATAAATTCTTCCGCCGCTGCCTGGGCGATTGGAAGCACGGTTGTCGAACCTGTAATCACAACATTTCCTGCCATCGCTGAACCAAACATTGTGACCGCAATCAAAACGGCTGTTATCATAAGATTTTTCATAATACTCTATCCTTTCCTATTATTTCTGCCAGCAACCCGGCATAATTGAAACACTTTCAAAAACATGGTTTGAGTTGCATTCTTTACCATAAAGTTAACTCATAATCAGAATGACAATTGCATTCTGAACAATATGCCACTT
This sequence comes from candidate division CSSED10-310 bacterium, assembly GCA_003558985.1. GTDB lineage: Bacteria > CSSED10-310 > CSSED10-310 > CSSED10-310 > CSSED10-310 > CSSED10-310. Next base: position 10,561 of record PWNJ01000180.1, read on the forward strand.
TCACTTTTATCGCCGCCAATTTTTTCGTCAAAAGCTGTATGAATATAGTTCAGCATAAATTTGGCGTGTCGGCTCATATACCAGTTAAGACCTGCTGTTATCGCTGTTGCGCTTTCAACACTTGATGAACTGGCAAAGTGATGCGCATCCGAATCGGTGGACAATGATGCATATCTTAACGCAATCTCAAATGCACCCATGCCTGATCCCGGTACAAAATCGTTTGCGGGAGTGACACCGCCGGCGGATGCGTTTTCACCTGTAAGTACATAACTGGCCTGAACATACCAGCCATGATTGGTCAAAGATGCGGTTCGGGTTTCATAAGCGACATCCTGTTTACCCATGATGTATTCAGCAACAAAACCAAAAGGTGTGCCCCAATAACTGATATCTGCGCCAAACTGTGTTCTGGAACCATCGCTTCGAGTTGCTCCATCATACTGAAACCAACGGGTACCCAACTCTGTCCGGAAATCCAGTAGAGAGGATGATCCCTCATTGTTCTCGGACAGGGCATTCGCGCCTAATCGAAAATTACCAGCGCCCATTGTAATCCGACCGGCAACCATGTATTCGCCGTTAACAGCTCCATCAAACACACCGGCAACATAGTTAAATCCAGAACCCCCACCTCGAACATTGATACCAATTTGACGGGAGGGAGCAAAACGGGCCAGCATGGAACGCTCAACGAAACGGATGGAATTGGATGATGTCAGTTCCTCAACCATAAACGGTACTTTAAACCGACCCATGCGAATTTTCGCGTTGTCAAAGTGAGTTAATCCCAGGAAACCATCCGTCAAACCCGCGCTGCCTCTGCCGAAATCGTATTCAATTTTGTATTCATAATGCTGGGCAAGAACACCCTCAACACACGTACGTATTCGTCGTAACTGTAAATATTCATTGTCCGCAGCATCTGCAGGGCCACTCATCGGAAACTGTCCCTTGAAATGAACGCGTCCGCGAAAACTCATTGAGTAATCTCCGTCTTCCGAACGCAAAGTGAATCGCCGGTTAATAACGCCAGCCAGTTGAGAACCACCGGACGGGGTTCCCGCCAACGCTTTCTCCAGTTCACTCAGACGTTTTTCCTGTGCCTCAATTTGATCTCGCAGTGATTCTGAAGCCGCCGTTATAGCGCCAGAAAACAACATCAAACCCATCATAAAAACCATTACCAATTTTTTCATAACCTCTCCTTTATCAATCAATTAAATGTGCGCCCGCCGGTCAGGAAAGCCGGCAAAACTCCCGCGAGACCACCCGGTCAATCGCAACACAGACAGAAATGTAATGATTGTGAATTACGAAGATGTTCACGGATTGTTTGAAATGTGTTAGGTCGCGCCACTATCAGAATCATTGGTTGCGGAATCATCGCATTGGTTGTTCATTGGTAAATTACTGAGCAATGTAACAGGAAGCTCTATGGTAAAAACACTGCCTTTTCCGGGAACGCTTTGCACACTGACTGTTCCACCATGAATTTGCGCTATATGTTTGACTATTGACAATCCCAGACCGGAACCACCCATGTCGCGGCTACGAGACTTGTCAACTCGATAAAAACGTTCAAAAATTCTTTCCAGGTGCTCCTTGCTGATACCCGGGCCGGAATCTTTGACCTGTATTAAAACAGCATTCTGTTTGACAAATCCAAACAGATTGACCACTGAATTCGTCGCGCCGTATTTAACAGCATTTTCCAATAGATTGATAATTGCCTGAAGCAAAAGAGTTCGGTTGACAGCAATGTTAATACCCTCACAAACAATTTCTATCGAGATATTTCGTTCCCGGGCAGCCGAATCACACATTTGAACAGCGCTCTGAAACAAATGAACCAACTGTATCGGCTCCAAATTGTTGCCATTGCCGGTTTTCTCCTGTTCAAGACGTGACAAACTCAGAAGGTCTTCAATAACTGCCTGAAGCTGATTAACCTGTTTGGATATTATTTTCAAAAACCGGGTTGCATCTTCGGGTTGATTGACAGCGCCATCAAGCAGAGTTTCGACGAAACCCCGAATTGCCGTAATCGGTGTTTTCAACTCATGCGATACATTCGCTACAAAATCGGTTCGGATACGTTCCAGTTTTCGTATTCGGGTAACATTGTTCATAACGATCATAGCGCCTATGACCGTGCCGTCAGTGCCGTCACCTCCATCAATTGAAACTCCGGTTACTTTAAAAAACAGATCATAATGATTATGAAAATCTATTTCTTCTTCAACGGGTAATAAAGTAGCAAGTGTTTTTTCAACAAACCCATTCAATTTTGTACTTCTGATAACTTCCAGAACAGGCCGACCGGAAATATCGTGTGTTTCGATATGAAGCAGTTTGACAAATGCTTTGTTGTATCGCTGAATTTGTGAATGTTTATCAACTACAAAAACGGGATCAACCATGCTGCGAAACATGGTTTCAAGAAGTTTTCGTTGTTCTGTTTCGCGTTCAAGGTGATCCCGAAAGCGTTTCACCATGCGCTGTAATGATTGACCCAGTTTTTCCAGTTCGGCTGTTTGTTCATTTCTGACCTTCCATTTATCGTTGACATTACCCGCCAACGCATCGGCATGTTGTCTCATTATGTTTACAGGTTTGATGCAAATATTGAAGGTAAACAATCCAATCGCAATACTGACAATAACACTGGCTAATACAATTAAGCCGATAACGCCTGGCAAACCTGCGACCATGAGCGAGCCGGGAATTCCAACACGAATAATTCGAATGTTTCCATTATCATCCCGTATTTGTTTAGCCAGATAAAATGCATTCCTGTCCGTATCCGGATCTTTGCGAACGAAAAAACCGATGTGATCAGACCGATTGATAGCGCTTGCGACTTCCGGCTGATTGACCTGGTTCATGCGGTGCCATGCTTCATTCCGTGAGTCAGCTATAACATCTCCGTTAAATCGCATAATCGTCAAATGATGCGTTTCAAATGTGCGGTATTGATTCACAATGGAACGAATTGCTTCCGTGTTGTTTTCAACCGGACCTTCAGGTAGAGACATCTGGATAATTCGTATCTGATCTACAAGATTTTTTCGGATAGTGGAGCGATATGACCGGCTGAAAGATGTGAAAACAATCAAACTTGTTGTTGCAGACAAAACAAGTAGCAACAAAATAAACACTGGAAGGAGTGTTTTTAAAACTGATGTTTGTTTATCCATTGGATTACTCTTTGAACCGGTATCCAACACCTCTTACTGTTTCAATCAGATCACCCGAAGGACCAAGCTTCCGCCGTAAACCAACAATCTGAACATCAATAGATCTGTCTGTGACCGGATAATCATCACCTTTCACCGCTGAAATAATGCGATCTCTGGAGTAAACCCACCCTGGATGAGAGGCCAGAAAATACAGAATATCAAATTCTGAGGCCGTCAAATCTATTTTTTCATTGTTTTGCATAACAATACGTCGCGTGGCATTGATCATCAGATCATGTATCTTGATGGCATCCTCATCTGTATCGATACTAATCGTGTCTCTGCGAAACACAGCCCGGATTCTTGCAATGAGAACTTTTGGACTAAAAGGTTTGGTAACATAATCCACCGCCCCCAACTCCAACCCGGACACAATGTCAATGTCTTCGCTTTTAGCAGTCAGCATAATAACTGGTATCTTCTCCGTTTGTGGATTGCGTTTTAAAATCCGGCAGACTTCCAGTCCATCTATTCCGGGAAGCATCAAATCCAAAACTATCAGTTCCGGCTCTTTTTCACGAGCGATTTTGACCGCCTCTTCTCCGGTCAACGCTTTGTAAACACTGTAGCCTTCCCGGGTTAAATTATACTCCAGCAACTCTATAATATCGGCTTCGTCATCCACTATCAGTATTCTATGTTTTCCCATAAAAGTACTCCCTGCATATTGTTTCTCATTATAATGAGTATTTTCTTTTCAGGCATCATTAAACTCGTTTCCCGGCAAACACGGGGTCACAGACACTTGTATATCCTCTGAATTAAAATAGTGTTAGAAATGTGCGAGCAGACTGTAAATAATTGTCTGCTCACAAAAAGTATTCGGATTTTGTCTTCAAATCCGTATAATGTTCATGTGAGTTTTCTATTCTTTTTTTTCAAAACATATCAGGAAAATCAATATGAGATATAAAAATTCAATCGTTGTAACATTTTTCATAATTTTGGTTTTGACATCGGTATCGGCTGTTTCGCCGTTACAAAATGTTATCGGGTTGAGCGGGCTGACTGTGTCGCCGGACGGTCGTCATCTTGCGTTCAGTTATTTGGGCGATATATGGACAGCTCCAGTGGAAGGTGGTATGGCTCGTCGCCTGACTGTGCATCCCGCTTCCGACCGATCTCCTGTGTTCAGTCCCGATGGACAATATATAGCATTCAGTTCGAATCGTTTCGGAAGCATGGACGTTTTTATTATGGACGCATCCGGAGGTGAGCCGCAGCGTCTGACATATCATTCATCCAATGATATCGTCACGCAATTTGCTCCTTCGGGAGAGTTTGTTACGTTCAACTCATATCGCGATTTCAGGGAGCATGTTACCTGGCAAGTGTCTGTTGATGGAGGTGAGCCGACTATTTTG
>PWNJ01000140.1 GCA_003558985.1 candidate division CSSED10-310 bacterium
ATTCCGCTTTGCTGAAGTTCGTGCATGAAAAGGTCTCGTTTAGCAGGGTTCACCCACAGAGTATACAGATGCCGTGGATGGAAACTGTTTGGCAGAATTGCCGGTCGTTTTAAACCGGATTCAGTATCGAAGGCCTCATCGAAACGTGCGGCAATTTGTTGGCGTGCACTACAAATCTGATCAAGCCGATCGATTTGATGAACCAGAAGCGCCGCGTGTATGTTGTTCAGATTGCATTTGAATCCCAGAAATTCCATATCATAGTGTTCATATATTTTGGAGTAACGATCCGCAGCGTTTTTACTCATACCGTGTAACCGTGCTTTTCGCATCCAATCATTGATGTCGGCATCGTGACAGGCAATAGCGCCACCTTCACCACATGTCAGACTTTTGGTGGCATAAAAACTGAAACAGCTTATGTCACCCAGAGCGCCAACACGAATTCCGTCTCGCGTTCCTTCAATGCAGTGCGCTGCGTCTTCAATAATCTTCAGCGAATATGTGTCAGCAACTCTTCTTAACTCTGGCATGTCGCACATCTGACCATACAAATGCACCGGAATAATCGCTTTCGTCCGATCGGTCAGGGCTGCTTCAATTCTGCCAACATCGATATTGCCCGTTTCTGGTTCAACATCAACAAAGACCGGTTGAGCTCCACACGTTTCGATTGCGTTAGCTGTAGCAATAAAAGACATCGGGGTTGTGATTACCTGATCGCCCGGGCCGATGTTGTAATATTTCAATGCCATTTCGAGTGCATTTGTGCAGGAACTGACGCCCGCCACATACGGAACACCAAGATATGCAGCAAATTTTTCTTCAAATTGTTTTGTCCATTCACCCGTTGTTAAAAACAGTGAATCCAGAACTTTTCTGACTTCGTTTTTATCTGCTTCGTTCAAATTATGTCTGTAAAATTCAATCTTCATAGGTAATTTCCTTTGACAGGTGTTAAAACAAGCAAAGACTTTCAAACATTAATAAAGCAGAAAGGTATGCAGCAGATTAATGGTATATCAATGCATTTCCAGCTTGCCTGCAGCAGTGCGAATCGGCACATGTTTCATCCATTCGAGCTCTTTCCACCAGACTTCATTATCGGAATACCATTCGATGGTTTTTCGCAAACCATCAACAACCTGAGTTTTGGGTTCCCAGTCCAGCAATTCCTTTGCTTTCGCTGTTGTTGCTCGATGCAGGTCCACCTGTCCCGGACGATTGCCAATATATGTAATCAGATCCGGAGCTCTGTTTATTTCTTTTAATATACAACGGGCCATATCCAAAACCTTGACGGATCTGCCTGTTCCAATGTTTATAACCTGATTTTTTATTCTGTTAAAATCATCAACATGAAGCGCACGATCAATCGCCTCACAATTATCATCAACATAAATCCAGTCTCGTTGTGCACAACCATCCCCATGCACTGTTAACTGCTCATTTTTTATTGCACTTGTGATGAAACGAGGAGTCATTTTTTCAAGATGCTGGCGAGGACCATAATTATTAAATGGCCGTAATATAACCGCCGGCACATCGTGACTGCACCAGTATGAATACACCAGTCGATCTGCGCCTGCTTTTGCGCCAGCATATGGTGATCGAGGATTCAACGGATGCTCCTCACTCATAACATCACCATTGGCCGTACCGTAAACTTCCGAGGACGAGATATGAATGAATCGTTCAATTTGCGTACATTTGATCAAAGCATTCATCATGGTCTGAGTTCCTATGACATCTGTTGTAAAAAACTTGGTGTTGTCAAAAATAGAACGAGCAACATGTGTTTCAGCCGCAAGATGAACAACCAGATGCGAGCGCTCCATTAATTCATTAACAATGTACGGGTTGGTGACATCACCATACCAGAACTCAAACCGTTTTGATTTCTGGATATATTCAGGGATATTTTTGTGATTTCCAGCATACGTCAATGCATCCAGAACAAGAAAATGATATTCCGAATACTTGTTGAAAAGGTATTGAAGCAAATTACTGCCAATAAACCCCGCTGCGCCCGTTAGTAAAACAGTTTTTTTCATTCAACCAAACCTCCTGGTAAAATATGCTGAAAAGATTACTTGTAATCAGATCATTTCACGAAAACCAGTTATATATTCTGATGTTTTTGATGTCAACTTGGCATAACCAATGAAAATCAATGCATTCCAACATAAAAAAAGTCTTTCCCTGGTGTTTCAGAAAAACATCGGTTGAAGGATACTTATTCAATGATGTTAACACCGGTAGATTTCAAGTTCGAAATCTGCTGATCGAACGTTTTCACATCCAGTGGACGGGCCGCTTTGACCAGCAATCCGGCCTTAAAACCTTCTTTCAATGCGTCCTGAATCGTATAATAGACACAAATATCCCCGGCCAACCCGCAGAATAACAGTTCGCGAGCCCCTTTTTCCCGTAAATAACCGGCCAGTCCGGTGGATATTTTCCGGCCGTTATCGAAAAAACCGCTGTAACTGTCAACCCCGGGGTCCATGCCTTTTCTGAATATGGCTTCAACCGGATTCATATTCAGACCGGCATGAAATTCGGCTCCGACTGTCCCCTGCACACAATGATCCGGCCATAAAACCTGGTCAAGCCCCTGAATTTTGATTGTATCAAACACATTGTTTTCGGGATGATTCGATGCAAAACTTTTATGGTCAGGTGGATGCCAGTCCTGTGTCGCAACCACCAGATCAAATGTATTGACCACAGTGTTTATTTCCGGAACAACACGATCACCTCCGGCAATTTCAAGTGCACCCCCCGGCACAAAATCGTTCTGCACATCAACAATAATCAATGCTTTCATTTTATCCAACCTCTTTATAATGGTTTATCAATGCATCCCGCTCCCGTTTAAGCCGACTGCTCAATCCCACTTTATAAATATGCGGATTATCAAACCGCCTGTATTCGTCCGGCAACATGCCAATACGAGAAGCGGCAAACTCCGCAATATCCCTCACAGAGCGTATATCGGTCATTCTTCGACCGTTTTCCATCACTTTATGGAGCAATATCTCAGAACCGACATCATCAAATGTCATGGATTTGATCGGATCGAACGGATGATGCATACCGGTCAGCTCGGTTTCATCCCGCAAAGTAATAACATCAGCTCCCAGACATTCCCTGTTTTCGTTGTATATACGATGCACCTGTTTCCGGTACGGCAGTGTTATCTTGGTAGAGTTTTCTGACAGCTTTATTCGGGGAGTGCCACCGGTTTGAGCCAATTTGTAAACCCCGTCCAGAGCGGCATCAGGTTGTCCGGTCACCAGACTTGTTCCAACACCGAACACATCTATTGGAGCTTTCTGATCCATAAGACTTTTAATAATGAATTCATCCAGCTGATTTGAAGCGGCTATTTTAACGTCATTCAGTCCGGCATCATCCAGCATTTTTCTTGCTTTTTTTGCCATATAAGCCAAATCGCCGCTATCCAGCCGGATTCCTTTCAATCGGTATCCCTTTTGCATCAACTCACCAGCTACTTTGATTGCATTCGGAACACCACTTTTAAGCGTGTCATAAGTATCAACCAAAAGCACTGCATTGTTCGGCCAGATATCTGCGTAACACCGAAACGCCGCTAACTCATCATCAAAACTCTGCACAAAGGAGTGCGCCATTGTTCCGGCAACCGGAATATTAAAATCTCTGCCAGCCCGAACATTGCTGGTTGCATCAAACCCGCCAATTATCGCAGCTCTGGCCGCATAATGTGCCGCCGGGCCGTGCGCACGCCGCATACCGAAATCAATCAATGTCCGGTGACCGGCGGATTGTCTGATTCTGGCGGCTTTTGTCGCTATAAGCGTCTGAAAATTCAGCACATTCAGCAACAGTGTTTCAATCAGTTGTGCTTCTATCAGAGTCGCTTCAACCGTCAGAACCGGCCGGGTAGGAAACACGATATCGCCTTCCGTGGAGCTGTATATCTCTCCCTGAAACCGAAAGCTTTTCAGGTAATC
>PWNJ01000116.1 GCA_003558985.1 candidate division CSSED10-310 bacterium
AGCCAATAACACCAATTGACCGCACCTTCACATCAATAATACATTAAAATCGCCAAAATGTCAAAAAAAAACGACACATTTAGTAATCGTTTTAAAACGTCAATATGTTGTGGTGTGCGATCAGGGTAAGAGAGGAGAGTGCCCGGCGCGGCCTGACGGTCGCGAGAACGCTTCGCTTGAGAACATGTGAGCATGAGAGAATATGACAGGTTACGGAAAGAATGCGATGTCGCTGAGATTCAGGCAAAGTATGGAAGTGCGAGCGTCTTATATCGCAAAGACTTATTCTGGAACAAGATCGGGATAGTTTTTCTTTAGCCATTGGAGGATTTGATCTTTCAGTCTGACGGTAATGGCAACAATGATCTCTGATTCCTGGTCACTTATATATCCGGCCATATCGTATCCGGTTATATTTCGTTTCTTTCTGAATATGTCTATTTGCTGAATCAGCTTTTTATCAGCATTAACAGTCAGTTCAAGTGACTGGATCGTCCGGAAATGATGGGCTTCACGCGTCGCTCGATATCCGGATGCTGCCAGGGCGACTGCTGCGCATTGCAAGATGGCGTTATATGCAATGTTAAACCGCCAGTCATTACTCAGTCCGAAGGTTTGACAATCGTTTATATCACGATCGACTATACTGAGCAGGTCTTTTATCTCCTGTGGACTGGTCTGATGATGCGTGAGCCAGCCATTATTCAACCATTGCTGCAAACTCATCTTCAGTTCCAATAACGAACAGTTTTTCTGTTCGGGTAATAGACGTCAGGAAATGATTTCCATTTTTCAGTTTACTTTTAAATTCATCAACAGAATAAACGGTGGGATTAATTTCTCTTTGAAGGGTTCTCTGAACAGGTTGAAGCGTTTCAATGATCTCAGCGAATACCATGTTGCCAATCAGCAGGAGATCAACATCGCTGTCCGGTGTCTGATAGGTCCTTGCAAAAGATCCGTAAATGAACGCGATTGTAATCTGATTCTTCAAGGGTTCCAATGCGTTCTTGATCAGACCGGCCAGTCCCGTTGTTTTTTTGACAAGACTCATCAGCTCGCTATAGATAGGACAGGATTTATTTAACCTGAAATATACCTGTCGTCCTTGTGTTTTTCGGATTAATATTCCGGCATGCGTCAGATTGGCAAGTTCTCTTTGCACGGCCCCCATTCCGCCGTCAATGATCTGCGCGACCTGTCGCAAGTAAAATGACGAATCAGTATTGGTGAAAAACAGATTTAGCAGCGCCTGTCGGGTTTTCCCGAACAACGCCGAACCAAGTGTGTTATCAGCCATGCTTGTACCCATAACAGGTGCGATTGTACCCGTTCAGGGTATGATTGTCAAGGGTCACGCTGTGATTACATCGCGTATATAACAGCCGCCGGCCTCCTGCCTCCCAACCCCCCTTGCATCCCGCCCCTTCAATATGTCATCATGACCGATGTATGATATCGAATGACGTTATAATCGCAGTTTTTATTAAAAGACATTGCTATCAGGAGACAGCATTATGAAAATCGGTTTTATTGGATTGGGACGTATGGGCGCTAACATGGTCAGACGTTTGCTTCGCAGTGGTATGTCTGTGGTTGCATGGAACAGAACGTATGATAAAACCCGGGAACTGATTCCTGATGGCGTCATTCCGGCTGACTCACCGGAGAATTTGCTTGAAAAACTGGATGACCCGAAAATCATCTGGCTGATGCTGCCGGCCGGTCCGGTCACCGATCAGATGATTGATTATCTTCAACCGCATTTGAAAAGGGGAGATATTATCATTGATGGCGGCAACACCCATTACAAGTCGGATATTCAGCGGTATAACGTTTTAAAAACGTCCGGCATTCACTATGTTGATGTCGGAACAAGCGGTGGTGTCAAAGGGTTGCAACGAGGATACTGTCTGATGATCGGCGGCGATGCGGAACCGTTACAGATGCTTCAACCGGTGTTTGAGGCGTTATCACCCGGACAGGGCGACATTGCTCCGATACACCTGTCCGAAGATAATACCGGCACGGCTCATAAGGGGTATTTGCACTGCGGACCGGTCGGCTCCGGACATTTTGTCAAAATGATACACAACGGTATTGAATACGGGCTGATGCAGGCATACGCCGAAGGATTGAATATTCTGCACAGCGCTTCAAAAGATATAACGGGGTCGGTGTCTGACTTTGATTTCAAAATTCCGGATATTCTGGAACTGTGGCGCCGGGGAAGCGTCATTGGGTCATGGCTTCTTGATCTGACCACCGCCGCGCTGTCCGATGATCCCGATCTGACACTTTTTGAGGGTGTTGTCGGCGACAGCGGGGAAGGCCGATGGACGGTTGATTCGGCTGTTGAGTTGTCGGTTCCAATACCCGTTTTATCCGCATCATTGTTTACCCGTTTTGCATCACGGAACCGAAATATATTTGCTGACAAAGTTTTGTCAGCCATGCGATATCAGTTTGGCGGACACAAGGAATAAATCATGCAAAAACTGAATGATTGTACCATTGTCATATTTGGAGCGTCCGGCGATCTGGCTGCAAGAAAACTGATACCCGCTCTGGCAAATCTGTGTCAACGAAACCTGTTGCCGTCCAACAGTCTTATTGTCGGCTGCGCCCGGCGGGAATGGAATGATCAACAGTTCAAAGACCATATAGAAAAAGCTTTGACCTCAACCGCCGATCATGAAAATACCGAACCGTGCGCAAAAAACGTGCAGGCACGAATGAAATACTATCGCCTGAATGTTGATGACAGCGAAGCGTTTGCTTCATTTGATGAAACCCTGACACAATGGGAAAACGAATTGGAACTGCCGGGAAACCGGTTGTATTACCTGGCTGTCGGCCCTGAACATATTGAAAACATTGTGATGAATCTTGGAACACAGGGTATGCTGAAGGAGCATTCGTCGCAATGGCGACGGATTATCATTGAAAAACCGTTTGGACATGATCTTGATTCAGCGCGGGCTTTGAACCGGACAATACTGACCAAAGCCGCTGAAAAACAAATCTATCGGATAGATCATTATCTGGGTAAAGAGACTGTGCAGAATATTATTGTGTTCCGGTTTGCAAACGGGATTTTTGAACCGTTGTGGAACAGAAACTATATTGATCATATTCAAATCACGGTTGCCGAAGATATCGGAGTCGGATCTCGCGGCGAATACTATGATTCTGCGGGAGCATTGCGTGACATGGTTCCGAATCATATCTGTCAGTTAATGTCTTTGGTTGCTATGGAACCGCCGTCTTCTTTTGATGCCAATGCTGTTCGCAATGAGCAGACAAAAGCGATTCAATCGGTCCAGACGTTGACCCGGAACGATGTCCTTGAAAACACTGTCAGGGGACAATATGGCAGAGGAGAGACCGAAGACGATACTCGAAACAGTTACCGCGAAACACAGGGTGTGGATACTTCGTCCAACACTGAAACGTTTGTGGCAGCCAGACTGTTTATTGATAACTGGCGGTGGGCCGGAGTGCCGTTCTATTTTCGCACCGGCAAACGGTTGCCGTTACGAACAACCGAAATTGTCATTCAGTTCAAACAGGCGCCTCACAAACTGTTTCGTCATACAAACGTAGATCAGATTATGCCCAACAGACTGATTATGGGTATTCAACCTATTGAGGGTATATTTTTGAGTATCAGCGCCAAGATACCGGGACCGATTGTGGACATCGGCCGTGTTAACATGCGGTTTCAGTATGCGGACTATTTCGGGTCACGGCCCGATACCGGTTATGAACGCCTTTTATATGATGCGATCCTTGGGGATGCCACTCTTTTTCAGCGTGCCGATATGGTTGAGGCCTGCTGGAATCTTGTCATGCCAATACTGAATGAATG
>PWNJ01000200.1 GCA_003558985.1 candidate division CSSED10-310 bacterium
AATTGATTGTCGATTGTGTTTCTCTGGATCATAAACCATTATGATTCTTTCGGACTGTTAACAAGTTATTCCGTGGTTTTCTGCTCATCATGAAAAGTAAAACAGAATTCATTTTGCCATGCAAGAAATCGTCCGCATTTTCCGGCCTGATGATATTGTTTATCCAAGATTTATACGGCGGTCCTGCCTGAGCAACGGCCGAATAGCGGTGAAGGTCCTGTTCCAGTGGTTATGTTATGGCTCTCATTAAACATAATGCGGAACAAAGCTAGAGCCACAATTTTATTCGATTTTGGGCTCCGCCGTGCTTTCGCCGCGAGCTTCCCGGTACTTCCTGATGTGCCGCTTCAATTGGTTGATGAGTTTCGTCACCTTGATCTCCCGGGGACAGACCCGCGTACATTCGAAATGCCCGGCACAGGCCCACACACCATCCGCATGATCCAGCGCGTCCAGACGAGGTTCCAACCCCTTGTCCCGGCTGTCGTTCACGAAACGCGCGGCCTGAACCAGCGCGGCAGGGCCAATGAAAGAGGGCCGTTCAGCCGGCACCGGACACGCTGAGTAACACGCTCCACACAAAATGCATTTGGTCGCATCGTCGAACAGGGCACGCTCTTCAACGCTCTGCAATTGTTCCCGCCGCTCACCCTTCGCCACGGGATTCCTGGCAAACAAGTAGGGATGCACCTTCCTGTATTTCTGGAAAAACCCATCCTGATCCACCATCAAATCCCGTTCCACTCGAAAGTGACGCAACGGCTGCAGCTTCACGACATCGCCATCCTGCGCCGCCACATCCTTTACCAGCGTCTTGCACGCCAGCCGCTCACGGCCATTGATCCGCATCGCATCGGAACCGCAAACACCATGCGCGCAACTGTAGCGAAATCCGAGTGTCGCATCCTGATGACGCTTGATCTCGATCAATGCATCAAGCACCCGCTGCTCACGGGTGACGGATACCGGATATGACTGTTCGTACAGTTCAGAGTCTTCCCCCGGATTGTACCGTTCAATGGTTATCGTAATATTCATAACGCCTCGCTTCCAATTTCCATATCATGGTTCGCTCATGGCCGCGTCCTTAATACGTTCGCGGCTTCGGTTTCCAGATCGATATATCCACCGGTCGATAGTGCATGCGCACCGGCTGCCGACCGAACGGTTCCTCACTATTCTCCAACGTGACCAGCGTGTGTTTAAGCCATTCGGTGTCGTCGCGTTCCGGGAAATCTTCCCGGCTATGCGCTCCGCGACTTTCGGTCCGGTTCAGTGCGGAAGCCGCCATCAGTAAGCTCAAATCCAGCATATTCCGTAGCTCCAACAGACCCAGCAAATCGGAATTGAATGTCGGGGAAGAGTCCGTCAGCCGCAGTTCCAGATAGGCTTCCCGCAGGTCTTGTACATCGCGTAACGCTTTTTCCATACCCGCCGCGTTGCGATACACTCCCACGTTCGCCATCATGGTATCCTGCATCGCCTCATAAACCGGCCCGGCATGCGGTCCGCGTTTACCATCCGTCAGTTGCGCGTACTGGCGCTGGTAGCGGGCGCAGGCGTCCTTCGGCAAATCGACCCGATCGGTCTGTTTCACATAATCGCGGATATGCTGTCCGCCGCGTCGCCCAAACACGATCAGGTCCACCAGACTGTTCGTTCCCAGGCGGTTGGCGCCATGCACACTCACACACGCGCATTCGCCGGCGGCATAGACTCCCTCCCAAACAACCCCGCCATCGGTTACCTGTCCCCATGTGTCCGTCGGAATACCACCCATGGCGTAATGAGCGGTGGGCTGAACCGGCATTGGCTTTTCGGCAGGATCAACATCAAGATAAGTCCGGCAGAAATCGGCAATGTCCGGAATTTTGGTTTCCACCACCTCGCGCCCCAGATGCGTGGCATCCAGCCAGACGTAATCGTCAACCTTTCCGTCGCCCCGGACGCCGCGGCCGGCTGCGATTTCCGTCATAATGGCCCGACTGCACATGTCGCGCGGGGCCAAATCGAGCAACGTCGGCGCATAGCGTTCCATGAAGCGTTCACCCGCTCCGTTACGCATGATACCGCCTTCGCCGCGCACACCTTCGGTAATCAGAATACCCATCCTGTAGATACCGGTGGGATGAAACTGGAAAAATTCCATGTCCATTAACGGAATGCCGGCGCGCGCCAGAATAGCCGGACCATCGCCCGTACAGGCCAGCGCATTCGACGTAACCTTGAATAGACGCCCGAACCCACCGGTGGCAAACAGCACGGCTTTGGAGCGAAAAATATGCACAGCCCCCGTACGCAGTTCGACCGTCACGATTCCCGCCAGTCGCCGCCCTTCCAGAATCACGTCAACCGTCTGGAACTCGTCGTAGAAGACGACATCGTTCTTGATACACTGTTGATACAGGGTTTGAAGGATCATGTGTCCTGTTCGGTCCGCCGAATAGCAACTGCGATGGACGGGACCTTCGCCATGTTGACGGGTGTGACCGCCAAACCGGCGCTGCGCGATCTTGCCTTCGGCGGTCCGGCTGAATGGCAATCCCATGTTCTCCAGTTCGTACACCGAACGCACGGCCTCTTCCGCCAGAATCATGGCTGCCTGCTGATCCACCAGGTAGTCGCCCCCCTTGACGGTATCGAAGGCATGCCACTCGGGTGAGTCCTCCTCGACATTGCCTAACGCGGCTCCGATCCCACCCTGCGCCGCGCCCGTATGACTGCGCGACGGATACAGCTTGGAAACGACCGCCACCCGGGCGCCCCGGCTGGCTTCAAGCGCTGCGTAGAGCCCCGCGCCACCGCCGCCCACGATCACGGCATCATATTCGTGCGTCATTCCAACGGGATCATGCCTCGACTTCATATGTTCCTCCTGTTTCGCAAAAAACCTTTATCAGAGACGTAAACTCTCGCATTCGGTCACGCTAATTGAACCATTTGGCAAAGTCAATCCGATTAACATTGAGTTTAACTCCCGCCGGCAAGTATGATCCAGGGTTCATGCTCTTGTTCGCATTTCCATTCATTTCGTGAAGATAAATCGGAATCCCCAGCCCGACAGAAACGCCATCAACAGAGCGCTCGACAGACTGATGACGAACCAGCGAAATGTGGATGCTTTGATGAATACCAGGAACGGAAACACCAAGCCAATAAGGAGCCAGAATGCAGAACGACCAAGCGTGTCCCAAAGCGGATGGTGATCACGATACGGAAGCGCCGTTGGTGTCGCAAGTCCCAGACGAAATCCTGCGAACCCGAGTACTCCGAACAGCAGTAGTCGTCCGAGTGTTGATTCCAGAAACGTGTTTATCGTCTCGCCTATCCTCATAACCGATTTTTTAAAAAAGATGTTATATTCGGCCATCTTTTTTTAGTCTCTCTACCATGTCCTCATAACTGATCAATGGCTCGTTCGCTCTTTCGTCAAAGGCAAACAGATCCTCAGCATCCTCCGCCAGAGCGTCTTTAACAATTTCATTGATAAGATCAGACATTGAACGAGATGTTTCAATGGATTTAATACGTAATGCCTGATGCAGAGCGGGATCCAGATAAATCGTTGCTCGTTTGGATAATGTAGTCATGGGGTCACCTCTATTAAACTCATTAAAACGCTATAACATCATGACGTTATGACGTCAACATATAAGAGCGCAACCCTTATCCGTACATACAGAATGTTCCCGGTATCCGTTTGAACTGATGCTCAGGTATTGAGACGCTCCAAAATTATGTGCGCTACTCGCTTGCTGGCTGGCAGCATCCCATGAATAATGGGCAGGTTTACCTCGTCTGTAAGCCATTCTGCGCTGACTTCCGAAACAGATACAACACCATCATTTTCCTCACCCTTGAATGGACCACGCTGCCAGGATATACCCCTAACCCCAACAATACTGGTAGCTGGATATTGTATTGGACCCACTTCTGACATCCGTTCTGTGGACCCAAGAAGATTGCCACAGTCGCGGGTAAGCGAGCGGAACACAATATTGGGTTTTAGTCGTTGAGCCAACCGTGATGGTTTTATAGGGGAACCAAGCAAAAACACACGCTCAGGTGGAGGAATCCTGGTATTTTGCAACGCGCTAAGCGCTGCACGAATCAGGACTCCCCCCAGCGAATGGCCAATGAGAATATAGTTACCACAGGAAGCAATTTCAGTGATGCGCTTTTCAAGACGTGCCTGAATGCCTGTAAACGGTTCGAAACTCACAAGATAACAGAAGGTATGGATTTTCAACCCGGCGCGCTTTAGTTGATGTAATAGTGGCCAACCAGAAATTGGGGTCCTTCCCATACCATGAACAAATAGAACATTCATTTCTTCTCAATACCTGACAAGTTTTGCAGTGGTTTCGTGCTCATCTTGTATAGTAAAACAAAATCTGTGCAGCCATGCAAGAAAGTGTCCGCATTCCGTTACTGTTGAGGTTTAAGGCATATCCGCGGTTGCCTGAATCCCGGTATAACCGGTTTTCTCCAAAAGCTCCTGGCCCTGTGGCGAGAGTATCCATTCGATAAACAAAGGGATGTTGGGATTCGTGTCCCCGGTAGTGACCGCATAAATTTCGGTGCTGAACGGATAGCTCCCGTCGCGAACCGTTTCTTTGGCCGGAGCGATCCCGTCAATGTCAAGCAAGCGGATTGACCCATTATTAATCATTTCGGTGGAAAAATACATGAAAGTGTAGCCGATAGCATTCGGAAAATTACGGTAATTCGCAGTGCGTGCAATGATGCCACCCATACCGATGATCACATCCTCCATCGGTGGATCCATCAGACTCCGCCCTTCCATAATATACTGCAACATGGTTTGACTACCGCTATTCTCGGGTCGCTGGAAGGCGCGGATCCGCTGATCTGTTCCGCCCAACTCATTCCAATGAGTGATCTCACCGGAATAAATGTCCTGAATTTGCCGGGTCGTCAGTCCCTGAACAGGATTTCGTTTATTGACGAAAAACACAAAGGCTTCCCGCCCAATAACGGTTAAATGCAGTTCTACGTTCTTTTGGCGAGCCTGATCCAGATGCGCCTGGGATGGACGCGCAACAAAGATTATGTCAGTGTCACCGCGAATCAACCGGTCATAGGCGGTGCCGGTTCTGGAGCAACGAACGTCACTTCGTCGTGGGTCATAGTTGCCGTCACTGGGGTAGACGGCCTGAACAAATGCAGCATATACCGGGTACAGAGCGGTTGCCCCATCAAGGCGGGGTAAATTGTCTGTCAGAGCCAGAGTCGCAGTACCGTCCAAAGTTGCCAACCGCCCATCGTTATCGAAAGGTCTGTATTTCGCCAGATTGGGCTCCCGTTCAACCACTTGTTCAAAACTCCGGTAATAAAGTCGGTATCCCTCGTATCCGCCGATAGCCAGCACACACACGCCCACTGCCAAAACCAGCGCGATTGTTCCCCATTTTCGCCAACGCCCGCCGATTATCAGCGCCACACTCACAACCATGAGCCACACCGTCAGAACAAGGATCAGAGGCGAATAGAATTTCTGGCCTGTCCAAAACAAACTTAAAACCCATAAAATCAATCCGCCCAAGAATAATCCGGCGCATGCGGCCAGGGACCCAAGAATTTTCATTATCCTGTTATATTTTCGTTGGGCTTCACTATACATATTAACATCCTTCAGAACGTTGAGTGTGACCCCTTGTTCCAGGAGCCTGGGGGTCAATCCCCGTCACAAAGTGTTCGTTAAAAAAGTTATTCAGCGGTTTTCTGCTCACCTACACAATAAAACAGAAACTATGCAGCCATGCAAGAAAGATCACCGCACGCTGCTGGCGCTGGCAAATTCCGTTTATTTCATCTTGTATAGAGGAATTGCAACGACTTCGGAATACAAGGTGAAATCATTATCGGTTGTGAATATCTCATATTGTCGCCGCCTGGCGACTGCACAAATCAAAAAATCCGTATTTGAACCTTGAATTCCACTCTGTCGACAAACATTGAAAATTTGGGCGGCTTCTTCATAATCTTCGGCAAAAATCGGTTCATCAGGAAATGCAGACAATCGCTTCCTCAAACTGTTGAACTGGCTCTCACTCCGGATTCCCGAAAGCAGTTCTTGCCGGACAGGTCCTATCATCACGACTCTGTGATCCGCAATCAATCCCTCCAATTCGCGTTTAATGGCTATGACGTCTTCCTTCGTTCGCCGAAGAGCCAGTGACCAGACGCTGGTATCAACAAGAACTTTCAAGATTTCAACCTTTGCCGTTTATAATCATAGTCTGAATCATAATCGATTGACCCGAAAAGACGCAGGATTTTTTCCTGCTCAAGTCTGCTTATATAATCCTGCAGAGCTTTTGTAACGGCGGCTCTTTTTGTCTGGTGTTTGCCGAGTCGTTGAGCTTTTATAATCAGTTTATCGTCAATCTGGAGATTTGTCGCCATAATCATCACCTCACACACTATTTTACACAGCAGTATGTGTAAAAGCAAGCGCTGCCAGGTCAGCTCTGAAGACAAAAGGTGAAGAGCAGTACGAACTATGTCGCTGCAAAGAATTAACCAGACTGGCGGGTAGTTTTTCCGAAATTTTCATTGAAAAACTCAGAGGATTATATTTATTCGTTGCAAAAAGTCGGGTTATATATATTTATTCGTTGCAAAAAGTCGGATCTCATGGTATGTTAACCACGAATATCAATCCGGGGTGTTTTTATGAAAAGGTCCGCAATAAACTTTCTCACAGAGTGGAAGAACAGAAAAGATAGAAAACCACTGATGATCAAGGGTGCCAGACAAGTAGGTAAAACATGGCTTTTAAAAGAATTCGGCAAGTCTCATTTCCGCAACTGCCATTATTTCGATTTCGAAAAGGAAAAAAGTAAATGGAGGCCGGTTTTTGAAAATGAGATAGACCCTGTAAATATCCTGAAAAATCTGTCTCTTATAATGAACAGGCAAATTGACCCCAAGACCGACCTTATAGTCTTTGACGAAATACAAAACATTCCAAGGGCTATTACTTCTTTGAAATATTTCCATGACGAAATGCCGGAAACAGCCGTGATATCAGCAGGATCTCTTCCTGGAATCATTTTATCCGATGAATCTTTCCCTGTCGGCAAAATCGAGTTCTTCAATTTAAGGCCGTTGAGCTTTGAAGAATTTCTTGTTAATTACGGTAATGATCTCTTGCTTGAAAGCTATGAAGAAGCCTGGCATAAAAAAGATATTTCCGCTGCCTTACATTCAAAGTTAACCGAGGTTTTGCGCGAATTTTTGTTCACCGGCGGAATGCCCGAAACTTCAGGATATTTTCTGAATAACAAAAATGAAACGAATGTTTTTGAAACTGTCAGAAAAAAACAGAAAGACCTGCTTAACACTTATCAGGCCGATTTCGCCAAACATGCCGGAAAAGTAAACTCCGTTCACATATCATTGGTATATCAGAATATTCCCGTCCAACTCGCGGCCAATATTGATGATTCTGTAAAAAGGTACAAATTCAAAGAAGCCATTAAAGGCAAAAAAGGATATTCAGAATTGAGCGGTCCTATCGAATGGCTGGTAAACGCAGAACTGATAATAAAAGTGGCCATTTGCAACAAAGCCGAACTCCCTCTTAAAGCATTTACCAGAGATAACATTTTCAAATTGTATTACAACGATATCGGACTGCTGGGAGCGAGTCTTGACCTTCCACCGTCAGCCATTCTACTACACGATTACGGGATCAAAAAGGGCTATTTTATGGAGAATTACGTTGCTCAGGAACTGTGTCAAACAACAGACCGGTCGTTATACGGATGGAACGAAAGAAATTCTGAAATAGAATTTTTATTAACAGATAACCGCGGCATTATACCTGTCGAAGTCAAATCCGGCGCTCGGACCAAAGCCAAAAGCTTACAGCAGTACCTGATCAAGTACAGCCCGGAAAAAGCATATATCTTAAGTGGAGCAAAGTTCATAGACACTGACAAGACTAAATCCCGCATCCCGCTATATTTTGCAGGTAAACTTTAAACCGTTTTTTATAGAAAAAATCCGCAAGGTGAAATAAAGCAGGCAACTTGATATCTCTGTCAGTGATAGTTCCACCAGAAGTCCACACGCCTGGAAAAATCATCATAGAAGAGCGTGTAGCCGTCCATGTTGTAACCGCTGTACCAGAACAGCGCTTCGCTTTGGCCGTTTCCATCGTAGTCGCCGACATCAACTAACTCCATCTTCCGGCCAATCAGAACCGGTTCATCATCAATCAGGAACCAGGTGTTTCGCCACGCAGGCCCGGGTGGTCCGTCACACCCATTTTTGCTGAGATCAAGCCTGAGCGCCACCAATTGACGCCCGTTTTTGGCTTCATAGTGTTCAGTTGTCAACAGGTCTTCCGGTTCATAGTTGAAGGGTATCGCTTCTTCCCACGTTTCCGGACAGTGTACGACGTTATCATTAACAGAAAGGAACGCTGAAAAGAGCTTTTTGCACACCGTGGAATCAATTGGCACCGAACGCCAACCCGCTGGATTCGACGCCCGATTCTGCGTCGTCAACACCAGTGGATGGTATGTTGGAGCCCAACACCATCCCACAAACTTCTTGTCAGCGTTTTCGTCAAGTGACACCCCTGATATGTCAACAATCGGAAGCATTATGTCTCTGGAGAACGTCTCCTCGCTGTAGACATCCGGGAATGTGCTTTCCAACCTGACCTTTCCGCGATTCACACCACCACGTTGAGCAAACCACAACATGTCTGGCTGAATACCTGCGGCCTCGAATTGAGTCTGATTAGTAAGAGCCACCCACCCATCTGGCGTGCGAGCGAACAAAGCTCTTACCGTAAGACCATGGGACTCTTTGCATTGAGGATTCTCAAGCACCGCAACCACAGAATCCGGCCCGGCGTCCTGGTTTTGTGACATGCCGGGAATGATTGTACCCGTCCCAAGCCATAGAACCGCGAGGATTGCTACCGAGTATTGAATTACCATATCACCTGCTTCTCCTCTGGTTAAAAAGGTTTTTCAGTGATTTTCTGCTCACCTGTATAATAAATCAGAAATTCTGTTGCCATGCAAGAATGTATACTCATTATCAACCCGATATCATGAGCAAAAAACCATTCGTCCGGTTCCGTCCGCCACCCCCGAAAGAAGCGACAATCGGGCGTTTACCAGCGTACGGATGCTGTGATACGATACTTTACTGGTTCCTGATCAGATTCACGGGAGGAGACCCTATGTATAAACACTTTTCAATTATCGCATGTCTGTTGTTGTTCTTTGCTTCAACCGCTCTTTCAGCCGACTGGCAGGTTGACCTGGCCAATACGTTCAGCGCCGGTTTCGACAATCTGCCCGAAAGCGATGTCCGATTAATGATGCCGGCAGACGATGTCATAGAAAATATTGCGAAGAAAATCTCTTCTGCTGAGGATTTGCTTAGTGAAATCAGCAAACGCGATTACCAGCAACCGGAGTCCCGGGGTGAACTGCAATCATTCACCATGACTGGCATTGATGGCGTTGAGCGGCCATGGGTGCTGTATACCCCTGAAACATACCGAAGTGACAGAGCAACTCCGCTTATTGTTGCCCTGCATGGCGGAGTTTCAAGAGCAGAGGTCTCCGATGACCCTGAGGGTTGGGCAAAGAACTCAGGGTGGCTTACACTGGCGCAAGATAACGGGTGGTTTGCAATGTTTCCGTTTGGTCAGGCCGGAGCTACCTGGTGGGATGACGTCGGAATGACCAATATTCGCCGCCAGATGCAACTGGTGAAACATCATTTCAATATTGACGATGATCGCGTTTATATGGCGGGTTTTTCAGACGGCGCTTCCTCCGGTTTTCTACACGCAATGGTTAAACCGGATGACTATGCCGCCGTGATTGCATTGTGCGGCCACATGGGCGTGGGCAGTCTGAGTGGAGAGCTTCCGACCTATGCGCCCAACATGGCAAACACGCCAATATATGTCGTAACAACCAGTGAAGACGGGTTGTATCCGACTGAGGGTATGCGACCGGGCATTGACATGGCGATTTCTGCTGGAGCAGACATTTTTATCGCCAGCTTCACGGCACTCACCGGTTCGATTTTGCTGATACGGAGCTGCCATTGATTGCCGCTTACATCGAACGTCATCCGCGAAACCCGTTTCCGGCAAACATCTATTGGGAGACGGCTAAAGCGGAGTTTGGGCGCTGCAGATGGCTTGAAATCAACAGAGTTCTGCCTCAGGACGCTGCGGAATGGCATATTGATCACAACCAGATTCTGGTTTCAAAACGTATCACCATAGGTTTTGTGCCAGATACGTCTCAGGAAATCCTGAAGGTTGAAAATGTGATAGAAAAAACCTACGCAGACTCAATTGGTCTTAAAGCTGGTGATATCATCGTTGAAGCTGCCGGAAAGAAAGTGGGCTCGCTTGCTGATTTTGATGTCGCTAAAGAGAGTGTATCCCGCGGTGACCGGTTTGATATGACTGTCATACGCGACGATGAACGCGTTGAACTGAAAGGAATCCTGCCTACTGAAGATTTGTATTATCTTTTCGGACGCACTGTGCCGTCGGCAGCAATCAAAGCGGTTCAAAGCGGCAATATCATCAGACTTGAGGGCTCAAGAGTCGGCGCGTTAACGATTCGTGTTTTTCCTCAGCAGCTTAATCTCGACAAAAATATTCAGATTTTTTTCAATGGAAAACAGGTCTTTGATGAACAGGTGAAACCGGATGTTGCATTCATTCTAAGAGAGTACCTGCACAATCGCGACAAGACGCTGCTTCCGGTAGCTGAAATCATACTTGATCTAAAGTATTAGTTTTATTTTCTGGCACAAACAACAGCGCTCCGGACAATACCGAATCATAACAGATTCAAAATCAGTTCGGTTTCCTCATATATGATTCTGCCGGTTTGAACGAAGCCGTATTTTTCATAAAACCCGAGCGGGCTGCCGGGTCCGCGGCCGCAACTGGTGCGAAGCTCTTTCAAACCTTCCTTGCGCATCATATCAACCAGTATATCCAGCGATTGTTTGCCATATCCCTTGCCCTGTTCCTGATCGGCCATCATGAACCGCCATAAAAACCAGCCCGGAAATGAGATGGGTTTTTCATCATCGGTCTCATCCGGAACCAGTCCGCTTTTGTCAACCATGATAAATCCGACAGCCGTGTCACCGGCGTAAATGCCCCGAAACCACGCATGCGGCGCAAAATATGCCTCAGCAATAGACACCGCGTTCGATGCGACCATGTTTCGATGTTCAGGACTCAATGTAAGGCTTAATTTTAGAATATCATCCAGTGTATCTGCCGTTATCTCGCGAAATTCCGCTTTAAGTTTCTGTGTGTTATCGGCCATATCAGTCACCTCCCTGAAAACAATATATATGCAAAGCAGTGATTTGCTAAATTTTTATTTCAGGGCACCGCAAACCAGGTCAGATATATGACCATTAAAGGAACCATCTGGTAATAACATTTACCGGTTTTGGGTGCTTGTCAAGGAGACAACGCTGTTTTTTTAATAGAACAGGCGAACCGTGCGCACATTAAAAATGCAACATATTGCGAACAAACTGAAAACGTTCCAAAAGCTCCCGATCAATACACCGGATCTGCGCATCCAGGTATGAATCCCAGAGCCGCATAGAATATCATTTGAGCATCCCCGGCCGTAACCACTCCATCCGCGTTGCAGTCCGCAGCACATTCTTCCTCATACGTCGGCAGATAAAATCCCAGAGCGATGTTAAACGCCATCTGGGCATCCCCTGCGGTCAGAACTCCGTTGAAATCAACATCCCCGTGATTCAGACACAGCGGTGTCGGTGTGCTGGTTGGCGACGCGGGCGTATTTGTAGGCGGAGCTGGTGTGCTGGTCGGTTGTGGAGTATCGGTCGGACGTGGTGTATTGGTCGGTGTCGGGGTGGGTGTGGGGGTTCGTGTCGGATTCGGCGTATCGGTAGGTCGCGGCGTATTGGTTGGCAAGGGTGGATTGGTCGGAGTGTTGGTCGGTAATGGTGTATCAGTAGGAGTCGGTGTTGGATCAGGCCCCGTCAGGCAAAGTGACAGGTCATCCTCAATAAACTCGCGAATACCGGAATGGTCAAAAACGAACTCATTGTTTCCGTTCGTGCCGGTCATCCAGAAAAACACATTGTTATCGCCGCCGTCATGGCCGACAATGGATAGCCATCCTCGTGTTACTTCCACACATGGATTAAACGTCAACGAGTATTCATAGACTGGAAATCCCATAAAATAGTGGCCTGATAGCATCGCCGATACCATGCTGCTCCGCTGCTCCAAAAGCGCGCCCGGCTGGCCATCGGTATGCGCATAAACGGAAAATGTAAACGCTATTTCGTGAGTTGTCGTGTGAAATCCCCACCATCGCACATGACACAAATATTCCGATGTATCAAAAAACTCATACGCAACCGTATCGTTGTTCAGGTCAAAATCCGGATCACTCGGATAGGCATATTGGGTTTGTGCGTTGTGATTCATCGGTTGGGACAGCATGGCATTTGGGGGACATTGCGGCGGTTTGGGTGTTGCTGTTGGTGTAAATGTCGGAGTGATTGTAGGTGTAGGCGTTGGTGTAACCGGTGGTGTTGGCGTGCGTGTCGGATTGGGAGTCCAGGTAGGACGCGGAGTATGTGACGGCGTACGTGTTGGAGTCGGCGTCTGCGCACCGGTCGGAGTCGCTGTCGGAGTTGGAACCGATGGATTATAGTGGTATCCCATATCAACAACACCAGTGTCGGGCTGATGGTCTGTCCGGGTTGTCAGTTGATCCATGCAAAATGTGTCTTCTGGCGGAGAACACACAATGCTTGCGGCTGAGCTTCCGGAATTGACACAGGGACTGTCGGAGGGCTGTCCTGAAGCAATCTGGCTCAGATAATAGTTGCCCCAGAACCCATCTGCCCATAGCGGATCGCTGTTAATATTGCCGCCGCCCGGGAACACTCCCGATTCGAGTTCGATGTTGCAATACCAAGTGTTAGCGTCACCGCTGACAATATGAATGGAATCATTTTCAGCAGCAGTGTTTCCCCAGATGATACAGTTGATTAATGTCGGATTTGAATCCTCAATATATATCGCTCCGCCAAGCATGGCTTCGTTTTCTGAAAAGGTGCAATTCCGAACCTCAATCAGTCCGGAATCAGCAAACGCCAGAGCTCCGCCGTGTCGTTGACCCGAAAGCGCTGTGTTACCGGTAAAAAGGCAGTTAAACAGATATCCGGATGTCCCTTCACCAAAATAGATGGCTCCACCACGCGCGGCCTTGTTTGATTTAAAAACACAGTTGCGGATCACCGGTGATGAGTGTTCAATTAACATTCCGCCGCCGAACCCGGACACATCACCGTTTCGAATGGTAAACCCGTCAATAATGCTATCGAATGTTTCGCCATGCTGCAGGTGAAAAGCCCGCCCCGGAGGCAACACATCGATAATACAGTAATCCGGTCCGTTTTGAGATTTCAGAGTGATGCGTTTTCCATTGAATGACAGGTCCTGAAATCCGGGGCCGGAATAGACACCGTCCTCAACGATAATGGTGTCTTTATTCCGGGCATCCATAATAGCCAGATTTATGTTCGGGTATTCCGATGGAACATACAGTGTTCGGGGCAATGGTGTGGGTGACGGTGTGAATGTTGGCGGGGACGTATTGGTTGGAGATGGAGTGGGCAATCCCGACAAATCATAGTGGTAACCCATATCCACTGGCCCGGAGTCGGGCACATTGTCCGGACGTGTTGTCAGGGAATTCATGCATATATAATCCAGACCGGTAGAAAAGCAAAGGTCTCTGGCGGGGCTGTCGCCTGAATTGAGACACGGACTCATCGGCATCCACGACAGATAATAATCGCCCTTGCTACCGGTTACAAACAACGGATCCGTATCAATATTGCCCGGGCCGGGCCAACTGTCGCCGTTGTTGCCAATGTTGGAATGACGGATATCCGGGGTAAAGTTCCCTCCCACATTCAAATTCTGAATTGTATTCCCATATATTATTGAGTTTCGGATAATGGTGTTATTCGATGAGATACTGACACCGTGAGTATTTCCAGTGATGGTGCAGTTGATCATTTCCAGCCCACAGTTGGGCCATACAAAAACACAGGAAAACGCGTTTGAGACCATCAGGCAGTTCACTATTTTACAACTGGAATCGTAAGTAATATACACCGAATTCCCGTTACCCGAGTTTTCATAGAAGATACAATCCGTTATCAGTGGATCTGATTCGGATGATACATGGATGCTGGCTCCTTTATCCGCAGAATTGCCCGTGAAAACACATCCGGATATGACAGGTTGCCCGCCGCCTGATACGGTGATTGCGCCACCAGTACCGCTTACGTGTCTGACATTGCGAATTGTAAATCCGTGAATAATCGTGTCTCTTGTTGTGCCGCTATAGCACAGGAATGCTTTGCGGCCATGCCAGTTTTCAGTATCAATAATGCAGTTTTCCGGACCGTTTACGGAGCGGACAGTAATGGCTTTTCCCTGCAGATTAATATTGTGATTGCCCATACCGCTATATATACCATCTTCGACCATTACCGTGCTGCCATTGGTTGCGGCATCAACAGCCGCCTGAATCGTGTCATATTG
>PWNJ01000057.1 GCA_003558985.1 candidate division CSSED10-310 bacterium
ACAATCAGGAATCCGATTGCTATCTGGCCATGCAGGGAGTCAATTTCCTTTTTATCAGAAAGGAGTTTGACGATAATAATCGTGCTGGAAAACGTCAGCGCCACAGCGACATAAGCGGCCTCCAGCAAAGGGATTTTCAGAGCGAACGCTATTAGAAAACCAAAAAACGATGTAAAAATAATCTGTCCGAGTCCGGTTGCCAGCGCTACCGGCCCGGTTGTTCGAATCAAATGAAAATCCAGTTTCAGGCCGACGATAAACAGCAGAATCGCGATCCCGATGTTTGCCAAAAGCTCAATCTGATCATAGCTTTTTATGATGCCCAGCGCTGACGGGCCGGCCAGAATACCCGTGGCCAGAAACATGATTATCAGCGGTTGCCGCAGTTTGCGGCCGAGTATTCCGACGATAACTGCCAGACTCAGGATGGCGGCAATTTCGATGAAGGTGTTTTCAAATACCATGCGAACTGTCTCCTGTTATAAAACACACGCCCAAAACGGCTGTTATCATAGCAAACCGCATGATTTTTTTCCAGACACGGCTTCTGCACGGACGTAGGAGGCGCACGGGTGTGTCACCCTCTCCCTGCGACCTGCGGTCGCTTTCCCTCTCCCAAAATGGGAGAGGGTTTAAAATCAATAACTTATAAAGGCCTCTCCCTCGTGGGAGAGAACGCAGTTGTTCCGGAAATTCAGGAGGTTGAAGGTAGAGGGTTGAAGGTAGAAGGGTTGCCGTCTGTTGATTTGTGATTATTTGTGATGAAACCCAAAAACAAATGTAGAGACGCCCGGCTGGGCGTCTCAAAGATAGCAATGTAGCAAATCACCCTTCATAATAAATCGTAGGGGCGTTCGGCGAACGCCCTCAAGAGGATGCGTGATTGTGGTATAATTTGTTGTTAATAAAGGATTTTGCCGACCAAAAAGGGCGCCGGCAAGCGACGCTCCATTGATTTTCAAACCATGTCTGACCGTGCATTCTCCCCTCTTCTAAACGAAGATGAACACGCCCCTTTTCTCCTATTCACCCTTTCTCCTATTTGCCCCATCGGCTGCAAAGCAGCCCCGCGCGCCACGAACCGCCGCCAGTTTTTTGACGTATCCGGTGCAGCGGCAGGCGTTACCGTCCAGCGCTCGCTTGATTTCGTTTTCGGTCGGATGCGGATTATCACGCAGAAGCGCATACGAACTCAGTATGGAACCGGGAGTGCAAAACCCGCATTGCACCGCGCCGTGATCCGCATAGGATTCCTGCAGCGGATGCGGATTATCAGGTGTGCCGATGCCTTCAACGGTTGTGATGGCACATCCTTCGACTCGCGCCGCCGGAACAAGACAACTGTTGACGGGTCGTCCGTCCAGCAAAATAATGCACGCGCCGCAATTGCCGTCGCCGCAGCCTTCTTTCACTGATATGAAACCGGCGTGTCGCAACACATCCAGCAACCGATCACCCGGATGAATATGGAAAACAGATTCGCTTCCGTTAATTTCACAGGTCATTGTCATGATTGAGTCAGTTTTCATTGGCCATAACTCCGGTTGCTTTGATACAGGTTCGAGTCACCAGGGTTTTCAATACATTACGACGGTAATCATCCGAAGCGCGAGGGTCCTTGCGAAGAATCACATCAGCAGCCGCTCCGGCTTCCTGAAACAGCGAGTTTTCGAATGTCTGTCCCTCAAAATTTTTGAATGTCTGTCCCTCAAGCATCATCTCAACTTCCGGCAATCTCTGCGGAACCGGGACAAGGCCACCAACGGCCACTCTGACAGACCGCATACTGTTTTCGTCCGGTATAAATGTCACTGCTACGGTTATTATTGCCAGATCAGTAGATGTGCGCGAAAATTTTGTGAAAGCGCCGCGCGCATTTGCATATTTTCCGTCCAGAACAATGTGGCTGACAAACTGATTTTCGGTCAGTTTTTTGAATGTTGTTTGGCCATCATGCGGAAGCGATATTTCTTTTGGGGACACACAATCGGTTTGAGCCGAATCGAAACATCTCAGACGCGCATTCAGCGCCAGAAATGCAACCGGAAGATCACACCACGGGTAACCGGCTGCCAGATTACCGCCGACAGTAATCAGATTGCGTAACGGTGTGGACGCCAGCGCGTCAGTTGCCTGAGTCAGGATACCTCCACAAAATGATTTGGCATCGTTATGACGTTCCAGGTCACCGATAGTGGTTAACGCTCCGATTTCCAGATCATGCAGCGCTGTCAGGCGGCATTCCCTGAACGGCAGACGGTTCAAATCAATAATATGTTCAGTTTTGGGCCGGCTGAACCCCAGACTGGTTCCACCTGCCAAAAGAAACGGTTTGCCGGTTGCGTTTTTTATCAGGCGCTGCAGCGTTTCAGGTGTGTCTGGCCGGTCATACCGGGTTGCTGTCGGAATCAGTTTTGCCATTTTGGGTTTCCTCATCTGTAACATCATCAAAAAACAAAAAATCATACGCTTTTTGAGGTAATTCAGAGTCATCATCCAGTTCAATCAAATCCGTCATCATTTTAACAACGGGATGGTGTGGCGGAAGATAACCGCCGTAAAGTCTGGCGGCCCGATCCCAGTGCAGGCGCGCTTCCCTTACAGAACCGTCTAATTTGCAGGCAATACCGGCGCCGAGCCGCGCCAGTTCTTCCGAAGGATCAGCTTTAATTGCCGCCATAAATGCGTTCAGCGCTCGATTCGAAGCATCCTGAGTCAGAAGATATCTGCCCAGCGCCAGTATCGGCTGAACAGAAAACGGTTCCGATATGATACCATCCAGCAACGGGCCTTCATCCTTATCAATAAAACGGATACATTCGGTCACACTTTTATAATAAATGGCAAACACCACTGGATTATCCTGTGGAGCCAGCAATTTCAACGCCTTGTAAACCATCTGAAAATTCCGTTTTTTAGCGCCGGTAAACGTGTCAATAGCATATTCCAGATGGGATGCCAGAATATTCAGTTGCCGTGCGCCAAACTCGACAGCAAATGCTTTCTGTATTTCCCTGGCGCGTTTTTCCGGTGTTTCGCCCACCTGTGAAACCATCTTGCGCAATCCAAGCACTATCAAGTCTATGGATAACCCGAAATCTACCGTGTTTGAGTCTATCAGATGCAATGCTTCCTTTAATGTCGCAATACTGTCATCAGACAACTCACCCTCCGGAATGGACGATATATTGAGCGCTTTATCACGTGCAGTCTCCAACTGACCGGTTTGGGCGTGTTTGTCAGCTCCGGGTTTGATTGTTCCACCGGCAGTTCCCATGGCTACGTCATACGATATATCGAAAATAATATTCCACAGCGGATTATCTCCCGGTGAATCGCTTTGATGTTTATGTATCTCCAAAAAAAACAATCCGGCGCCAACGGCCCTGAAATCTTTTGGAGATGTCTTAACATTTTCCAGATGTTTCATAAAAGCCGATTCAATTCGGTTCAGATATTTTCGAGTCAAAAATGGTTTTATGGCATTGTTGAGTATAAATATTCTGCGATCAAGTATATCCGGCATGGCTTCCAGTTGATCACTATATTGCTCGGCAACATCATCAAGCGCGTCCAGAAGTTTTTCTGCCGGAAACTGCAACCTGGCCAGTTCGGGTTCATGACGCATGGATTCTGCCAGTAAATCCGTCGCACGCTCCAGTTTTTTTGGATCGCTGAAATCGCGACGCAATGATTCAAGACTCAATTTGGGTGATTGAACCTTCCCGGATGTTCTTTTTTTGTCTTTTTTAGTTTTCCTTTTTCGAGTACGTCCAGCCATGAGACTATTAGTATTGAGGTTTCACAGCTATTGTCAAATAAAAACAAAATCGCTAAAGTAACGACATGAACGCTCCGGAGAAACGAAAATTCCAGGTTTTATTTATTTGCGAGGGTAACACCTGTCGCAGTCCGATGGCGGAGGCGACTTTAAAAGCAAAGGTTCCCAAGACGTTGTATGATGATATTGAAATTCTGTCTGCCGGACTGAGCACGTTTTCTGGTCTGGCGCCGTCAACCGAGGCGGAACTGGCGGCCGAAAGAAAAGGCTATGATCTGTCATTGCATCAATCGCAACAACTTGATGAAACACTGGTGGAAACCAGTGATTTGATTCTATGTATGGAGCCCGCTCAGACACGATATCTGAAGGACCGGTTTCCTCAATCTGCCGGTCGTATACATACACTTCGAATGTTTGGTGGCGGAGTCAACGAACCGATAGAAGATCCCTGGCAACAGGATATTCGAGTGTATTTTCAGACACTGGATCAGATAGACGCTGAAATCAACCGGATAAAATCAAAAATCTGGAATATGGTCCGAAAAAACAGAAAAAAAACGACAGAATAAACCACCGCGAGTGTCGGCCGAACTGAGTGGCACGACAATAATTTGCAGTTTTCGAATACCGTTAATCTATTCTTGGAAACAGATTCTCAATTGTACCGAGTGGTGTTCCCGGCTCAAGGGTGTCGGGTGAAAAACTGACTGCAACCGGTTCCAGTGACGGCGTTTTGATACCGATTGAGACCAATGCTTTTTCCGCGGCTTCGGGAATAATTGGATGGAGCGCCCGGAAAAACATCTGAAGACAATCCAGCATGACATAGCACACACTCAGAAAGCGATTCTGTTGCGATTCGTCTTTTACCATTTTCCATGGTTCGGCATCGTTATAGTGGGTATTCAGCCGGTCAGCGATTTGCAGAAATGTTTTCATCGTGTCCGGAAGTGTAATCAAATCAACTGTGTTGACGATGTTATCAAGTGTTTTGGCAACATAATTCTGTAATTCGCGGTCGGGCTCTGCAATTTCGGCCGGCTCCGGCGTTTTGCCGTCACACCGTTTGAACACGAATTTCAGAACGCGCGAATGCAGATTGCCGATGTTATTGGCAAGATCAGTATTATACGTTGCTTCAATCAAACCCTTTGAAATATGCGCATCGCTGCCGCCCATGTTTTTGGTCAGGTAATACCGCAGAGCATCAACGCCGAAAGTGTCGATAACATCATTCGGATCGACGACATTTCCCAGTGATTTGGACATTTTCTGTCCACCTTCAGCAACCCAGTAGCCATGTATTCTGTAGTGTTTGGGTGGCTCGAACCCAGCAGCACGAAGCATGATCGGCCAATAAATGATATGTGTTTTGATGATATCTTTTGCCATCAGATGCGTCGCATTGCTCCACCAGAAATCAAAATCAGCCGCATCGCCCCGGCGGACATTTGATACGTAGTTAAACAAAGCATCAAACCAGACATACGACACATAATTCGTATCAAACGGAAGCTCAATACCGTGCCAGACACGGGATTTCGGACGTGAAATACACAAATCTTCCAGCGGTTCTTTCAGCATACCCAGTATTTCGCGCCGGTAACTTTCGGGTTGAATCAGGTCATCGCTGCTTTTCAACCAGTTGACAAGCCATTCCCGGTGCTGTTCCAGACCGAAAAAATAATTGGTTTCGGTTTGTTTCTGAGGTTCAGTCAAATGATCCTTACAGCGTCCAAGCTCATCCAGTTCAGCCGTTGTTTTAAACTGTTCACAGCCGACACAATACAAACCGGTATACTCTTTCTTTTCTATCATTCCGCGATCATACAGGTCTTGCAGCACCCCTTGAACCAGCGTCATGTGTTCCGTGTCAGTTGTTCGCATAAACAGATCGTATGCAACGTTACACCGATCAAACAAATCCTTGAATTCCTTTGCCTGCGCCGCCAGAAACTGGTCCGCCGGCAGCCCGGACTGTTCAATAACCTGCTGAATTTTCTGGCCGTGTTCATCGGTTCCGGTGGAATAATACGTCGGCACTCCGCGCATCAGACTGAATCGTTTCAGTATATCACCCATAATGGTTGTGTGCGCGTGTCCAATATGGGGTGAGCCGTTCACATAGTAAATGGGTGTTGTGATGTATTTCGAGATCATCGCCGTATCTCCTTTCAGTTCAGTCAGAAACGATTCAATACTATTGTACCGGATTTTGTCCGGTAAAACGATGGTGAATATTAACGGGTTGTCTTACCGAGGGCAAGCAAAAGACATCAATTAGCGGATAGTGGCCGAACGGTAATTCTGTCCAATCTGACGGCGTTTCGTTTGACATGATACAGTAAAACCCTGAATTCCATACCGTCAGCGCCGTCGTAATGAAAAGGTAAGGTCAGTTCAGCAAACGTATCCGGTTCATCAAAATCCGATATTGAAGCGCCGCGAATGGCATAGGTTTTGTTACCTTTGTGCCCGTTGTGCAGGCCTTCATGCGAGAAAACATCCAGCGTTGCAATGTTTTCTGCGCTAAAATCCGGTGCGACCGCCATACGAAACACCGCTTCGTACTGTCCCGGTTTCGAAAGCGAAATATAGGGTCCGTAAGCCAGAGCATGCGCATTGGTTCTGACCATTCCGTCAATAGAGTTTGTGTCCTCGACCGACACACCAAGATAATGTCGGGTATCGGCATGGTTCCATCGGGTCAGCGTATCCGTTTCGGCGTCCTTGTATCCGATGCTGTCAAGGAAAAATGTGGCATTCCCCATCTGTTTCATATCGACATCAAAACGGACAGCAACGGTTTCCTGTATCTCAAAAGGCCATTCAACCAGAGCATACGTTTGTCCGTCACCCAACTCGCCGCGTATGACATCCCTGTAAAACAGGACTGTTTCCGGCTCAGTCTGAATGATGCTGATTCGACAGACCGGCTCGGTTGACGCTACCGGAACCAGACAACGGGCATATAAATAAAACGTGTATTGGCCTTCTTTCAAAGTTACCGGCGGCGAGCCGGCAATCAACGGATCAAGCCAGACAGAACGGCCGTTCAGAGCTTTTGAATCATCATCAATACGACCGATAAAACGTTTCAGATCGGTTTCATTCAGCACAATTTCATCGTCGCACCTTGAAATCGGAGTTAACACCAGCAACGCTATGGCGGTTATCAGAATAAAAAACTGTTTCATATGTCAATCCTCATGGTTCAATCCTGAAATCTGTGAATTACACCTTTCAAGATTACCAGTTGAGATATCAGGATTCAATATCCTGAAAACAATTGCAAACCGGTTAAACCTGTCATATATTTTCGCGCTGACAGTTAGACAGAGGGCAGGGAAGACAGAAATGAAGCACCACAACAGAACAATCTGGCAACCGCTGATATCAGCAGCAGTGTTAATTGCTCTGGGATTGGTAATACGTATTCCGTATCTTCATCTTGTGCCACACTGGAGCGGCGGGAATGAAAACTATCTGGCGCTTGAGATTCTTGAAGGCGCCAGGCCGCTGACCAACCAGAATCCGCATTTG
This sequence comes from candidate division CSSED10-310 bacterium, assembly GCA_003558985.1. GTDB lineage: Bacteria > CSSED10-310 > CSSED10-310 > CSSED10-310 > CSSED10-310 > CSSED10-310. The sequence continues at coordinate 7,328 of PWNJ01000057.1, forward strand.
GGCGCATTATCCCCTTACATCATAGCGCTTGGTTTTTATATTTTCGGAGTTAACACGTGGATACCTCGAGTAATTCCGCTTATTTTCGGTATGGCCACGATATTGCTGACCTGGCGTCTGGGAGCGCTGACGGCGTCGCGCCGCGCTGGATTTATGGCGGCTGTTCTGATGTGTGGCGCATTTTATCATGTTGTGTTCACAAGCCATTTTCCGTGGTCAAACAATCTGACACCATTTTTCGCAACCGCATTTTTGCTGGTGTTTTACCATTTGATTCAACAAAAACCCCCGCCCCGGGTTAACCGCAATCGCATCTTGACAGCGTTATTGGCTGGACTGCTGTTCGGCATGGGGATGCAGACGCATCCTGAAATGGTCAATCTGTTACCGGCGGTTGCTGTGATGCTGGCATTACAAAAACGACACGTGTCCGCATGGCTGAAGTCGCCTGTTCCGTGGCTGATGCTGGCAGGCGCTGTGGCCGGATACGGCAATATGATTCTTTACAATCTGTCACACCGCTTTCAGAGTGTTTCATTCGGACTCACATATCCGGAATATGCGCTGACACAGGAATATACCACCACATCGCTGGCAGGCAATTACTGGCGCGAGTTTCTGTATCTGCCCCGAATCATTCTTGGATATTGGGACGACACCATCGCATGGAGCGTGTATGCGCGGTATCCGATGATATGGATTTTCTGGTTGCTGGTTATTACCGGAACGGTTATCAGTATCAGAGCAAAACGCTATCTTGTTCCGGCGGCATTCTGGAGTATGTTTCTGACGATTCCCGTTATTAACAGTGGTTATGTGCTGCATCTTGGCCGATATCTGGTGTTTATGTTTCCACCGGCGCTGATCCTTGTTGCCGAAACACTCGATAAAAGCCTGAAAAGCTTCACGCAAAAATATGCTGTTCTTATATCCAGACTTGCTGTGACGGCCGTATTTGCATTGCTGTTTATACTGCCTGTGCGCCATATTTCGGACTATTACCGCTATTGTGAGGAACATGGGCGCACTCGGGAACGATATTTTCATGCGCTTGAGATAATTCAATCCTCAACTGTTCAGAATCCATTGATCCTGGTTGATGACACGATTGCTGAATCATCTGAATTTATTCATTTTTTTCGAGAAAACCGATATCCTTGTCATCCGGTCAGATTTAGTGATCATTTCTGGTCGCAATCAGCTTTGGAGGATATTGCCGGCCGTATTCGACAAATTGAATCATCCCAAAATTACGATGGCATTATTCTGATGCTGACACCTTCTGTTCGGCGGGATATTCTGTGCAATATACCTGTGACGGAATTTCTGGGACAGGTGGATGCCCGGTTTTACGATCGGGTCGTTGATTTTTTCCGCATTTATCAACTCTGACAACGTGACCTCCGGTCACGAGAACGCTTCGCTTGAGAGCATGCGAGCATGAGAACATGAGAGAAAAAGACAATTGCGCGGCTTTTTAAGGGCGTGGAAACCACGCCCCTACGGGCCGGTTCAAGGTCAAAGGGTAGGGGCGCGGTTTCCGCGCCCTCGCCGGTCGGCAAAAACCTTTTATAACAACGATTTAAACCACAATTCATGCGTCCTCTTGAGGGCGTTCGCCGAACGCCATGAAAGAAACATTGTCTCTCATTACGCATGAAGACCTCTCTCGCGTTGTAATCCGTCTCTGCCTGACGGCATTTTCAAACAACTGCGTTCTCTCCTGAAAGGAGAGATTTGAAAAACATAGCGTTTACAATGATTTAACCTGCCCGGCGCGTCCTTCGGCCGCGCCCCAATTATAAATGAATAAACGTGTTCAAACGAATGCTGATGGGGCACCATACAAACCATTGAAAATTGACTATTGGCAATCGACTATTGACTATTGTTCCGGGGCTCTCTTCAGTCGGTAACAATGCTTTCTCTTTGTAGTGATCTTTGGCCATGTCCATAACGCGGCCCCATGCAGTTTTCAGTTAAATCCGCTACATTTGTGTTCAATAAATGTAATATGCGAGGCAGGCTGTAAAAAAACGGTAAAAATACTTGACATGTGGTCTGCCCCCCCCATTATTAAGACAAACGTTGGTATTTTCTTTGAAATTTTGGAGTCAGTTTGAGTTTACAGGGGTACAGATTGAAATACAAGAGTTCGTTTCATTCGTCATGGCTGTGTTTCGCAGCGCCCCACATTTTTTGAACTCACGTTTTGAAAGGAGTTTCGTATGTATAACATGAAAAAGTTGTTGTTTCTACTATGTTTTGCGGTGATTATTTTCGCCTTGCAGACATATGCCGTTGAATTTGTGCCATTTATTGATGGGGCAACCCCGGAATCGGGGATTATGTTAAACTACAACGAGCATCTTTCCGGAATTCAAATTCAACTGGAAGTTCCGGGAATATCCCGACAGTCGATTACTCACGATGGCACACCTTACACAAAACTTTCAATTAATGGAGCTGGAATAAAAGGTATTGAAGGTGAACCAGGGTTGCCATTCAGAGGCTTTTATCTGGAAGTGCCGCCTGGTGTTACGTTATCTATCGATAATGTCGTCACAGAGCATCTGTATCTATCGCAAAGCAATCTGATATATCCCAATCAGAATCCTGTTCCTGGCAGCGCGCCTTCGTTTCATATTAACAACAATGCATATCAGATAAATGACTTTCAACCTGGCGAGCTGGTTCAGATAACCGAAGATGGCGTCATGCGTGGTCGAAGGGTTGTTTTTGTCGAGGTAAACACCATACAGTACAATCCGGTATCCAATACCTTGAAGAACCACTATCTGATAGATTTTGATATCACTTATATCGGTGAACCAGACTCAGCGGCCTTGCTGGAAAGGCAACGGTTGGCATCGCCTTTTCTGGATTCGCTTTACAGTGGAATTATCATGAATTATGAGATTCTGGATCCGGTACCTCAGAGCAGTTATGATGGTGGATGCGATTACCTGATTGTTACTCATGAAAACTTCGTCAATGATATTGCACCTTTGGCAGACTGGAAACAACAGAAAGGTTTTTTAACAAAAACCATAACAGTGACAGCTCAGCACAGTGCAGAGGATGTGAAAAACATCATTGAAATGGAATATGAAAAAACACCTGCGCCATCTTTTGTTTTGCTCGTTGGTAAACATGGATATGTAAGATCGTTCTATTTTGGTAGAGATGAAACCCCGTCGGTCCATATGCACTTCTATAGTGACTATCCATATTCATTGATGGATGGACCTTATGACAAATTCCCGGACTTTAATCTTGGTCGAATTTCCGTGAATGATTCAAGCAAATGTCAAGCGGCAGTTGGAAAAATACTTCGATATGATCAGAATCCGGATATTGACAATTATTACAGTAGATTCGTGACATCTGGGCCGTTTTTAAACCTGCACCAAACAGAAGATTGTCAAGAGGATTATTATTCACTGGAAACGCTATTGGATATTCAGGAATACCTGGATAACGCGCAAAACATGCACCCTGTTCCTCTTTATTTTTATGAGGATTTTCAAACTTGCTCGTCAATATATAACAATCCTGTTCCCCATCCTGCGCACCCCATTACAAACCCTCCCCAGTTAAACGATTACAAACATCTGATAGGAACCGCCATTAGCAGAAGTTCATTATTAAAATCTGAATTAAACGATGGACTTGGATTGTTAGTTTTCATTGGTCACGGTGATGAGTTAGTATGGCATGGTGATTTTCATCAGGTTCCGTGTGATTCCATTCAAAATCCAAAAGGCATTGGTGAAATTCCAAGTATAGACTATAGGGCCCCACCAACAGCGCCTCATATGTGTTGGGATGTCAGAGACTTCCTGCTAACTGATGATGATGTCGACGCTTTGATTGGATCTCAAAAAACTCCGGTTGTTCTGTCATTTGCGTGTTTTACAGGGACTTTCAGTGAAGCAAATACTGAAAGTCTTGTGGAAAGAATGCTCAGCAAAGAAGACGCTGGCGCTGTTGGAGTAGTTGCAGCATCGACAATCACATTTGTTCATTATACAGAACTGTTTTCCAGAGGAGTTATGTCAGGGTTTTTTCACAATTACGACCCATCTTATAACGAATCTTCATTAGAGCGATCGTTTCGTGTTTCTGACGCCATGACACACGGCAAACTGTATGTTCGATATTTTTATGGTGAGGATTTCGATAACTATCTTACATTTCTTGACAGGATTTTCCACTATTTTGGTGATCCCGAATTACAGTTAAGAACAAAAGCGCCTGTTTATCCAGATATAACGGTTCCATCATATATTGCTCCTGGTACAGAAATTCTGACATTTCATTCATCCAATAATGGGGCTCTGATCGGCGTTTCTCAATCTGATAATCTTATTGGTCGGGGAATCGTTGATGACGGTGTGGCAGTCATTGAACTCTGGGAACCGGTTACTGATGCAAGCGACGTTCTGGTGGTTGTTACAGGAAAAAACCTGAAACCTGTTGAGTATACAGTTTTGACTACCCAGCCACCCCCTCCACAGGAACCCCCGAAAGTCCTGTTCGGCGGATATCTGGATACAGCGCTTGTCAATTATCCGGACAGCAGTTGTGGCCGAATCAATGCGCTGATGTATGTTGAAAACCCCGAAGCCCCCATTAGCAACGCCGGATTGACAAATCTGCCCAATGATCCCTGGCAAGAGCCTGTTATTATTCAAACCTTTGATCCCGTACAAGGCAGTAGCGGGTTTTACTCATGGTATCATCAATATGATTCCGGCGACCCGATTACCGGACCACTGATTTACGGTATGGCCGCCACTGACACAGATGGCCTTCACAGTCATCACTGGCCGTTTGTTCCGGTCAGATCAGTGGGCGTTCCCAATCCGCCCGCGGGAGGCATCAATTGGGATCAGTTGCTAACGGCTGTTCCGGGGGCCGAATTGATCGGCAATTCACTGGTTGCCGTTCAAAACGCGATACAGGAACTCAATGCCCTGAATCCAGGCCCGAGCGCGCAACCCATTATCTGGCAGGCGGGATACCTGAACACCGATCTGACGGTCGGTGAAACCAACGCAACAGTAAAAATTGCAGCGGTGGTATCAAAAGATCAAAATGGGATAGAAATTGATCGAATCGATTTGCTGAACCGGCATGGACATCCACTTCATTATATTCCCGGCCCCGGAGTCGAGCATGAGGGATTCTATTATTTCTATGGTGAATATATCATGGACGAGGTTTATCCTCCGGAGGACAATCTAACATATCTATGGATGATGCAGGCAGTTGATGTGAATGATAACTGGAGCCAATTATGGCCAGAAGTTCCGGTGTTAACCCCTCACGAATCCGCACCGGAAATTACATCCGCGAATTTTGGCGATACCCAATGTCATGTGCGCTGGTTTCAGGATAACCGGATCGAAATTAATTCTTTCGTTGTAAGCTGGCTTAATCAGAACACCTATGCCATGGGCAATTCAGGTCACCTTAACTATACGCAAACATTCCATACCATTTCTGGTTTGACAAATTGTGATCTGCATACGATTTGGGTCAAGGCGTATGATCTTTGTGGCAACGAACTTGTCTCGGAAAGCGTAACCGGCAAACCATCACTTTTACCGATACCGCAGGATATCAGGATTGAAGGAAACGCCAACAGTCCCAGCGGATTCAATATTAACTGGGACTCAACGGACGGTCCGTATTATGCGCTGTATTGGGGCTATGCACCCGATCCTGATCAGATGAGTTTTGTCGCTGTCTATCCTTCTCCGCCGATTCCCCAGCCGGTTGTTTCGGGAGACTTCACACAGTATTTCGCCGTCCGGTCAGTTTTTCACCCCAACCAGCCGGATCCTGATGATGATGTCGGTTGTTTCTCTGATGTGGTGAGGGGTCAAAAACTTCCATCAGGAATTCCGGGAGTTATTCGCAAAGTTATGCTGACTGATCTGCTTAACAATGGAATGGATGATCTGGTAGTGCTGACGGATTGTGGCCTTATTCAGGTGTATTTCGGCGAAATTGACGGCACATGGACATTGTCCGATCAAACCTGGCCATCACTGATTCGGGATTTTACCCTGTTCGACTTTAACCGGGACGGATACATGGATCTGTCACTTGCCGGAACAGGGGAAGTCTATACGTATTTCAACAACGGCGATGGTGTGATGAGTCTGACCGATGTGGTGTTCCCCCCGGGACAGAACCATGTCATCGAATCGGACAGAATGGATGCCGGCAACACATCGGATATTCTTGTGGGCAACACGGACGGAACCTTTATCAAGGTGAATGACGAGACCGGTCAGACCGTGGAATACCAGTACCTGAATTCCGGTGATACCCGGATTCTTCTGACAGCAGATGTGACCGGTGATGGTCAGAATGAATTGATCACAGCAACCGAAACCGGTGAAACCATTCTCTGGACCAAAGATGAAACCGGCCTGTATGGCACATTGCAGACGCTTTTGACCTGGGGCGCGACATCTGTCCGAACGGTTGATGTTACCAAAAACGGGTGTCCGGATCTGATCGTGGTTGACGATTATGATCAGTCCGTCGTTTTCATTAACGATTGCAACGGCTTCTTTACCTTGCAACCGTAAATCGTTTATGATGAAGGCAGGCGCTGACTGACAGGCGCCTGCCGCCTTGAATGTTAAGGATCTATTATGAAAAAGTATCAGTTTAACTTATTTTTTCTTGTAATTGTTGTCTTATATGGACTGATAACAGTATCTGTCTGCGCCCAATCCATTGTTTTCAACAAAAGGGATGAGTTGCGGCCGACAGCATCATCGTTTTATCCAAGTATCGGTAATGTAAAGGCCGCGGATTTTACCGGCAACGGCATGCTGGATGTCGTTTATACGGTGGATGGTGAAATGGGACTGTGTCTGAATCAGGGAGGAAGATTATTGCCCCCCATTATTATTGATGCATTCGAATACTCGGCTGGAATCACTATTGCTGATCTGACCGGAAACGGTCTTCCGGATATTGCCTATGCATTACCGGATAATCCTGGTGTAAGGCCCGGTTCTGTCAATCTTCTGGTCAACAACGGCGACCTGACATTTACACGCCGTGTTATTGACCCGGATTACCTGTATCCTCATGCGATTTCAGCGGCCGATATCAATGGCAATGGATTCATGGATCTGGTCGTGTCCGGCAAACTGCCGTTCGGCTTTGGTTACTTTCGACTGGCATGGTATGAGAATGACGGCACAGGACACTTTACCATGCACAGCATTGATGTAG
>PWNJ01000056.1 GCA_003558985.1 candidate division CSSED10-310 bacterium
CCCGGAACCATTACCCGCGACGGCATGACGCTGAAAGAATTTAATGTGTCAGCTCGAATTCGCGACATTAATATGGATGCCACTCCGGACTTATTTATACGTGGTGGCGGTGATGTGCATCTGCAGGGTGACTGGCCGGATATCGGTCTGACCGGCACTGTCCGAATTACAGAAGCGTTGTATACTCCGGAATTTGATTTGCTTGATTTGTTGGCGGATTTGACCCGGCCGCGGGTTGTGATCGCCGACGATACTCCCGAAGCCGATGAAGTGCGTGGTCTTCCACTTGACCTGACGGTTCTGGCACAGGACAATATTCGCATTGAAAACTCACACATGAATCTGTCGCTTGATGCCCGAATGCAGATCACCGGCACTACCGCCGTTCCGGGAGTTTTGGGCGCGGTCACACTCAAACGCGGTGTGATTGATCTGTTGCTGCATGAATTTGAAATTACAAGCGGAAATATCAATTTCACCACACCGTTTGAAATCGATCCGAGTCTGGATATTAAAGCCGAAACGATCACTCGCGGTGAAGTGATTCGGTTTCATATCACCGGCAGAGCCAGTCGTCCGAACCTGCTGCTATCATCAGACAGCGGTAAATCACATTCAGAAATTATGACGCTGTTGATAGGACAGGACCTGACTACCGGAGAAAGCGATTTGGGCGCAATGGCAATGGATTACGCAAAACATGCTGCCGCGCGCGCCGCCGCTCAGGCAATTGGCGCTCGCACCGATCTGATTGTTGTGCCGTTTCCGGTCAGACATGAAAACGAAAATCTGCTTGTCGGTGTCGGCAGGCAATTCGGTGATCGCTGGAAATTCATGTATTATTTCGGCGAAAAAAGCGAAGAGGGCGATGTGATTGAGCTGGAATACGAACTCAATCCAAAAACGGACTTGCGTTTTCGGCAGAACCAGGACGGTACCGTATCGGGAGGATTCAGATATCGACACACGTTTAACTGACAAACTCGTTGCGCAACGGTCTTTCACCGGAATAACCGGTTATCATCTGTACAGTGTTCTGGTCGCTCTGATGTGTGTATGCCTGTTTCCTGTCGCTGCAATGAACAACCAATCAACAGACACAGCATTGAATACTGACAACATGGCGTTCCCCGAACTTGCCGATGATATCATTCGGGCAACCGGGTTGGAGGAAACTGAACCACCCGAACCATACGATACTGACCCGGAAATCTCTGACGAAACGTATCAAATTGACTGTTTCAAACTGGATCCCGACGGAATATTCAATCAGATGGAGTTCCGTCGAATGACGATGCTGGAGATTCCCGGAAGCGTGTCGGAACATGAGATCAACCGCGCAACCGATCATTTGCTGATGACGAATCGTTTGTCCCGGGTGGAGTGGTATGTGGACGACGCGCCGTGCGGCAAACGTCTGGTATTTGATATGGAGCACAGTACGTATGTCCGCAACCTGCGATTTCGCGGCAATGAACAGATCACGGATGCTGTTTTGCGCAGAGCAACAGATTTAAGAAAGTTCGGTCCGTTCAATGATGATATTCTGGACGAATCACTCAGGCAGTTCACTGATTATTATGTAAACAACGGTTTTCCTGCTCCTGATCTGACAACCGATGTGTCGGAACCCGGCGCTGACGGCGCGTTAACCGTAACAATAATTATCAGTGAACACCCATTGCCTCGTCCGGCATCGGTTTCATTTGAGGTTGAGGGACATCCCGGGCGGATTTGGAGTCTGCGTTTGAAAACAGTGTTTGCATTTTTACGCCGAAGTATCCGGCGGAACGGTTTAAATGAGGTCACACTTAAAAACAGGATGAATTCTGAACAACGATTACTGCGCGAAAACGGCTATCAGAACGCGGAAATCATTGTAGATGTTACATCTGAGGACAACGAAACCATTCATGTTTCAGTAACGGCCAAGGTGGAAAAACAGGTGCGCATTCAATTTGAAAACGTCGGTTTTCTGCGGCGCCGGGATATTCTGTCCAACTGGAAACGTCGGCATGTGGCTCTGACGCAGGCGGAGCTTGATCGGCTGGCAAAAATGACGAAGGAACGATTGCAAAATGACGGCTGGCTGAACGCTGAGGTTGAAACGGTGATTGACGAACAGGAAACACAAGCTGTAGCTCGTGTTCAGGCCGCGCCCGGAAAACGCTTTTATGTTGATTCGGTTGTGCAATCCGATCCGTCACCGATATCGGATGACGCATTACCCCGCATTACGGGTTTAAGACCGCCACGATTATTTCGGCTGCTCAAAACACGACCGGGACCGGATGCGGTGGACAGGGCGGAGCGTGCTGTTCAGACACATCTGGAAATGCAGGGATATCAGCGGTCGCGCGGCACGATATCTCTGGAAAAAACCGATTCAGCGGGAGTTACAGTGGAGGTCAAAGCTGAACCCGGACAGTATCAGCGTATTGGAAATGTGGAATTTGAAGGTGTTGAAGGCATGGAGTTACACAAACTGGCCAATATAGCTGATGCTCATGCTGTTTCGTCCGGCAAACCGGTTGTTAATCGCCGGATACGCGATGCCATGACAGCCATGACGCGCCTGTATTGGGAACACGGATATTCCGATATGAGTGTCCGGGCCAGAACCCGCCGAAGCGAAACAAGAACGGATATAACGTTTGCGATTGTTGAAGGACCGGCATATATACAGGGACCGATCATTGTTGCAGGGAACGTCAAAACCCGCTCAAGTCTGGTGTATCGATTGGAACGGCTCAATATCGGCGATCCGTTTCGCCTTGAAAAAATCGGTTCACTTCAGGAAGCCATGTATCAGACAGGCGTGTTTGACACTGTGTCAATAAGAACCACACGACACCCGGGTGCTGAACCGCCATACCAAACCGTAGTGATGGATGTCACCGAAGGGTCCACCGGCGAGTTTTCAACCGGTGTTGATTTTAATACAGACCGGGGGCTGGAGGGTATCATTGAAGTCGGTGAACGCAATCTGTTTGGACGGGGACTTCACGGGCGCCTCAGCGGATTGGCAGGCATGGATCGCCGCAGTTTCGGAGTTACGTTTCAACGGCCGGTATTTTTTGGGCATCGTATAGAAAACCGGTTTCGGGCAAACTGGAGTGATGACCGGACACCGACCGGATACGATCTGCAAAAACTGCGTCTGGAGGTTGGCGCTGTTCGACGCTGGCCCAATGATGTCTCGTTAAATCTGACGTATGCGTTTGAACGGGAAAAAGTAATGAATCCGGATCCGGACATCACGGACCTGCTCGATATCGGAGACACCCGGTATGGTTCGCTGACTCCTGTTCTGACCATTGATAAACGCGATGATCCGTTCCGGACAACAGAGGGATGGATGTATCAGACGCGTTTCAAAAGTTCACTGGATACGTTCGGCACACAATCCGAGTTTTTCCGGTGGGACAACGATCTGCGATATTTTCGGCAGATTGACAGCGATCGGATTATTGTCGGCATGGCTCTTAAAGCTGGTCGAGCATGGGTCATACGCGACAGCGCTCTGCCGGCAGGCGAACGCTTCTTTCTGGGCGGCGCGTCAACCAACCGGGGTTTCGGTCATCAGAAATGCGGCCCGCTTACCACGGACGGAAACCCTCTGGGCGGACAGTCATTTGTCCTGGCCAATCTGGAAACACGCTTTCATCTGGCAGGCAACTGGAATGCCGCCGTGTTCCTGGATGCGGGCAATGTATTTGCAGATTCACCGGAATCACCCTATTTTCGGCCGAGCGCCGGTTTTGGGCTTCGATATGAAACGCCTGTCGGTCCGATACGAGGCGATATCGGATGGAATCTTGACCGCCAATCAGGCGAATCATCCTACGCGATCCATTTTGCTCTGGGGCATGCGTTTTAGATAGATGCTCACCGAAAAGTAGGGGCGCGGTCGCCGCGCCCTTTTTGGTCGGAAAAACCTTTTATATCAATTATTTAACCTGCCCCTTACCGTTCCCCTTCCCTTGCCCGTCGTGGCCTTAGGCCACGAATGCCAGAACGCCATGAAAGAAACAATGTATTTCATTACGCATGATGCCCTCTCTCGCGTTGTAACCGTCTCTGCCTGACGGCATTTTCAAACAACTGCGGTCTCTCCCACGAGGGGAGAGACTTTTATAAGTTATTGAATTTAAACCCTCTCCCATTTTGGGAGAGGGAAAGCGACCACAGGTCGCAGGGAGAGGGTGACGCGTGACCGCCGGTCACGAGAACGCTTCGCTTGAGAACATGTGAGCATGAGAGAAAAAGACAATTACGCTACCTTTTGAGGGCGCGGAAACCACGCTACGGTTTGTTGTGAATGATAATTTGCAACATCTCAACATTTAGACGCCCGGCCGGGCGTCTCTACATTCGTTTTGGGGTTCCATCACAAATAATCACAATCAACAGACTGCAACCCTTCAACCTTTTACCTTTTACCTTCTACCTTTTCTCAACCTGATCCTCACATTCGCCGATCCCAAGCGCCGCGTAAAAAATCAACTGCGCGTCACCGGCTGTTACAACACCGTCGCCGTTGCAATCCGCCGCGCATTCCTCTTCAAACGATGGCGTGTGCAGGCCCAGAGCGATCATGAATGCTATTTGTGCATCATACGCGGTAATGATGCCGTCAAAATTGACATCACCGTGATTCAGACACTGGTCGTGTATCAGAGCAGCATGAATGGCATCTGTCAAAGGATACAACAACACACCGGGTGAACTTTCCTGTGACAATTCCCAGATAACCACACCACCAAGGTTTAATGATCGCGCATATTGAACTTTGGCAGTCAGACTTTGTGGATCGTCATACCCCAGCCAGTAAAATCCGGTCTGCCCGACGGCGTCGGGGTGAAACACATACGTTGCGATCTGTTCGGCATCCCAGTACCGGGTATAGCCGTCCAAAACCGGTAACGGATCAACCGAATGCTGAAATGTGCCGCTGAAGCGATTGACGATATCCCAGTAATCAAAGACTCCGGTATCGTCCCAGGTTCCCTGCACCGGTGATCCCGCGGTCACATCGGCGTATCGGCCCGGATACCCGGGATTCGGCCCGGTGTTGTGCAGATTCTGAAAGCCGCGGCCGTAATATGCCATGCCAAGATTGAGTTTTTCCGGCGGTATATCGATCAAATATGTCTGAACTGCGGCATCTGAGTTCCATGTCGGTCCCATCGGATCATCGGGCGATGTATAAAGCGGTGAGTTATATGCAGTTTGGGAACTCCATATACCATTAAAATCGTATGTCATCAGATTAATGAAATCCAGATATGGTTCGATTGCCGGAAGATCAATATTCATAATAAGAGCTGGTCCCGCTGGCGCGGCGATGCTCAATGGATAATAGATACCGGTGGTATCCGACAGATCGTCCAGAGTGTTCCGGAACGTCTCAAGCAGAAGCGTAAAATTGTCCCGGTCACTTGGTCCCGGATATTCCCAGTCAATATCAATGCCGTCAAACCCATGTTCATGCATGAACTGCACGCAAAATTCCGCGAAATGCGTGCGATGTGCTTCAGTGGATGCGATTACCGGAAAATTGTATGACAATGTCCAGCCACCCAGCGACATCAGCACTGTCAGATCAGGATGATTGCGCCGCAAAACCCTGAATTGATTCAGGTTTCCGCGATGTTCATCCTGTGAGGGATCCGTGCCGGGAACCAGCCGATCCATCGGTTTTTCCAGCGCTGCCCAGGTATCAAACAGTCTGCATTCAAAATATCCGTCACCCGTAATATCTGCCGGTTCAATAAATGCGTATTTGATATGAGTCAATTTGTCGACTGGTATATCAGCCACAAAATAATCGCGGGCATAGACCCCCCATTCAACGAAATATGCACAGAACGTTGCCGTCTTACGGGCGGCTGACACCGCGCTCCAAAGACAGCTTACATATAATATGCAAAAGACAAAACACACCCATCGATTTTTCATATAATCCCCCAAACTCAAAAACCCTGAACGAACCAGCGCCGAATCACCCCCCCGGCAATTCAGCGATTATTCCAGATGAATTATATCATATATAAGGGCAGTATTGCATATACCGGCCTGACCTGCAGCGGCATCGTTCACAGCGCCCCTGTCTCGAGGTCGTTAAGAAAATTACGAACCGGCAATGCCTCGATTCCGTCCTCTGTCCGAAACGGGCGGTTGCCCTGAAATACGACCAGCCGACGGCGAAGCCCTCCAAGGTCCGCTATTGCCCTGAGTCCTTTGAAATCTTTCGATACCAGGTAATCGCGGGCTTTGACCTCAATCGCTGTAAATTCACCGCCTCGAAGAATCAGGAAATCCACCTCGGTTCCACCTTCGGCAGGAGCCCAGTAGAATAGTCCGTCATATCGAAGACCCAGACCGCACCCGGGTTCACCGTAAGCCCTGAGAAGAGTTCCCACCCATCCCTCAAGCAACGCGCCACGCTCGGCTTCACCGAGTGGATGGAGTTCCTGTTTAACCGCGCGCATAACACCTGAATCCACCCAATAGAGTTTGGGATGCTTGCGTTCCTTGATCCGAAGTTTGGCCTCATAGGCCGGCAGAAGCCATGCCAGATATGTATCAGCCAATATATCCAGGTAACCAGAGACTGTTGTGCGGGCAACTCCCGCATCGCGAGCCAAACCTGCAACGCTGAGCACCTGACCGTGAAACAGGGCTGCTATCGGCATAAAGCGCGCAAAACCGGGCAGATTTCGCACCAGAGCTTCGGATTGAATTTCCTGTTTCAGATATAATTGCACATACGCATAAAGACTGTCGATCTTGGCCGATGATTGCCAGATGATCGGCAGACTGCCAAACCGCAAAACTTCCGACAATTCGAAATCGTCACCTAATTCCATGGGCAGAAATGGAAACATAATGCGCCGCAAAGCGCGAGCCGCCAGAAGATTCGTACCCAATTGCTTCAGTTTTCTGGCGCTGCTTCCAAGAAGTACAAAACGAAGATCACCTTCCTCGATAAACCGGTGTACTTCGTTCAGAAGTGAGGGCAGACGTTGAATCTCATCAACCACGACTGTCTGACCAGCGGGTATCTGGAGCAGTTCACGACCAAACAGCCGCGCATCACGCAGGTAGCTCTGATATAAACCTTCGTCGAGAAGATTGACGTAATGCGCGTTGGGAAATGTCTGCCGAGCCCAGGCGCTCTTGCCTGCGCCACGCATACCAAACAGAAAAAAACTCTGATCGGGCGCTTTCAGCAAACGATTATATGTCTTTTTCATAACCATGTCGTCATATTTACCGGAAAAATGACGACATGTCAACAGAATTTTGGCCCCGCTTCCCTTTTTAACCCTGAACTACAATCAACGACTTGATATCCTCAACCTTCAACCCATCTTACAGAATCTCTAACTCCACATATTTTTCGAAACTGCATACCGGCCGGCGCCGGTAAACATCAATGCCAGCGCTCCAAACAGATATAAAAGGTTCAGCTCAACAGTAATTCCGCCGTGCTGATTCAGTTGAAAACCGGCCCAGCCGAATACCAGATAAATGGACATGACCATGGTAAACGCCAGTATTGCGGATGCCGGACGAGTGAAAAACCCGATCACAATAAGCAGCGGCGCTATCACTTCACCGATGATCACGCCATGGGCCATGATTCCCGGTAAGCCCTTTTCAACAAGCATTTCTGCAATCTTTTCTGTTCCATTAAACAGTTTTGTAACACCGTGTGGCAGCATCAAACCTCCCACAGCAAGTCTGAGAATCAGCAATCCCAAATCAATATTTGACATTTTTTTCATCAGTGTTTTCATGACGACCTCCTGGAGTTCATTGCGATTAATGCAACCGATCTATTTGACGAATAACGTGCAAAAAGGTTTCGGAAAGGCCAGAGGGGGAGATGTGGCGGCTGAGGCCGCCGGGGAGAATAGAGGAAAGGAAGAAAAGAGGAAAAGAGGCAACAGATTGCAGTCGGTTAAATTTCCATTTAGCCATTAGAATCTTGCACCCTTTAATCCTCCGCTCCTCTTCTCGTCTTCTCCTCCACTCGTGACCGGAGGTCACGCCAGGCAGAGACGGATTACAACGCGAGAGAGGTCTTCATGCGTAATGAGATACAATGTTTCTTTCATGGCGGTCTGACGAATACCCTCATAAAGATTGTTGATTTGTGACCTGTTTTGATGGAACCCAAAAACAAATGCAGGGGCGTTCGGCGAACGCCCTCAAGAGGACGCATGAATTGTGGTTTAAATCGTTGTTATAAAAGGACTTTGCCGACCGGTAAGGGCGCCGGTTGAGGAAGAGAAGAGGAAAAGAGGAATAGAGGAAAGGAGGCAACAGGTTGCAGTCGATTAATTATCCATTGTACCATTAACCTGCTTGCAACGTTTAATCTTCCGCTCCTCTTCTCGTCTACTCCTCTTCTCCTCCTTTCGGCTGCGAAGCAGCCCCGCGGCCGAAGGACGCACCCCCCTTCCCGGTGATGATTGACATAATCAGATGTTTTATGTAGTCTTTTAGAAATTCCCGGAGGTCTGGATTATGAAAACAAGACATTTATCCTTGATTATTGGTGTTTTGAGCTTGACGATTTGTTCCGCCGTGACGGCCACGACCGGTCAGATTCAAGGTATTGTTACTGATGTTGACGGAGCTTTGATGGCTGATGTAACGATTACGGTTTCAAGCCCGAATATGCAGGGGGAGCGGCAATTTATTACATCAGATTCCGGACGGTACCGGTTTATCGGGCTGCCTCCGGGAATATACGAACTGCGTTTCGAAGCTGATACGATGCGAACACTTGTCCGAAGAAATATTCATGTGTTTCTGAATGGTGTTGCGACAGTCAGTCCTGTTATGCAGAGCGGTTCCCCGGACGATATTGTCTATATAACCAAACCGACAGGACTGCTGGATATCAGCAACTCATCATCATCTATCGTTGTTGAAAGCAACTTTACGGATCGGCTGCCTGGCACAGCCAACACATCTTACTATCCTCACATGAGTCCGTTTGTCACCGGCGGCGATAATGCCCGGGTTGGTGGCGCTTCGTTTACCGATAACTCCTGGAACTTTGATGGATTTGATACCACAGATCCGGCGACCTCGCAGCGGGGTTCCGAGCTTCCTGCTGAAGCAATTGAGCAGGTTAACATTCAGTCCGGCGGTTTTAAGGCAGAACACGGCCATGCTCTGGGCGGTATATTCCAGGCCGTTACCCGAAGCGGTTCCAATCAATTTCAGGGATCATTCCGCTGGAAACGCATTGATACCGATAATCGTTCAGGTAGCAAACACGAAGAATGGCGCCAAAAGTTACGGGATTATTTAATTGATGAGTATGCTATCACTTTAAGCGGGCCAATCATACAGGACAAACTATGGTTTATGATCGCGTACGGGCTGAGTATTACGGATGGCGAAACAGAATCCATTTCGTTTTACGGGCCAAGACCACGTGACCCAAATGACTGGACACGAATCAACACAGATATTTTGGGTCATATGCCATACATCAAGCTCACGTTTCAACCCGTCCCCGAACACACGTTTGTTTTAAACGTTTCGAGTGAAAAAACAGAACACAAAAACCGTATGGGTGATCCATCTACAACGCCGGAAGCAAGAGGCAGTCTTGAGTATGGCGGACCGTTGACCGGTCTGGAGTGGATATGGCACAAACAATACAACCTTGTTTTTGTGACACGGTTGGGGAGTTCGCAGGTATATTATTACAATAAACCTGCGGATGGCGACCGGAATACTCCGGCCTTTTATGACAGCTTATATATCCAGAGATATAACAACTATTCTGTCTGGCATACAGACAAACGAAACCGGATACAGCTTGCTTCCGATGTAACATACCATATGGATGACTGGTTTGGCTCACATCAATGGAAAGCCGGATTTGAGTATCAAAATCTTGAACAGGAACTGGTTAACGAGTTTCCCGGTGGCGCTCAATACAGAATAACCCAGGTGCCTGTGGGTGATCGGTCAAACCCGGACTATTACACTGGCACGGAAGCGACCCGCACACTCACTCTGCATTCCGGTCCGGCTACAGTATCAGCCGATTATTATGCTCTATATCTTCAAAATGACTGGTCTGTAACCGATACAATCACACTGAATCTGGGACTGCGCTACGATACGATTACCTATAAAAACAACGATGGAGATTCAAGGGTTCCGGCATGGCGATGGGGACAATGGACAGCGGACTCGTATCTGACACCCGATGGCGATGTCAGATACCACGCGCCAATGAAACTGGACAACATGATCGCTCCCAGGGTCGGCGTTGTCTGGGATGTGTTCGGCTCAGGAAAGACCGCTCTGAAAGCATTTTACGGCCGGTATTACAATCCGTTCAACCTCCAATTGCCAATGATGTTTCAGCCATTTGATGCGGATGTGCGCGCCACGGCGACTCAGGAATACACCGGTCCGGAATGGAGCGATAGAAACAGGGACGGCATTCCGGATGAGGATTTTTTCTTTGACGATGCCAACTGGCGTACCACGGAACAGACGGAACCGGGTGACTGGAACCTGATCGACCCGAATCTGTCCGCCGAATACACCGATGAATTTTTGATTGGCATCGAGCATGAGGTTTTTCCGAATGTAACGATAGGCGCATCCTTGATGAATCGCCGTACCCGAAACATGATTGAGGATGTCGGATTGTTTGTTGACGAGGATGGCAACGTGGTGTGGACATGGAAAGGAGGCATCAAGGATGATTTTTCGGGTCTTGATCCGAACAAAAACTTTGATCCGCGCGCGCCTCACCGCTCGCACGAAAGTGATTATGCAAAACACCTGTTTTGGGTCACCAATGTACCGGATGCCAAACGTGATTATTACGGATATACGCTGACGGCCCGGGCACGCCGGAATGCCTGGAATGTGGAGGCCAGTTACACGTATTCCAGGGCTGAAGGCACACACACCGACCGGCACGAAGGGTCTGGTGGCGTTGCCATGTTTTCATCCGCGTTTGATACCTGGGCGACATCGCAAAACATGTATGGTGAATTGCCCTGGTCATGCAGACATTACTTAAAAATAGCTGCAACATACGATGTTGATCTGACGGACTGGTATCGAATGACATTCGGATTTCAGGGATTCTACCGGTCGGGATATTACATCTCAGCCCGATCAAGACCGCCCTACACATATGATCCTGATAACCCCGTCAACGATATCAATGATCCCGGAACATGGACCGGACTCCCACCCTATCGCGGTTATTACGGTTACTTTCCAAATGGGCGCGGCGGTTATGAGCTTCCCTCGTTCAACACATGGAACTTATCTTGGCAGAACACGGTTTCATTTGGACAATACGGCGCGCTGACATTTATTTTTGATATGCACAATGTCACCAATAATCAGGGCGTTCTGGGGCAGTATGATATTTATGAACCAGACAGACCCGGCACTGGTTGGCCTTTTGGAATGGACAATGCCTGGGCATGGCCGAGGGAATACCATTTGGCGGTGAAGTATTCGTTTTAGGGTGCGCAAGCGCACGAAGGGCAGGGGTAGGGAAAGGGGAATGGGCAGGTTAAATCATTGTAAACGCAATGTTTTATGTTGACCGAATGTAGGGGCGTGGTTTCCGCGCCCTCAAAAGGCCGCGTCCGGTTCCACATGCACGACCACATCTATTATGTCCGGAAACGCATCGACCAGTTTTTTCCGGACATCGTGACCAATCGCATGACCCTCATGAACGGTCAGAGCGCCGTCCACCTGAATATGCAGATCAACTGAAAGCCGCGAATCACTGATGTATCGAGTGCGAATATGGTGAGTATTATTAACTCCCGGAACACTTTTTATCACCTGACGGATTTTGCTGATTGTTTCCGGAGATGCGCCGGCATCAATGAGTTTTTGTATTGAGGGTTTTACGATACGATATCCGGCATAAATGATGAAAAATACAACGGCTATAGCGGCTATCGGATCAAGGAACCCCCACTCCGGCCTGAGTCTGACAGCGATAATTGCCATCAGCACCGGTATGGAACTCATCGCATCGGTCCGATGATGCCATGCATTGGCCTGCAGCGCCAGCGACCTGATTCGCCGACTTTTTCGTATTGTGTAGTGATACAGTATTTCTTTCATCGCAAGTGAGGCAGATGCTGCCATCACAGCGATACCTCCCGGACGGGGATTCTCGACCAGCAGATTTTGACCGGCATTAATCAGCATTCCCAAAGCAGTCATGACCAGCAGAATACCGATGACAAATGCAACAACGGTTTCCAGCCGCTGGTGTCCATGGGGATGGCATGAATCCGGAGGTTTCGACCAGAACCGGGCTCCAACAAGAATCATCAGATCGCTTGCCATATCGGATACACTGTGAACACCATCAGCCACCAGAGCCTGACTGGCGCCAATGATACCGGCGGTAATTTTAAATATGGCAAGAAACACATTGACACCAAGCCCGACCCATGTCACCTGTCGAACCAGATGGTCACGACGACGGTTGCCTGAAATATTCTGCTGCAACATGTCCTGTTGTGCCGCGTTTGCCAAACCGGTATCTCCTTCTTGTCATTCGGAATATCTGAAAAAGCGCCGCCAGCCAACAATATTAACCTATTCATAATCTGTTTTCCAAAACCAAACTCAGTCTGCCATACATGGAGTCACTTTGTTTGCGTTTTCCCGGAATATCTGCCATATTTCAGGTGATGAACAACCAGTTAATTGAAAAAGATTGAAGGTGACTTATGAATAATTTAGTTGTAGTGAAAACATTCATGTATCGTCACGAAGCCGAAATAGCACAGGCGTTTCTATCGGGTCATGATATTGAATCGGTGGTTCAGGCCGATGACTGCGCCGGTATGCGTCATCATTTGTCTTTTGTGCAGGATGGAGTGAAACTGCTGGTCAGAGAATCCGATCTGGAAGCCGCCCAAAAAGCTTTGGAATCATGACCTGGGCTGACCGTGGCGTTCCGCCCTCAGCCCTCAGCCCTAAGCCCTACCTGAGATATGTCCGCGCTCCTGCAAACGTTTTCGTGTAAAAACTGTCTGACAACGATGCTTCCTGCACATAGCGACCCCGACCCGGAGCATGAATAAAGCGACCATCACCAATATACAGTCCGACATGCGATATTCGTCTGCTATCGGTTGTACGGAAAAACACCAGATCACCCGGTTGCAGGCGCCGTTTTGAGACCGAGCGGCCATGGTTAAACTGTTCCGCCGATGTTCGCGGCAGCACAATCCCGTTCAAACGGTACACTGTCATGGTTAAACCGCTGCAATCGAAACCACACGGTTGCGTGCCGCCCCAGCGATATGGCGTTCCGATAAATCGCTGAGCATCAGCCACCAGACTTCGCCGAATGCCGCGAATGCGGCGGCGGGGTTCCCGGACCGGCTCAACCTGCGGCTGCACAATAAAGTAATCGGTGATGATACCGCGGGCTTTGACATCCTCAGCATATTGTTCCGCCGATGCCCAGTCCGAAAAATCACCAAACCGCACTTTATAGAGTTTGTCCTTATCAACATAATACACAGCTTCCAGACCCTGGTTGCGAAGGGTATCCGTCAGCAGCACGGCATTGTCCATCACTGCAAAAGCGCCGGCCTGAATCGTGTAGCGAACGGCCATGACATTCTCCGTCAAAACCGTATCCCGGTGACGCGGAGGAAGCGGGCGACCGGGCCGGGGACAACCCGAAACAAACAATGCAAACACCAGCAGAAACCAAATCATATACAACCGGACCGCTCCTGTTGTTACTGAAGTTGAAAAACTGCGCCTTCGTGTCAACATCATAGATATACCCTGAGTTCCAGCGATACCGCTCTGTCTGCCGACCCGAATTCCGACCGGGGATACGGCCATCCGACCCGGCATTCCGGTTTATCACCCAATGTATAATACCCGCCAATCACCAGATCCGCCTCATTCGCTAAGCTAAACGTGCCGAACGCTGACATCAGCATGGATGAATCGTCCAGATTGACCACTCCGAATATCTGTGACGTAAAAAGCGGATGCCACTGGTATGTAGCGGCCGCAACCGCATAATGACGAGCGGCATATATGTCTCGAACAGCTCCGGCGTTTACCGTTGCTCTAAGATAATCGTCGTATGACGCATAGCCGTTACCTCTGTAAAAGTATTCGAAAAACAGATGCAATGAGTTGGCAAATCGATAATCAACTCCACCCGAAACATGGATATAATTATCTGAGTCCTCTGCGCCAAACGCTGTTTCATATCCGGTTTGAGGTATATTGACGTGACCTTCCGCCCGCACACCAAACGCTCCAACTTCACCCTGAAACGCCGCTCCGACCATCAATCGCCACGGCAGTTTA
>PWNJ01000246.1 GCA_003558985.1 candidate division CSSED10-310 bacterium
ATTGTCCAGAGCCAGATATTTGAGCGCAGAACGGGTCATGACTGCCATTGCTTCTTCTGGAAGGTTAACCATGGGTTCGCCATGAAGATTCAGGGATGTGTTAAGCAGCGCTCCGATGCCTGTCAGGTTTTCAAACCGGCTGATTATATCATGGTAGTCGGGATTAAAATCTTTGGTCAGGATTTGTGGTCTGATAGTGAAATCGGCTTGATGAGTGGCGGCCTGAATGTCAGTCCAGTTTTCAGGTACGGTATCGAAACCAAGAATCATATATGGACTGGGAATATGTTTCGGATTAATCAGATATCGATCTGAAGCATGATCCAGTACTGTGCCTGCAAAAGGCATCCAGAAATCTCTGTTTTTGATCATGGCATTCAGAACCCGAACGTTTTCCGGTTTTGATCCGTTTGCAAGTATTGAACGGTTACCCAGAGCGCGCGGGCCGAATTCCATTCGGCCGGAACATCGGGCGACGATCTGGTTGTCTGCAAGTAGTTCAGCTATGGTTTGATTAATATTGTCCGGCCTGGTCACGCTAAAGCCGTTAAACTGTGTGGATTGCATGAACGATTCAGTTTCATTGTCGATGGGCTCACCCCAATAGGGATTGGTCATGGGTTCGATGGAAACCGGCAAATTTTGCGCTTTTTGATGTGCAATTGTTGCCAGAACACCGGCGCCAATAGCGACAGAATCGTCGCCTGCTGCAGGGAACCAGAATGTTTGGCTGGTTTGGGGTAATTCACATATACGCTTGTTTGCCTTGACGTTCAAAAACACTCCGCCAGCAAATGTCAGATCGTTAATGCCGTAGTATTCCATATTATTCTGAACCCATCCGGCAAGGATATCTTCGACCAGTTTTTGAATGCCATACGCAAGGTGATCAAAACGATGGCCGCGCATATTGCGTTCCAGATATGGTATCAGGGCGTCACCTGCGTGTCCGATACGGTTTCTGAAACCCAGTCCGTCCAGCGCCCATATTTTTTTGAATTTCTCATACGCTTTAGCGGCCTTGCTCGTCTTCAACTCCCCCCAGGGCGCCAAACCCATGACTTTATATTCATCCTGCCATGGGGACATTCCCATAAATCGTGTCGTGCGAGCTACCAATCCGCCAAGGGAGTGCACAGAAGGAATGCGAAGTTTGCATTTCAACGTGTCGTTTTCACCAATCCATACGGTTGCACAGTCGCCATCGCCGTTACCATCACATGTGAACACAAGTGTTTTCTTTCTGAAAGGTGACAGAAAATACGCCACTGCTGCATGACAGGTATGGTGGTCATAATATTTGAGTTTGGATTTCGGTATTCCAATATCAATAAAAAACGGCAAATATTGCGTCATGAACTGATGGCGGCGAACGGCGCCCAAAGAGTGTATATAAAACTGTTTCAGCCAGTTTGATTCGACAACAGAAATCGGCAGCATACGGGATGCCAGAGAAACCATACGGGTGGTTTTCCGGTATTCTCCTGTCTGGGCCTTGTTTGAATCAAACATCTCACAACGGGTGCCAATTGCGACTTCATCTATATCTGCAGGGGTTACACCGCCGATTTCCATAACCTTCTGTATCGAAAGTTGTGGAAAATCAGCGCTGAATTTTTTTCTGTTCAGCCGCTCTTCTGATATAGCGGCAACCAAACGTCCATCCATAAACAAACATGCTCCGGAAGCATGACTCATATTGATTCCCAGTATTGTCGGCACGGTTTCTCCTTTCATCAGCAAAAAGAAACAAATCAGCCAATCAGTTTAA
Organism: candidate division CSSED10-310 bacterium; assembly: GCA_003558985.1. Classification (GTDB taxonomy): domain Bacteria; phylum CSSED10-310; class CSSED10-310; order CSSED10-310; family CSSED10-310; genus CSSED10-310. Next base: position 1,772 of record PWNJ01000246.1, read on the forward strand.
TCCAGCTTTGTAACAAGTTCAACAATTTATCAAAGAAGTGTTCCAGCGCCGGTTGCTGTGCTTGTAAGCGTAATCGTTTATGCAGTCTTGTTTCGAATCATCATGTGATATACAATTTTACAGGTGACAGAGTTTAACAATTTCAAAAGGAGTCTGATTATGGATAGAACAGCGATGAAAGAAGCCGTTAAAACGTATTTCCGTGACAACAGGGACGCGATACGCAGTGAAATGCTTGATCTTTTAAAGGAGATGGTAGCTCAGAAAACGGTGAATGTACCATCATCAAAGTTGGGTAACTTTGATTATTTAAACATACGTGGTGAAGAATGGCGTGTGGGTGATATTGTTGAGCGGGAGTTTAAAAAATGGGGCATTCGCTATGATGTGTTTTCACGCATGAAAGGCCGTCCGAATGTGATTGGATATGTCGGCAAGGGTGAACCGGGCGCTGACAAATTGTTCATGGCCTGCCATATGGATATTGTGCCCCCCGGGACGGGCTGGGACACAGACCCGTTTGAAATGATTGAAAAAGACGGTGTGGTATATGGACGTGGCGTTTTGGATAACAAGGGACCGCTGGTGTCATCGATGCTTGCGGCAAAAGTTATGAAACAGGTAGTGGGTGACCAGAACCTGAAAGGTGAACTTCAGATTTCAGGAATGTCAGATGAAGAGGCCGGCGATCCGGATGGCATTGATTATGGTGTGCATTATTTGATGGACGAAAACCTTATCAGCCCGACGTTTGCGATTATTCCGGACATTGGCGAAAATATGCAAAAAATTGATGTGGCTGAAAAAGGTCGACTGGTTCTGACTGTCAAAGCCAACGGAGTGCAGGCACATGGGTCGACACCGCATCTTGGAGTGAACGCGATTAACAAATTGGCGAAGTTTTTAGTGCTTTTGGATAAATACACACTTGACCATAAAAAAGATCCTATTCTGGGAAATTGCACGGTGAATGTTGGTGAAATCCACGGTGGCACAGCGGCAAACAACGTGCCAAATGAATGCAGTGTTGACATTGATATTCGCCTGGTTCCGGGACAGACTCCGGAAGGAATACGCGAAGAGTTGAAAGCGTTGTCACAGCATGTAGCAGATGATTTTGAGTTTTCTTTTGGTAACAGCACTATGCCGCATGCCATTGATCCGGACAATGTTCTGGTGAAATCAATTCAGAAGAACGCAGGTGAATTCGGGCTGAATCCTGTTCCATTTGGACTGGGCGGCGGAACATTTGCCAAGGGCATGAACGAGCACGGCATTCTGGCGGTAGCGTTTGGTCCGGGTGACGACACCGCGTTTCATGTAGCCAATGAATATTTGCCTGTTGAGCAGTTATTGACATTTGCAGAGTTGACGTGCATGGTGGCAATAGATTTGGTGGCGTAACAATCTGCCCGGTGTGACTTAAGACATGTTTCCTTAACTGACAAGACCGGGGAAGGGTGGCTTGATAATGTAAAAAAGCCCGGATAATTCGCTGTTCGGGTTGAGTTAAAAACGTTTTATTGAACGCAAAGCTGCATAAGGAGAGGAGTGTAAGGCATGTCTGACAAAATTCTTATCAATCAAATCAATCAGGAATTCAGGAATATCCTGGAAAAGATGGATACGCCCGAAATGCCCGCAAAAAACATACTGGATGATGCTAACAGGCAATTTCATCAAAGAGGCTGTGTCATAAATGTCGGGAAAGGTGATGACGTGATTAAAAAACCGTTTCCCGTATTTATCATGCCCTATTTCATGACGCGAACTCAAATGAACGAAATTGAACGGGTGTCCAACCATATTATGAATGTGCTTGAAAAAATTTCGGATTTGTATTTTATTGATCCGAAATTTCGACCGATGTTTAACTTGACAGACAAGGAAACCGAGCTTGTGGAATCCGAAACCGGTACCAAACGGCGTGTCTGGATTACTCGCAATGATGCTTTTATTGTGGGTGACACGATAAAGTTCATTGAATTTAATACCGATTCTCCCGGTGGACCGATGTATTCGGATGTACAGACTGAAATTATCGAACAAAACGCGGTTATGGATGAGCTTCGAAAGAAGTACTACTTGAGTTCTGACAGATTTGTACCACAGATACACTATAATCTGCTTCGCGCTTATCGTGAGTGGGGTGGTAAAAAAACAGTGCCGAACATTGCCATCGTATCAGACAAGGGTGCAACATATCCGGAATTTCTGCTGATCGTTGAAGATTTTAAACGGCAGGGTTTCCCGTGTGAGTTCGCAACACCTCAAAGCATTGAGTACCATAATGGCAAGGCGTGGACGCCGGGCGGAATGGAGATTGACATACTGTATCGCCGTGGCTGGATTCAAAACTGGACAGCGGTTTGGGACGATATAAAACCGCTTAGAAAAGCGTATGCCGCCAATGCATTTTGTTGTGTTAACTCAATCCGGTCGTTGCTGGCGGCTATCAAGAGTCTTCTGGAACACCTTCAGGAACCCGAATTTATGAAGCTGTATACGCCGGAAGAAAAGGATGTCATTGTTAATTGTGTTCCGTGGACACGCCTCATGAATGAACGAAAAACGCTGGATATAACAGGTAAAAACATGGTCGATTTGTTTGAATACGTGCGCAAAAATCGCGAAACAATGGTTCTGAAACCGATGGACCTGTATGGTGGACAGGGCGTATGTGTCGGTCCGGTGGTTAATCAGCAGGAATGGGAACGAACCCTCCATCTGGCGGCGACAACCGATCAGAAATATGTTGCGCAGGAATATGTGCCGATTCCGGAAATGGAATTACCTGAGGTGTCTGAAGGACTGGTCTGGAAATCTAAAAAACTCAATCAGAATTATTATGCTTTTGGCGGAAAACACGCTGGAGGTATGTGCCGGACATCCGAAGCCGCTGTGATTAATATTTCAGCAGGCGGAGGTTTGTGTCCTGTAATAGTTGTTGAAGGTACAAAATAGGCACGAGTAAAAAACAGGGATATAAAAGCGATTTCGGTCGGCCGGAATCGCTTTTTTGTCAAAAACTATCGGAATGGTATATAATTATATAAGTGTTTTTTTGTTTTTCTTTTCAGGGGAGGTTTGGAGATGAAATCAATAGCAAAACTTACAAGTATTTTGTTTTTATTTACATTTGTTTTATATGGAGAGTCCACACGTGCGTTTCCGTTCGCCTATCCCGAAATTGAACTGGTGGAATCGGAATTCGAGGAAGGCTTCAAATCGGAAATCAGTACGGTATTCGATATCAATGGAAATGTACACGCAGTCTGGGCAGATGCACGTTTTGACGGTGGAATGCAAAAAATGTATGGAAATACGATTTTGCGGGATCGAAATCCAATTGGCAGTTATCTGGTGTTTGGAGAAGATGAAGAACATGAGTATACCTCGCCGGTTGTTCTTTCCAGTGAACACGATCCGAATACGCTGTATTCACTAGGTGTCCGGATAAGCAGTGACCCAAACAGGATTGTTTTGGCACGCCACAATCTTAACTTGCCCGCATCGGTGAATACTGAAGAATTGGGCACATTCACGTTTCCCTCGCCCGGACCATTCTATACCGATTTAAATGCGGTATGGACTGACCATATGCTTATTTTTGTATTCATTGCCGGTGGTCAGATTCTTTACGGCTCGTATGATACCAACACAAACAACTGGTCATCTTGGGTTAGTATTACAGAGCCGGGGTTTGTGTTCAGCAATCTGAGCATGGCATTAGACAGTTTTGGTTATATTTATCTGTCGTACAATAAACAAAATGAAACTACATTCGAGAATTTTCTGGTCACACGACGTTCAATAGATGTATCTTCCGTTTCCGCTGGTTTTTATCCTGAAAGAATGGTTACACAGAGTTTTGAGCCTGCTCCATACAAATCGGTTATTGCGGCTACTGGAATTGAATTACCGTATGCCACTTTAAGAGTATCAATAGCGTATACTCAAGAATTTGCTACATCTCCGGAACTGATCTGTGTCACCGAAATACAAGGATTCTGGGACACGCCTGCCCCGTTTGGACAATATTCAACAGACATTACGTTTGGTGCGAGTTTCATCAGCGCATTGGACATGGATTATGATAAGGCGGGGCGTATTTACGTGGTATGGGCACAGGACGATTTCCTGTTTGGAAGCATCAGCCATAATACAGGTCAGACATTTGGCGCAATGATGCCCTTGGGTCCCTCTAATCTTGATGGCCGAATTTCACTGGGCCTGGGCTATATCTCCGGAAACGTGGCTTTAACATACAACAGATATCATATAACACCATATGCTGTTCCGTTTGCTCTGGTTGCAATGTCGGATGTTTTTGACGCCTGCGATGAGCATCCATCCGAAACCGGATTTTGGAACGGTTGGGATGGTGTCGCGCTGGACACGTTTAACTTTCACGGCGATATGTTCAGCCACTCCCCCGAGGTAGTAAATCCGGCCAGTTACCAGTTAACGACCGAAAGTTTGGAGTCGGATGTTGGATTGTTGAAAGATTATGGCAATGAAGAACATCAGGGCATATTGGAACTGTATTTCTATGATTCACTGACAACGGAGGCGGATTTTTCCATAGGTTTTAACAATGCTAATCTCAGAAATGTCATCAGAATGCTGGGAGTTAGAAACGATATCTATGATGGTTCCGAAAACTCGTATCACTATTTTGATGGTGATGAGTGGATCGAACTGGCAGACAGAGCGCAGCCGGGCTGGCGTCATGTAATTGTAACAGTTAGTGATGAAGGTATGCTGGTTCAAATTGAAGAAGTACCGGAAACCGGTATTTATAAAACACATCTGGACGAGACATTTACATCGTTCACTTCAATTCAGATTGAGGGTGGATCAGATTCTGATCCTTACAATGTTGATGATATTCGTATCGAAACGATACCAATCGAGGGATTTCCGCCGGTTGTGCCAATTCCCGTTGATTCATGGGTTACCATATTAATCATGATATCGGTTATTGGTATTATTCTGATTCGATTCCGTTAAACCGAATGTAAAAAATATAAGCAGTTATCGAATTGCAAAAACAGGAATAAAAAGCTAGACTGTTTTTCATGTCATTTTTGTTCGTGGCATGAGCATTATTAAGGAATTTTATAACAGGAGGGCATTATGGCTTTTGGTTTTACATCAACTGATTTTGTGTATTTGAACAATTCATTCAATCCTGAAACGGGTCGTTGGGAAAACAGCGGCGAATTTCTGGCGGGTGATGATCCCAAATTGATGATTCATTATGCGTCGTATGGGATTAATTATGGTAATTCGATTTTTGAAGGCGCCAAGGCGTATCTTGGCCGGGATGGCAAGGCCCGGTTATTCCGAATAGAAGAGAACGCCAAACGGTTTGCACGATCGGCAAAGGGTATCAGAATGCCGCCTGTTCCGGTCGATATGTTTATAGAAGCAGTTACTGAGCTGGTCAAACGCAATCGACGTTTTATACCGGAATTTAATGAGGATCCAAATCAGCGGGGTGCTTTATATATTCGTCCGTTGTTGATTGGTGAACCCGGGCTGGGAGTCAACATCAGTAAAAAACCGACGTTTCTGATTTTTGTTTCACCGGTCGGCCCTTATTATGCTACCGGTTTCAAACCTTTGAAAGCCATGACAGTGCACCACATGACTCGCGCCATGCCCGGCGGACACGGCGCTCATAAAACAGGCGCCAATTATGTGATGAGTATGCTGGCGACAGCGTATGCCAAAGAAAATGGGTGCACCGAAGCGTTGTGGCTGGATGGATATCGTCATGAGTTTATTGAAGAGCTCAGCGCATGCAATTTTATGTGCCGCATTGAGGACACGCTTGTTACACCCGCATTGTCGGATACGATTCTGGCCGGGATTACTCGAAATTCAATTTTGAGGATCGCAAAGGATCTGTTAAAAATGACGGTCGTAGAGCGGCCTGTTTTACTGGAAGAAGTTCTGGACAAGGCTGATGAAACATTCGGGTGCGGGACTGCTGCTGTTGTAACTCCGATTGGTACTATTGTCGCCTACAACGGCCGTTATACCAAAAAAGTAACCGATGATGTCGGTGAACTCAGCCGTGAGCTTTACGGACGTTTGACAGGATTTCAGTGGGGTGAGTCCGAAGATGTTTTCAACTGGGTAACCGTTTTGGATTAAAACGTTTATACGGGCAGGCATGTCCAACATAAAAAAAAGACTGAATTTGCTTAGAAAAAAAAAGATTTCCCGGAATACGGCGGGTATATCGGGAAATCTTTCTGATTCCGAATGTTCGGACAAATCCTCCAAAGATCAAATCAGTGATCCGGATTCAATCAAACGACTTACAAAAATTGAACAGTTACAACAATTGATAAACGGTGTTAAAATACGTTCTACAGTTAAATCAAACAATGAACCGGAAACAATTGAAGGTGGCAAGGGCCTGTTATCGGATACAATTATGGAGGGTCCTGGCCAGGCGATTGAAGATTTGATACCGGGCGACTATCTGGAAACATCTCATGGCTTATGTTTCAGGGTCAAAACAACGTATCCCTATCATCATTACCAGGGAAACATTGCGATTAGTGAATTGCTGGATAAAAATCCCGCAGTATTGGAAAACGTGGTTTCAGACCTTAAAGATCACACACCAAATTTTTCCCGGACACTATTTTTTGATACCGAAACCACTGGCCTGGATACTGGCGCCGGAGTTTACATTTTTCTGGCCGGACTGGGATATTTTGACGGGAACCGGTTTGTCGTCGAACAGTTTTTTATGCGTGATTTCCCTGAAGAACCGGCAGTGCTTGATGCTCTTGAACACATCATGAATCGGTTTGATACCATAGTCACCTATAATGGAAAAACCTATGATTGGCCGTTGCTGGAAAGCCGATACGCCATGAACCGGCGCTCTGTTCCAATGAATAACCCGGTTCATCTTGATTTACTGCATATTGCCAGAAAACTGTATAAACATCGTTTGCAAAGTTGCAGATTGGTGTCGGTTGAAGAAGGTGTTCTGGGATATCACAGATTGGATGATTTACCGGGCGCGTTGTTACCGGAGCGGTACTTTCAATACATTCGCAGCCGTGACGCCCGATTTATTCACAAGGCTTTTTCGCATAATGCCAATGATATAGTCTCAATGGCGGCATTACTTTCGTCGATGATAACATTACTGCAAAATCCAAGGAAAATAGACACTCCTGCTGAAGATGTTTATTCATATGCCCGAATATTCGAGTTGAACAATGATTGCGAAAAAGCTGAAAATGCATATACACATGCGCTTGAAAAAGGTCTTAATCCCGAATTGTATTATCGGGCGCTGCAATCATTATCCCTCATTTATAAACGACAGGGACAATGGGACAAGGCCTGTCAATTGTGGCGAACCATGATTCAGACAGTTCCGGAAGCCGGATTGTTTCCAACCATTGAGCTGGCCAAGTATTATGAACATCAGGCACATGATTATTTACAGGCCAAAGAATGGGTACAGTCGGCTATAGCAAACTATTCCCATTATAGAGATCGTTCTGTCATAATGCCGGAATTAACTCATCGTCTTGCCCGAATAGAATACAAAATCGAAGGAACAAGACGCCACTCTGAAAAAGCTTAAAACTGATATCCTCGAAATAAACGATGCAGGCCTTTTACATCATTGGCAGATGACCATAGCAGCGATTCGCCCCAATCAGCGGTTTCGCCGTTGCGTAAAATACCATCAATACCTTTTCGGCAATCAGTATGGGATATAAAACCCCCTCGTTTGGCTCGTACAAATTCTGTTGCCAGTCTGGAGCGATGGTCATTGATTTCGATGTATGAGCCGTTAACTGTTTTCTGCAGGGCATCAAACAGAATGATATTGTAGTATCCGTCAACTCCCAGATTGTGTTCGGTTGCCATGTTGACAGCGTCAATGACAGCGATTAATCCATCCACCGGATCAAGGCCATTTTCCCGGGCCGCAACACCTGTGGTGTTAAACCAGCGCGGAAGAACAAAATTCGTGCTGTCACCACCGGAACCAAGAGCCAGATAACCGCACTCAACTTTTTCCATCAGGCCTTCTTTCATGGAAAAGCTGTAAATACCAAATCCATCCGTTTCATCAAAACCCGAAACAATTCCACCATTGCCAAAAACTGCGTTTGATCGCATTGCACCCTGTTCAGGCACGACATGATTCAATGCATCTTTTTGAACATCTGAATTCCTGATAGACACAGTTTTTCCATTTTTTTCATACTCTCCCGCAATAAACTGGGCAGTTGTAAACCCGTATTTCATTTTAAGATGATCATTGGTATGTTTGTGTTTCATTCGGGTGATGATTCGAAATGCGAAACGGGCCAGTTCGTGCAGAGACAAAAATGTTTCCGGCGGTACATTATCTTTGTTTTCAGCACATTGTCTTAAATACAGTTTTTCGACTTCCCGATATATTGTAAACCGCAGTTCATCGCCGATTGCAGATGTTCCGGTATTGGCATAACAGGCATATAAACCATATCGTTCCGAGATATTTTTCGGCACCACCGAACGGATTTTATCGGCTGCATATATTTTAAGGCGCTCATCATTCCAGTGACGCTGTTCGTCACAAACCATTGCGCCTGAGTATTTATCAAATCGTATCGCGTTAACCGAGGTCATCGGGAATCTCCTTTCGCACCAACAGAAGCGGATAATGATGTATGTTTAAACAGTGTTTTTTCAGGGCCTTTATTCGGCAGTCCCGGTTCCGATATTTTATAGCGTCGCAACAGTTTTCCAAGTAACGCAGGATTGTCGGATGCAGTGAAAAACTCGGCTTCAATGGCATCCGTATCAGCGGAGTATTCAATGGCTTTCTGAATGAGCTCAACGGCTTTTTCTTTTGGCAGAAGATCGTTTCTGACCGCTTTAACTATTTCGATACACAGACGAGCAGCATCGTCACGCACATCCCGAAGTCGAAGGTCTGGTTCTGATTCATTGCCGTCCAGAATCATCATTCTGGCAAATCCTCCGTTTTGTCCATAATGATCCATCGCCTCACTGATGGCATCCAGAAGATAAAACGCTCCTTCTTTTTTCCCTTCACCCGCGCGTCTGCTGTCAAGCGATTTTTGATTTAGCAGTTTGGCAAACCGAATCGCGGCGCCTTGCCGTCCCTGTCCCAGGGCTTCAAACCAGCATGACTGAAACCCTAACACACCATCTTTTTCTTTCAGACAGAATGCTGAAAAACCGTACTGTTTATCAACGCCGATAAGGCACGCTTCAACTGGCGGTGTCAGAGGACCGTATCCGGTTGGCTCACTACCCTGAACAATTCCCAAAGCTCGTTGTTTAACGGATTCGTTCTTTATTGAATGTTGTCCAGCGGTATTGGTGAAACTCTGATTATTCAAATCATCTCTGTTAAAACCAAAAAAATACTCAAGCCTGTCATTTACTCTGCGAGTTCGCACCGCATGAAATGCTTCAAGCACAAGGTTACCCAGCGCTTCAACCGTAACAGTTGCCGGATCAACATTTGGCTGGCTCAGATAGTCCGCAATCCGTTTTCTGGCAATTTCAACTGTTTCAAGATGAAATGGGGGATGACCGACTCCGCCGTAAACCAATTCAACCCCATACCGGGCCGCAATGTTGTCATCCAGCAGATTATATAAATGATCAGTAAACCAGTTTTTCCGTCGCCATATATGCCAGGATTCCTGGTCAACACAGATGGCTCCACTGTTGGGAGTAAAACGAAATGATGTAACAATAGCCATAAAACAAGAACCTCCATGAAAACGAATTCAGAATTGAACTCGCAACTTCACGCGATACTAATAACCTCGAATAACAAATTCAAGGATCAATCGTCATATATGATTGTCAGGGCAGACATTGAATGGGTTTCAACAGGGAATATTTGCAGATTTGAATACGGCAGGTTATACTGGATTTTGCTTTGTTGACAAATTATTCGAAAGGAGTTTGATTATGGCTGATTTTGAACTTGCTCAGGGTGAAAACCAGTTGGGGAAGTGGACACTGAATTACCTGCCGCCCAAGGGAGGTCGTTTTACGGGTTCGTTGATCGTTACCGATCGTCGGTTAATTTTTGAATCACGTTTTGACACATCTGTTATGGGGACAATAGGTCAGGCATTGTTTATGAAGACAGAGGCAGGACATGTTCTTGTTATTTCCAAAGACAGAATTAAGCAGGTTGATGTTAAGAAAAGCTTTTTCAGTAAAAAAGTAATGGTGACACTGGACGACGGGGACACTCATTCGTTCCATTACGGAATGATGTCAGTTGATAAAATTGCTGAAGCAATTCGGCAATCCTGACAGTTTTTTTCGCACGATAAAATTTATTGGCGATGGTCTAATTGAGTCATATATTTGATGAAAGGAGCCACTATGTATTCAAAGGAGTTTCTTAAAGCGCTTGATAAGGGACGCCCGCCGAATGTTAAAACATTGTTTCCCAATTCAAAAGCCTTACTGGTGAGCGGAAAAATTATTGACAGAGCAATGCTTATGAAAGGGAAAGCGATGACAATCGCAGCCAATGGGCGTAACCGGTTTGTCATTCGGGGTGTTCTAAGGGCGGCTCAACGGGCTGATGCTGCGATTATTATTGAAATCGCCAAATCTGAGGGAGGCGCTGGAGCATATTGTGCTGTGAATTACTGGAATATTGCTCAGATGGTGGATGCGTTTTGTAATGAAATGGGCATAACCATTCCTGTTGCCATTCATGCGGATCATTACGGTATTAAAAGTCAGAAAGACGTAGATCAAGCCCGAATTGAAATACCGACATTATTTGAAGCGGGTGTCACGTCGATTGCAATTGATGCATCTCATCTTCCCGATGATGATAATCTGTTGGCAAGCATTGAACTGAGTCGGTTTGTACCTGCATGGGCGGGATATGAAACTGAAGTGGGCGAAATTAAAGGCAGCGCTGGTTTGTCGACACAGGAAGAAGCGCTGTTTCTGGTCAGCGGATTGAATGCGCACGGGATTTTCCCGGACTGGATCGCTCTGAACAATGGCACGACACACGGTATTGAAGCGGGTGATGCCGGAATACAGGTTGAGTTAACCCGGTCAATTCATGATGCAATATCAAAATACGGTGTTTCGGGGGCTCAGCATGGCACAAGTGGAAACAGTTCTGAGCGTCTGCGTGCTATTGCGGAGCAAACCCGCACAACCAAAGCAAACGTTGCAACCGCGTTGCAAATGATTTCATGGGGTGTGCAGGTGAATGACTATGGGAATGCTATTCTGGACAATGATGGCCGATTCGTTAAATTGCAGAATCAGGGTATTACTGAATCGTTATGGGAAGAGATGACCGCTTATGCAGATTCAAAAGGATGGAAAAAAGGCGACTATAAAAAACTGAATCTGCCGTTTGAAAACAAACTGTGCGGTTTGCCCCGGGACATTCGAAACCGAATGGAACAGGCTGTAGAAGACTTTGCATACAATATGCTGGTTAAAGTATTTAATGCCGAAAATACTGCCCGGAACGCCATAGATGCGATTATGACAACAGATTCTTACGATCCCGGACCCAAGGTTGACCGGATTGAAGACTCTTCGGATTGGACAGATGACCAAATCAGGCAAAAAGCATCAAAGATACAAAGTGATAAAGGACCGGCCGGAGATTACGATGATTGATTTGTAAAAGCTTGTCACAGGGCTTGTACAATACGAAACAATAGCTCAAAAAGAAAAAGCCGTCGGATTTCTCCGGCGGCTTTTTGTTTCTTTTATGTTATGAGCTATTTGATAGCCATTTCTGACAGGTCATCCAGCAAATTGACAAATGAGATAACATCATCGACATCGCCGTCGTGTTCAATTGGGTGAAAATGTAATTGAGCTATGGAGCCGATTTCTTCCGGATCAATATAATTATCAACAGCAAAGGCTGCAATAATGATCAGACCAGGCATTGGTTCATGCACTCCAAACATTTCCCATTCAGGATCAAGTGTGCCGGTAATGCCCTCAACAAATTCGTATTGGGCCGGATCATAAGTCAGATACAGTGTGAATGCATCAACAGGTTCAGTGTTAGAGATAACAATGTCAACAAACACATCATGATCAACGTGAACATCTGATGTTATCCAGCCGTTTTCAGGTGATCGGTACTGTTTCAGCAGATTAGCAGAAATGAAATCTTCCAGCGTAGCAGTGACAAATTTGTCAGGTATTGGATCAACACATGATCCGGCGCCGATTGCTGCCATGAAGATACCCTGAGCATCGCCGGCTGAGATTACACCATCGCCATTACAGTCCGCCGCGCATTCTTCTTGATAAGTTGGGATATACTGTCCGATAGCGATCTGAAATGCTATCTGTGCATCTTCAGCGGTGATAACTCCGTCAAAATTGACATCGCCATGATGGATACAGTCGGGTGTTGGAGTCGCAGTTGGTGGAGCTGGAGTATTTGTTGGGGGAGGGCTTGTTGGAGTCGCAGTCGGGGTTGCGGTGGGTGGCGCTGGAGTCGGTGTTGGAGATGCCGAGTCAAGATCCGCCCAGATTTCAACGTCATCAATATTCCAGCCACAATACACAACGGA
>PWNJ01000195.1 GCA_003558985.1 candidate division CSSED10-310 bacterium
AAAGGATTAATTAATCATGAAAGCCAAACATCAGGGTGAACTGACTTTTGGAACTATTGAGCCTTTTACCGGTTTAAAGCGTGCGCTTAATATGAAGCGGAGCGAGATAATTGTAGAAATATCTGCATCACGCATGAGGGGCCGCGGCGGCGCCGGATTTCCTACCGGTACAAAGTGGAACCTGGCGGCGGCGGCTATTTCTGACAAAAAATTCGTAGTGTGCAACGCGGATGAGGGTGAGCCGGGGACATTCAAAGACAGGGTCATTTTGCAGGAGTTTCCCGATCTTGTTTTTGATGGTATGACAATAGCTGGCAAAGCGATTGGAGCCAGGCGGGGAATACTGTATTTGCGAGCTGAATACACATATCTTCTGGCGCATCTTGAGTCTGTGTTACAAAAACGTCGGGAACAGGGATTTCTTGGCAATACAATCGACGGTCATGATGATTTCAGTTTTGATATTTCTATCCGGATGGGTTCGGGCGCGTATATCTGCGGTGAAGAAACAGCGCTGATTGAATCGATGGAAGGTTTTCGGGGTGAACCTCGAAACCGGCCGCCATATCCGGTAGACACCGGATTTTATAATAATCCGACTGTAGTGAATAATGTTGAGACTTTTGCCTGGGCGGCCAGCATATTAACCAAAGGCGCCGACTGGTTTAATCAGGTCGGAACAGACAAATCAACCGGTTTCAAACTGTTCAGTATCAGCGGTGATGTTGATCGACCGGGTGTCTATGAATTCCCGCTTGGGATTACAGTTGAGGAACTTTTGAAGGAAGTCGGCGGCGTCAATGCCAAAGCTGTCCAGATTGGCGGCGCTTCCGGTCATTGTATTCCGGCTTCGCAGTTTCAAAGAACCGTAGCATTTGAAGATGTATCCACTGGCGGTTCGATTATCGTTTTTGGCCCGCATCGGGATATGCTTGAAGTGGCGGATAACTTCCTTGATTTTTTTGTTGAGGAGAGTTGTGGCCAATGTACACCGTGTCGCGTAGGAAATGTCAAACTTCTTGAAGGTGTCAAAATGCTGCGTGATGGAAACTGTTCGATGACATATCTGAAAGAGCTGATTCAACTTGGCGAAACCATGCAGACCAGTTCAAAATGCGGTTTGGGTCAATCCAGCCCGAATGCATTTTTGTCAATTGTCGAGCATTTCAAATCCGAAATTATGGGTCGTGTAAATTTTTAGGTTTCACTAACAGGGGAAATTGATATGACAAACAAAAATGAAGATATAAAAAGCTGCCGATCACCGAAAAGCACCCGCGGACACGAAGTGTCTGCAAAAACTTCTCCGGAAAAAGTCGGTGGGCAGGTTACAGTGACCATTGACGGAAAAACAATAAAAGTCCCATTAGGAACAACGATTCTGGAAGCAGCCAATCAGTTAAATATCCGTATTCCGACACTGTGTTATCATGAAGATTTGTGTATTGCCGGTGTCTGTCGAATATGTATGGTTGAAGTTGAGAAAATGTGGACTTTGCAGGCCGCATGCGCATTTCCGATTACAGCGCCGATTACGGTTCGCACTCATTCCAGACGCGTTCGGCAAGCCAGAAGACATGTTCTGGACCTGCTCTTATCGGAACACTATGGCGAATGTTATTCCTGCAGTCGAAATGGAAACTGTGAGTTACAGTCACTGGCCGAAGAGTACGGTGTTGATTTCTATCGTTTCGGGCATCCCGACAAATCCCGTTTTCCGGTTGACAGATCCAGTCATTCAGTCATTCGGGACCTTGACAAATGTGTGTTGTGCAGACGGTGCGTTCGAACATGTATCGACCTTCAGGAAGTTGGTGTTCTGGAAGCGGTTAACCGGGGTGATCAGGTAAAAATATCAACATACAAGGATAAAAACCTGGCCGATGTTGTCTGTATTAACTGCGGTCAGTGTATTAACCGCTGTCCGACAGCCGCCCTGAAAGCCAATGATCCAACCGATGAAGTCTGGGCAGCCATTGATGATCCGGACAAACATGTTGTTATACAGACAGCGCCAAGCCCTCGAGCAGCTATTGCGGAATGTTTTGGTTTTGAACCCGGAACACCCATGACCTGGGAGATGAATACGGCGCTGAAACAGTGTGGATTTGATGCCGTGTTTGATACCAACTTCACTGCCGATCTGACCATTATCGAAGAAGGGACTGAATTGCTTTTAAGATTATACAAAGCGCTGGTTCAGAAAGATCAAAAAGTGGCCGAGTCCCTGCCGCAGTTTACCTCCTGTTCGCCGGGATGGGTCAAGTATATCGAACACTTCTACCCGGATTATCTGCACCATCTTTCAAGTGCAAAGAGCCCGCAACAAATGTTCGGAGCTCTTCTGAAAACTTACTATGCAAAAAAGAATAACATCGACCCATCAAAAATCGTCAGCGTTGCATTGATGCCCTGCTCAGCGAAAAAATTCGAATGCAACCGGCCAGAAATGACCGATAGCGGTCACAAAGATGTTGATTATGGTCTGACGACACGCGAACTTGGAAAAATGATAAAAGAAGCCGGTATTGATCTTCCGAAATGTGAAAAATCGGATTTTGATGATCCTTTCGGCACCGCAACAGGTTCTGGTGTTATTTTCGGA
Organism: candidate division CSSED10-310 bacterium; assembly: GCA_003558985.1. Lineage (GTDB taxonomy): Bacteria > CSSED10-310 > CSSED10-310 > CSSED10-310 > CSSED10-310 > CSSED10-310. The sequence continues at coordinate 2,606 of PWNJ01000195.1, forward strand.
GCAACCGGTGGTGTTATGGAATCAGCCTTGCGATGTGTTGTGGAACTTGTTACCGGCGAAAACGTTGAAAATATTTTTGAAAATGCCAATATCAATGTCGTTCGCGGATTTCAGGGCGCTAGAATTGCAGAGTTCCCAATTGCGAAAGTCGGTCCGGTACCTGATCTGCTTAAACACCTTGTCCCGAATTGGGACTGGTTGAAAGGTGCAACGCTCAAAGTCGGTGTTTGTCACGGAACAGCAAATGCTAAAAAAGTTATGGATGATATTATTGCAGGTGGTCCATTCAGCGAATGTCACTTTATTGAGTTCATGGCATGCCCCGGCGGTTGTCTGGGAGGCGGTGGTCAGCCAATTCCAACCAGTGAAGCCATCAGAAACGCTCGTGCCAAAGCAATATATGCCGAAGATGAACATTCCGAAGTGCGAAAATCACATTTGAATCCCGCTATTACCGATGTTTATAAAGAATTTCTGACTGATGGTCCGTGCGGAAAAATTGCGCATAAACTGCTCCATACACACTACACCAGACGCGATAAGTATATTGTCTGAACACTTCCTTTTTGATTAAATACAAACTGCCGGTATATACTCTGATACCGGCAGTTTTTTTAAAGGAGCCTGATTCTATGGATTTGAATAATATTCCGGAAAAATACAGAAATAACCCGAATGTTACATTTGTTAATCCCGATCATTACACTGCAGATATCGATGAGTCAGCCAGGCATATTCTTGACCTCATCAATCAGCGCGTTGGCGGAGCTGGTGAATCACTGCATGACATTCTTAAATATGTTTTTGATGAGACACGCAATCTGTTTCATTGTAATCGCCTGGGACTGGCCTTTCTGACCGATGACAGTCAGCGGGTAACAGCATATGCTTCGGTTGCAGAATATGAACCGCTGCGGCTTAAAGCCGGTTATACCGAAGATATTCAGAACAGCTCATTGGAGTATATTCTGAAAAGCGGTAAAACTCGAATTATTCATGACTTGAAAACATATATCGATCAATACCCTGAAACTCGCTCATCAAAAATTCTGCTTCATGAAGGTGTTCGTTCCAGTATGACGTGTCCACTTCACGTTGACGATCGGATTGTGGGTCTATTTTTTCGCAGCTCATTTGAGCCTCATTCTTACAAGCCTGAACACGTGCATTTTCAGCTTGCCATAGCTGAAAGACTCAGTCAGGCAATAGAGAAAGCATATCGTATTGAGCAACTCAGGGATGCCATGAAAAATTATGGTGAAATGCTTGGTTTTATCAGTCATGAGATAAAAAGTCCGATTGGAGCTACAATAATGGAATGCAAGCTGATGCTGGACAATTACCTGGGTGATATCAACCCGAAGGTTCGTGATCGTCTTCAGCGTATTGTCACTCGAAGTGAGCATCTTTTGGGTATGGTACGGGATTATCTGGATATATCCAGAATGGAAGGCGGTGAACTGAAAGCCAGGTTTACCGAGGGCGTGAATATCCAGGATACTATTGTCAATCCCATGATTGATGTTTTACAAACAACTGCTGATGAAAAAGGTATGACAGTTAATTTGAACGTTCCCTCGGATGCTTTGACAGTACGATGCGATCCGGATCTTCTGAAAATTGCTGTTACTAATTTTTTAAGCAATGCCATTAAATATGGACGCGAAAATACTCCAATTGATATAAATCTTCAGAAACATCTTGATGGTTTCCGTTTGACGGTTAGAAATGAGGGACCAGGATTTCCGAAATCTGAAATCCCAAATCTGTTTAGAAAGTTTTCACGTCTTCAGACCAAGGAACTTTTGAAACAGAAAGGAACCGGTTTAGGACTGTACACTGTCTGGCGTATCGCCAAATTGCACCGTGGAAACATTAGCGCTGATTCCGAGGAGGGTTCATGGGCTGAATTTACTCTTACAATACCCGGAAGTGAAATGGAATGAACACAGTTGATCTGCCGATATTGCTTGTTGATGATGAAGCAAACATGCTTCGAGTCATGGAAGCGATGTTGCGGCGAGAAGGTTTTTCAACGATTTCGGCTGAAGATGGCCGTTCAGCGCTTAATGTTTTGCAAAATCAGCAGATACGAATCATTGTAACGGACTTAAAAATGCCTGGTATAGGCGGTATGACGCTATTGCGGGAGTGTAATACCCGGTATCCAGATATTCCTGTGATTGTTGTGACTGCACATGGAACAATAGAAACAGCGGTTGAAGCAATGAAAATCGGTGCATTTGACTATATAACCAAACCGTTTGACCTGAGTGAGATACGACATGCTCTTTTAAAAGCAGCGGCATATTTTGACAAAAACGCATCCGGCTTTCATCCGCCTGTAGAAACTGATTTGATAGGTCCTGACGCAAACATGCCAGTACATCAAACCGGATTAATAGCCGCCAGCAAACACATGCAACAGATATTGCAAATAGTTAATCGAATTGCTGACAGTCCTTCAACAATACTTCTTATGGGCGAAAGTGGCACCGGAAAAGAATTGATTGCCGGATTGATACACAAACGATCTGCTCGCAAGGATTACCCTTTTATAAGAGTCAATTGTGCTGCTATTCCCGAAACGTTGATGGAAAGTGAGTTTTTTGGTCATGAGCGTGGCGCATTCACTGGCGCGGTAACAGCCAAGCCCGGCCGTTTTGAGCTTGCAGACAAAGGCACGTTGCTTTTAGACGAGATTAGTGAGATTTCTTCGGAGGTTCAGGTTAAATTACTTCGAGTAATTCAGGAACGTGAATTTGAAAGGGTTGGCGGTATTCGTACTATACGGGTGGATGTGCGATTGATAGCCGCCACAAACTGCAATCTTGATGAACTGGTTGCTGAAGGCTCCTTCCGACAGGATTTATTTTATCGGCTGAATGTTGTGCCGATTCGTCTGCCTCCCTTGCGTGAACGACCCGAAGATATACCGCCTCTGGTTAATTTTTTTATAAATCGTATGAATAAACGGTTGAACAGAAATATCAGACCCGTATCCTCAAAAGTGATGGATTTATTTGTAAAACATGATTGGCCCGGCAATATCCGCGAACTTGAAAATGTTATTGAAAGAGCAGTCTTGCTGTGTGATTCGGACGAGCTTGACAGACAATGTTTACCAATTGATTCTGTCGAATCAGGTTATGAAATATCAGCGCTGTCATCAACTGAAAATAAATGGGATCTAAAAAATATTGTACGCGAAAAAACAGCATCTGTAGAAAAAAAAGTTTTGATTCAAGCCCTGGACCGCACGCGGGGCAATGTTTCCAGAGCAGCCAAACTGGTTGGATTGTCCCGAAAGGGATTCCAGTTAAAATTACAGCGACATTCCATTGACCCGAAATTACATAAATAATTGGATCTTTCTTTCTTGACTTGTACGCTGTTTGCATTTAGTTTTTAATATGTTCCTTTGTTCTGTCTTGCATAGAACGTTTCTATCAAGTAACGCTTCGCAGTAAGGTTTGTATATGTCTATTTTATCACGTTTTTCAAATGATCTGGCCATCGATCTTGGTACTGCCAATACACTTGTTTTCGCAAAAAAACGAGGTATTGTTATTGACGAACCCTCTATCGTTGCCATCGACAAAAAGAATAACAACAAAGTATTAAAAGTTGGCCAGGAGGCCAAGGATATGTTGGGCAAAACACCGGAACATATTGTTGCGATCAAGCCGATGAAGGATGGTGTTATTGCCGATTTTGAAATTACCGAAGCGATGCTACGGTATTTTATACGAAAAGCTCATAACCGGCGTTTTTTCATACGTCCTCGTATTATTATTTGTGTTCCGTCCGGTATTACGCCGGTTGAAAAAAAAGCTGTCAAGGATTCGGCTGTTCAGGCGAGGGCCAGTGATGTGTTTCTTGTTGAGGAACCAATGGCAGCAGCAATCGGCGCCGGTCTTCCCGTTGCCGAACCGTCAGGCAATATGATTGTTGATATCGGTGGCGGAACAACTGAAGTTGCGGTTATTTCGCTTGCTGGTATTGTATATGCTCGCTCTTTACGTGTCGGTGGAGCTGAAATGGATATGGCCATCATGCGCTATATTCAGCGGAAGTACAGTTTGCTGATTGGTGAACGCACTGCCGAAAACATCAAAATTACAGTCGGCTCCGCTGCGCCATTGGATGAAGAAGTCACGATGGAAATCAAAGGTCGTGATCTTGTAAACGGTATTCCCAAAGTGATTGTTATTAAATCTGAAGAGGTTCGGGAAGCATTAAAAGAATCAGTCCAGTCAATCGTTGATGTTGTTCGGACTGCTCTTGAAAGAACACCTCCTGAACTTTCTGCCGATATTGTTGACAAGGGCATAGTGTTATCCGGTGGAGGCGCCTTGCTACAAAAACTGGATGTACGTCTTCGGGAGGAGACATTCCTTCCGGTAACTCTTGCTGATGATCCGCTCAGATGCGTTTGCATGGGCACCGGGAAAATGCTGGATGAGATTGATCTGCTGGCAAAAGTGTCTGTTCATTAAACAGGGTTTTATATGAAGCTTTTCAGCGCCCGTTACAGGCCATGGATTGTATATGCGGCGTTTTCATTGACAGCTTTGGGAGTTATGACCTCAAATCTTCAGGGGGGGATTGTTGCCAACCATCTGGAATCAGCAGCGTTGCAAATGCTGGCGCCAGTATATACCTCTGTTGATCGTCTGATTAATTTCAGCCATTCAATCTGGACCCGATATTTGTTTCTTAGAGGTATTGAAGCCGAGAACGAACAGCTTCGCAGAATCATATATACGCTTCGTGAAGAACATCTTTTACTGTTTGACAGAATTCAATCCGCCAAACGAATGGAAGAACTTGTCAGTACCTCACACAGACTACCGCAAGCAAATATCAGAGCAGCAGTTATCCGCCGTGGAAATTTGATGCTGAATCCAACAATTTTAATTGATCGGGGTTCAAAAGACGGACTTAGGGAAGGGTTGGGTGTTGCAACATCTGAGGGCGCATTGGGACTAATAGTGCATGTGTCAGGTAATGTATCAAAAGTTCTGACCCTTCATCACAGCGAAGCCGGAATAGGCGCTCTACTACAACAAAGCCGCGTTCAGGGAGTCGTTTCCGGAACTGGACACGGTACGGCTGTTATGCGTTTTGTCAGCCGTTTTGATAACGTAACACTGGGTGAACAGGTCATAACTTCTGGTCTGGACGGCGCTTTTCCACGTGGTGTTCCTATTGGCAGAGTCACGTCTGTTCACAGGGAAGCATCTGAAATATTCCAGACACTGGAAATAGTCACAGAGGTTAATATTAATACTGTTGAAGAAGTTATCGTTTTTATTATGCCCGATCTGCATGATTATGAACAGACGAATGATCCCGAAACACTCGAAACACATCAGAATGACACTGACATGATGTTGCCTGATACGGGAGCAATCAATTGAAGTGGTTGTATCGATTTGTCTTTTTTCTGGCAGCGCTGATTGTGCAATTCAGTATTCTTCCCCGTTTTGGCAGCATCTATCTTGAACCTAATCTGTTACTGATTGTGATTGTGCTGTTTTCTTTGACCAATCGAGCTGAATCATCATGTATTCTGGCGTTTATTCTGGGTCTGGTTATGGATGTAAATACCGGCGATCTGCTTGGCAGTAATGCCTTTATTTGGGTTCAGATTGCCATGTTGAACAATTCTATACGCAAATATTTGATCGTGGACAGCATACCGGTTCAAATAATGATGACCGCTTTCAGTTACCTGCTTGCTTCAACCATTCATTTTATTCTTCTGCGTATTACCATCTATGATGAAACACTTGCCCGTTACCTGCTGGCAATATTTGCTCGAGCTGCTATCACAGCGCTTTTCACCGCTCCTGTTTCTTTCATAATGTTTAAATACGTGCTTCCAGCAAACAAAGAGTATGCTTAAATCTTTTATCCACATACGAATCCGATGGCTGTCAATGCTGTTTCCGATAGTATTACTATTATTGATAATACGACTGTTTAATCTTCAGGTAGTTCATTACGAAACGTATGCCGAAAAAGCGCATTCGAACAGGACACGATATGTTCGTGACCGCGCCCCTCGAGGTCGTATTATTGATCGGAACGGTGTGTTGCTGGCAGCAACCAAACCCAGTTTCAGTTTGTATATAACACCAGAAGATTTTCCGTTTGAACGACGGGAACAGGTCTTTGACAGACTTGGCCGCATATTAAATGTGCCTGCTGAAAGTATAAAAAAAAGATATTCAGATACACAAACAGCAAGTTTCCGGCCACGTAAAATTACCGGTAATTTAACTCACGAATCAGTAGTGCGGATTGAATCCAGCAGGTATCATCTTCCTGGAGTATCAATAGAAGCAGAATATGTTCGCTCGTATCCATTCAAAAATACACTATGTCATGTGCTTGGCTATGTTGGAGAGATTTCCCGAGCTGAGTTACAGACTGATACATTCAGACACTATCGTATGGGCGATGTTATCGGCAGGTCGGGTATAGAGCGTACCATGGAGCATTTATTGAACGGGCGGGATGGATACCGTTGGGTTGAGGTTGATGCAACCGGCCGACAGGGATTTACTTTGCGGTACCCGGAGCCTGTCCAGGCAATACCGGGCAGTGAGGTGCAGTTAACCATAAATCTTGAATTGCAGAAAGCCTGTGAATCATTTCTGGAACCATGGAAAGGCAGTATCATTGTAATGGATCCGCAAAACGGAGATATATTGGCCATGGCATCTCGTCCAGAGTTCGATCCCAATCTGTTTGCGACCGGTATAACATCCGCTGACTGGAACTTGATTATCAACTGCCCGGATAATCCTTTGTTAAATCGCGCTATACAGTTTGAAGCGCCTCCTGGTTCAGTGTTTAAAGCAATAACAGCCATTGCAGCAATGAAAACCGGCGATGTGACTTCAAACTCCTCATATACCTGTGCCGGAGTATTCAATTTTTCAAACAACCGCTTTCACTGCTGGCATCGACCGGGACATGGAAATCTTAATCTGATATCCGCAATGGAATGTTCCTGTAATATTTTTTTCTATCAGGCAGGGCTTAAAACCGGTATTGATAAGATTGCATCAACAGCCCGGGATTTTGGATTGGGTGCAATCACTGGAATTCCACTGACTGGCGAGAAACCCGGTTTAATGCCGGATCGCGATTGGAAAAGACGCGCGTTTAATGACGACTGGTGGCCTGGAGAGACAATATCAGTTTCAATAGGTCAGGGTGGAGTAATTACTACGCCCACTCAAATTGCCACAATGATGTCCAAAATCGCAAACCGTGGTACACTTTACAAACCGCGACTTGTGTCAGGCTATACCGAACAGGCATCCAGAAATACGATTTTGTTTGAACCCGGAATAAAATCAAACATGCCAGATTTCAAGCATTGGGATACAATTATTGATTCCCTTGAGAAAGTTGTAAAAGGCTCACGCGGGACGGCCCGGAGACTCAGAATGCGCGAAATGACGCTGGCCGGAAAAACGGGAACCGCTCAGGTCATCAGTCTGAATGCACTCCAGAGGATGGGCTACGATTCTGAAGATGATGTGCCGGTGCACTGGCGATCACATGGATGGTTTGCAGGATTTGGTCCTGTTGACAACCCGGAAGTTGTTATTGTTGTTTTTATTGAAAATGCAGGCAAGGAAGGCGGCCGGGAAAAGTTTACTATTGCAAGAAACGTTTTACACAAATGGTATGAACTGACCAAACCGGGATATTTTGGTCCTGAACCTGATATGATGGAAGACTTGTATGACAATTAGACGGTATCTTGAACAGTTTGATTTTATACTTTTTATGACAATTATGCTGATTACAGGAGCTGGTCTGATGACCATTTTCAGTATCAATGGTGATGATCCGGCTCTGAATGATTTCCAAAAGCAAATTATCTGGGTTGGCTTGTCATTAGTGTTATTGCTCGGGATACAATTTGCAGATTATCATACTGTTATACGCAGGTTGACACCTTTATTATACGGATGTGTCATTTTTCTTCTTATCTATCTTATTGTCAGAGGCCAGCTTGAATCCGGCGTGCGTCGATGGATTCAGATTCCATTTGTCAACCTGAGAATTCAGCCAAGTGAATTTGCCAAAGTATTTACTGTATTGATGCTGGCACGTCATATGGAACGTTGGGCTGGAAAAAAACCTGGGCTAATGCAAATGGGTATTCCATGCCTTATCGTCGGTGTTCCTCTGGTGCTGATTGCAAAACAACCCGATCTGGGAACCGCTATGGTTTTACCGCTGGTAATGATAACTATGATTTTTGCCGCGGGATTCCGCGTAAAAACTTTGATGATATTGGGCTTGTGTGCTGTTGTATCCGGATTTCTGGTTGGCAGGAGTGTGCTGAAACCATATCAGGTCCAGCGTATTACAGCATTCATTAATCCAGAAGCGGACCCATTGGGAGCTGGATATCAGGTAATACAATCCAAGATCGCTGTTGGATCAGGTGGCATATCGGGCAAAGGTTTTCAACGGGGTTCACAAAGCCATTTGAAATTTCTACCCGTTCAGAATACCGACTTCATATTCGCTGTCTGGGCAGAAGAGAGAGGTTTCCTGGGTTCATTCTTTCTTCTGGTTATGTATGGATTATTGGTCGCCCGAATTCTGAAAGCCGCCAGAAAAAGTCAGAATTATTTTGCTGTTTATACATGCATAGGAATAATGAGTATCTTTTTTTCACAAATAATAATAAACATTGGTATGGTTACCGGTCTGATGCCTGTAACCGGATTACCATTACCTTTAATGAGTTATGGGGGCTCGGGCTGTTTGGCCAGTTTTTTGGCATTGGGCATAGTGTTCAACATTGGAATAAGAAGCTTTCCAAGTTATTAGAAAACTTTTACTGATACGGCAATAAAATGAATAAAATAAATGATCAATCCGCGGTTACACATCACGTAGTCAGACGTCCGGGCCGATATGTCGGTTGTGAATGGAATATGCCTCACATACCATCCAGTGGAACACTTCGGTTTGTGTTGTGCTATCCGGATGTATATGAAATCGGCATGTCTCACCATGGCCTTCAGGTTTTGTACCACATTCTTAACAGCATTTCAGATGTTTCTGCTGAACGCGTTTTCGCACCGTGGCCCGACATGGAAAAATCATTACGTGCGGATAACATTGTTTTACAAACGCTTGAAACCAGGTTACCCGTCAGAGAATCAGATGTCCTGTGTTTTACTATTCCGCATGAATTATGTTTCACGAATATTTTAAACATACTTGATCTTTCGGGATTGCCACTTCGCCGCAATAATCGCGATAATTCAATGCCTTTAATAATTGGTGGTGGTGTTACAGCTATAAATCCGCTTCCAATGGACGCGTTTCTGGATTGTTTTTATATTGGAGAAGCTGAAAGTCGGCTTCAGGAACTGACCAGACTGCTTAAAAAAAACCCGCGCAGTCAGTGGTTACGGCTTTTGTCATCATTCCCTGGTATGTATGTTCCGGACTTCTTTAATCCTGAAACAGCGCAGCATAAAGTCAGCAAACAGTTCGTCCTGAGTCTTGATTCAGCGCCTGTACCGGATCCTCCACTGACACCATGGTGCAAACCAGTTCACGAACGTGTTGTGGTAGAAGCTTCACGCGGCTGTCCAGGACAATGCCGATTTTGTCAGGCCAGAAACTATTATTCGCCAGTCAGAATACGTTCACCTGAAACAATTAAAACCTCAGTTGCGAAAAATCTTGAACAAACTGGCTACGACGAAGTGTCGTTATTATCGTTAAACATTGCAGATTACCCGGGTATCGAAACATTGTTGCCTGATCTGATGAAAAAGCATAGAAAAAACAATGTCTCCATATCACTGCCATCATTGCGCCCCGAAAAGCTGACCCAGTCTATTATTGAACAAATCCGACAAGTAAGAAAAACCGGATTTACACTCGCCCCTGAAGCTGGATCAGATCGTTTACGAAGAATTATCGGCAAGCCATTTTCAACCGAAAAACTGATTCAATCTGTTGCAACAGTGTTTCATGCGGGCTGGAATGTTATCAAACTGTATTTCATGATTGGTCTTCCATTTGAGAATGATGATGATGTGCGTGAAATAAACCGTCTGGTAAGGGACATTTATAACGTTGGACGAAAAATAGCAGGTCGACGCATGGCATTACATGTTTCGGCAGCTATTTTTATTCCTAAACCTCACACCCCTTTTCAATGGTTCGGTCAGGCGTCTGAAGATGTTTTAATGCGACGGCGAAAAATACTCATTAACGGCTGCCGTCTTTCGGGAGTCAAACTGTCAATATCCGATTTTCGTTCCAGCCGTCTTGAAGCGTGTTTTGCCCGTGGAACTCGACATTGTGCTGACATAATCGAATGGGCATTCAGAAATGGGTGTCGTATGGATGCGTGGAACGAACTGTTCAGACCGGATTTATGGGATGATGCGTTCAGAAAGAGCGGTCTGGAGATTAACCGGGAAGCAACACGCCGTTATTCGTTTGAAACTCAAAACCTTCCGTGGTCGTTCATTGATGCCGGAGTCAGCGAATCCCTTTTGTTAAAAAGTTGTCAAAAAGCTGTTCAACTAAACTCAGACTCTGCTTCAATCAGCTCGATATCAGTTAACAAAGCTTTCCCTGACAAACAAATATCAACCGGAAAACCCGGGTCTTCGGCCAGACATGAAACGGCGGTAACATATGTTGGATATTTTCAGGTGCTTGATGATTACAGATTGTTCAGTCATCTGGAAATCATGACCGGAATAATACGTGCCATGCGTCGTGCAGGATTACCTTTGGTATACAGCCAGGGTTTCAATCCTCATGCAAAAGTTTCATTGACACAACCAGCGCCACTTGGGTTTGAAAGATGGTCTGAACCAATCGTTTTTCAACTCTATGAGAAACTGCCTTTAAAACAAATACAATCCATGCTGAATCAACAGTTGCCGGTTCAGATGGCGATTCATAAAGTAAATCAAACCGATCAGCAAAAACCGTTGCGGCAGTTTCAATATTCGGCCATTGCTCTGAAAGCAGGCAAATTTCTGGAAACCCTTTGCGAATATATTGATTCCACTGCTATAATTGAACAGTTGAAAGCAAGTGATTTCGGCCCCGTTATTTCAGAAAGGCTGACTCAGCTTCAAATGGATTGTATTTTTAGTCTACCTTCAGAAACGGATAAAGAATATTCGTTGAAACAGTTGATCCTGATTTGTTTTAATGGTCAACCCATGCCGTTGGATCAAGTGTCAGGACTTCGTATCGGATGGTTAAAGCAATCTGACTCATTTCGGACAGTTTTCGGTATGGAGTCACTACAGTGACACAACTCAAACGAAATATATTTATTAACGTCGCACCCTGTTTTACTCGTATTGCCATACTTGAAAATGATGCTCTTGCCGAAGTTTATATTGAGAGTAAAATTCGAAGAAAAATGCTGGGCAACATATACCTGGGAAGAGTTACCAATGTTTTGAAAGGAATACAGGCTGCGTTTGTGGATATTGGTTTAAAGAGGGATGCATTTTTGTATGTTTATGACGCAATTGCGCCAGAAACCATTCCTTCATCTGACGATTCTTTATTGACTGATACAGACGAAATGGAGCTACATACCTCGGATCAGATTCGTTTTCGATCTATTCGGGATGTGGTTCAGCCGGGTCAGCGGATTCTGGTGCAAATGA
>PWNJ01000175.1 GCA_003558985.1 candidate division CSSED10-310 bacterium
AAAAACCGCTTCATTGACATTTTGAATAAATCCGAATTATTATCATACAGAGTTTACAGATCAGTTTTTGCAAAGTGTTAAAAGAAAAGGGAGTTTGAAATGAACAACGTATTTTTAAAATCATCAGTTGCTTTGCTTACCGGCCTTGTTTTTATGGTCTTTGGGTTGGCGACCGGATACTGCCAGAGTTACGATTACAGCTTGTTTGATGTGTCGGCTGAATCGGACGTGGTCGCAAATACAGCGCCGGGGTTCCAGCCGTTTTCGACAGCAGTTGATGGTACATGGGAAAATATCTCGACGGAACCGCACTTGGGCAGGGGCCCCAATGTAGTTGTTACGTATCTTGATCAGATCTGGTCTATTACCGGGTATAATGCTGAAAATGCGGAGGTGCGTTACTGGTCACCTGTGACCGATACCTGGTTTAGTATTCGGGACTCCGAACCTCCTTTTGGATGGAACTATGCGCGATCAGGCGCCGTCTATGGCACCAAAGCTTTTATATATGGTGACGGCGGGGGTGGGTTCACCGGTTTGTGGTCTTTCAACATGGCTACCTACGAATGGGTAAACGAGTCACCGGCGGGCTCCGGACCGTCTTTCGGCGGCATAGCCAATCCGGCATGGGTGGCCGACCCCGATACCGGCTACCTGTATCTGACCGGTGGCGCAACCTCTTTGGGTGGAGACAGTCTGGCCACAGTCTATGTTTACAATCCAGCCACCAACACATGGCTTGCGCCACTGCCGGATTTCACGACTGCTCGCAATGTGCACGCCGCGTTTATCTTCACCAATCCGGGTAGCGGACAAAAAATGCTGGCTATTGCTGGCGGAACAGGTGTGGGTTTGAATTTTCTTTCCAGCACACAGTGTTACAATTTCAGCGCCGGAGTTTGGAATGCAGAAAATGCTGATATTCCGGCATTACCTATTGCCAGAGCGGCTATGGGCTATACTCAGGCCGTTAATCATGCAGGGGGGCAGGAATTATGGCTGGTTGGAGGCGCGGACAGCGGAATCAATGCGCTGGCTGATTCCCTTTTTTATGATGTTGAGTCTGGAACATGGGTTGACGGCGGTATCTATTCAGCTACAGCAGTTTACCTTTTGTCAGCCGTTACTCTGAACAACGAAGTTTACAAGCTGGGTGGTGTGGACGACAATGAGGTTATAACCGGCGAGGCATCGCGCAGAATCCGTCCCGATTTGCCATGTGTGAATCACGGCGATGTTAATCTGGATGGCCAACTCACCGCCGCGGATGCGCAACTGGCGTTTTTTATTGTCTTGGGAACGTATTCCCCATCCTATGAAGAAGAGTGTGCAGCGGATTGTAACGGGGATGGATCGGTAACGGCTGCTGATGCGCAGGCGATCTTTTTAACCGTGCTGGGTTCCGGAACCTGTGTTGATCCATTGTAGGATCATGATTAATTCCTGATGCTTCTTTTGTCGAACTGTCAAACCGTGAACTCTTATCAATGTCAGTCATGACCGGTTTAAAGATAACATTGAGTATTCATTTCTGTTTCAGCATAATGCCATTCTTTGCCAAGCTCTGACAGCTTATCCTGAAGCAGTGATGCATCAACATCATTATTTATCATCTGCTCCATTTCTGCCGCAATGCTGGCTATGCTGTTTAAACACCCGGTAAGAGCTGCTCCCTTCAGTTTATGTAACTGTTTTTTCAGGTTGTCACGATCATTGGACGCTATGAGCAAACCAATGGAATGAATTTGTGCCGGAATTTCTGTTTTCAAAAGTTCAATCACCTCTGCCGTTGTGTCAATCGATGCACGCATTGAAGATGATAAAGGAACCATATTCGTGGGCGCCCGAACTGACTATAAGAATCAACAAACAGAAAAGGAGATGACATAATCTCAAGAGAGTTAATGCTGAAAATGGCAAAGATCAGGGAAGAGATTGAATCTGAGTTAAGAGACAAACTCATGGGTTACACAACGTAAACCCAGGTAATGGAACCAACATTTCCTAATCGTGAACCCTCTTAATAATTCAAATTGTGCTCCTGGATCCCCAGTAGCGGCAAATTGCATTTCGTCGACGGTTTGAAGGTGAGTTGGGACTTGGTGCCTGCGAATGGGTCATTGAAGAAAAAGGAGCGATCTATTGAAATTTCAGTTGTTGAATGGCCTCAGGTTCGTAAATGTGAAAAGTAAATGATTCAGTGAGGAACAATTCCACTGATTTGGATGTATGGGCCTGGTAGCCAATGGCGATATCCTGTCCCAGGGTCAATTCAGTATCATTACCACGGCGGGATATCACGATGGCATCTGACACTGCACGGGTTTCAATCACATCATCTACGGTATCCTTCACCAGCCTGGTCAGTGGATACGGTACCGCAAGGGCCGAAAGCTGACTCCAGTGATCGGGATGGATCGCCAGTACGAAGGGACCCTCTATGCCATTTTCCCGAATGTCCTGCCGAGCGAGATTCAGCGCTTTCATCAATTCCGGTATATCTTTTTTCAGTTTTACTGGTTTTGAATATCCTGTCAAACCTTTGATGACAGGCTGCTTCAAACCATTCACTATGACGTGGTTTTCAAACTCCGCTATTTGTCTGCAGGCTGTGTTCAACGGTTCCAGTTCGATATCTTCAGCGCCTCGTTCCACGTTATCCATTTCCCAGATATCCAGTTCAAACGGGAGGCGAATCTCTATCAACGGTTTCACCTCGTGAACCCCGTAACATATTTTGTTGAGATTCTGATTCGCTTTATCTGAAATAATATGCAGTCTACCCATTGGTTTCGCAACATAATCCAGCCCTTTGGGTGATGATACATCCACCAGTTTTCGACCGGTAAGGTGAACGGATAATACATCCCGGGCTTCCTCCTGGATTTCCTTCCAGGCCGCTTCAGTCAAAGGTGCGAGTTCTTGTTTTAAAAAATCCATCATATATTCTCCTGTTTTTAATTAGGTTATGATTTCATACTTCCCATGCCGAGTCCCTGATTCATTGATGATTTATCGTCATCTTCCTCGATTCCGGTGATGGGTTCATCTGTAAACAGATAGGTCCTCAATTCCTCATCAAAGGCCGGAATGGTTCGTCTCAACCATTCAAGAATCATAGCGGCATGTTCAATCTCTTCATCACGGTTGTGAATTAAAATCGATTTCAAATCATCGTCTTCTGTAGAAGCGGCACGTTGGTGATACCAGTCCACCGCTTCAATCTCCTCTTTTAAACTTGCCAGCGCTCTGACAATATTTTTATCTTTGGATTTCAACTCGTTTACAGGTTCATGATATTGAGTCATAAGTCCTCTCCTTAATATTGGGTTATGTGTCCAGTCTTTTCGGTATTACCGAACACGAAATATCACCAGGTGCTTGCGACCATAGCGACCGGTTACCAGCCATCCCAGGATAGCCACGAAAACCGCTGCGCCAGCAATGGACCAGATAATGGGAAACTCGAAGCCTCCGACATTGATCACAAAAAGCACTGGCAAACCGACAACTCTGGGTATCCAGACACCCAGCAGTCCGCCGATGAAGCCCAGAACAATGGATGCCAGGTATCCGATATGGGAAAAGCCGGCCAGCGACTTGGCCACAGCGCCGATGATTCCGGCAACGAGCATCAGCAGTAACAGTTCAAAAAGCGACATGGCTACTGACTTTTCATCGTGGCATCGACGGTGATCTCGATTGCTTTCAGAGCC
>PWNJ01000060.1 GCA_003558985.1 candidate division CSSED10-310 bacterium
ACAGTTGTTTCAGAAAGCGGAAGCGCTTATACATGGCTGGATAACGCTCACGAATTCCGACTGACACCCTGGAACAATGATCCCGTTCAGGATACCCCGGGAGAAGCTTTCTATATCCGGGATGAACAGACCGGCCAATTCTGGTCACCGACACCTCTGCCCACGAGGGGCGCCACGCCCTATGTCATCCGTCATGGCTTTGGCTACACCGTGTTTGAACATACTGAAAACGGTATTGCATCCGAGTTATGGGTTTATGTGTCGATAGATGCACCCGTGAAGTTTACGGTTTTAAAATTGCGCAATGTCTCAGGACGCCCGCGACGCGTATCGATCACCGGATATTGGGAATGGGTATTGGGTGATCTGCGGCAGAAGAATCTGCTGCATGTTCAAACCGAAATTGATATCAAGACCGGCGCTTTGTTGGCGCGTAATTATTACAATACCGAATTCCACAAACGCATTGCATTCATTGATGTAAACGACGGAACGAAAATATTCACTGGGGATCGAAAGGAATTTCTGGGCAGAAATGGCAATCACTCGCAGCCGGCGGCATTGAAACGCGTGCGCCTTTCAGGCAGAACCGGTGCCGGACTGGATCCTTGCGGTGCGGTACAAGTGACACTTGACCTTGCGAATGGGCAGGAACGCGAAACCGTTTTCCGTCTTGGGGCCGGTCGGAATATTGGCGATGTACAAAGCTTGATTAAACGTTTCCGCAGTATGGAAGCCTCCCGTGAGGCGCTGGAAAATGTCTGGGAATACTGGAATCGAACGCTTGGCGCCATATCAGTGGACACACCTGATCCGGCTGTAAATGTGATGGCGAACGGCTGGTTGCTTTATCAGACCCTGAGCTGTCGACTTTGGGGCCGGACTGGTTTCTATCAATCCGGTGGCGCATTCGGGTTCCGTGACCAGTTGCAGGATGTAATGGCGCTGGTTCATGCTGAACCCGCTCTTACTCGTGAACATCTGCTTCGTGCTGCTGCCCATCAATTTCGCGAAGGAGATGTTCAGCACTGGTGGCATCCACCTTCCGGACGAGGTGTGCGAACACGCTATTCCGATGACTATCTTTGGCTACCCTATGTGACATGCCGCTATGTGTCGTGTGTCGCCGATACCGGAGTGCTCAACGAAATAATTCCTTACCTTGAAGCCCGGCCAATCAAACCAAACGAAAATGCTTATTATGATTTACCCAATCAGTCCGAGGATCAGGGAACGCTTTACGACCATTGCGTACGCGCCATCAAGTATGGAATGACATTCGGTGTACATGGTCTGCCGCTGATGGGTTCAGGAGACTGGAATGACGGCATGAACCTGGTAGGAAACCAGGGACGGGGTGAGAGCGTCTGGCTGGCATTTTTTCTTTATGACGTGCTCACCCGCTTCTCCAACCTGGCTCGTGGCTACAACGATCCCGTTTTTGCCGAATACTGCCTCAATCAGGCTCATAAATTGCAACAGAATATCGAGGAACACGCATGGGACGGTCAATGGTATCTCAGAGCTTTCTTCGACAACGGTGAACCACTTGGTTCCCATTTAAATCAGGAATGCCAGATCGATTCCCTGCCGCAAAGCTGGGCTTTTATAAGCGGCGCCGGCGATCCGAACCGCTCGCATCAGGCAATGCAATCAGTGAATCAGCGACTGGTTCGACCAGATGCCGGTTTGATTCAGTTGTTCGATCCGCCCTTTGACAAATCCGCTCTCAATCCAGGGTACATAAAAGGGTACATTCCTGGAGTACGCGAAAACGGCGGTCAATATACTCACGGGGCGATCTGGTCAACAATGGCTTTCGCTCTTATGGGTGATAGCGAACGCGCATGGGAACTCTTCTCAATGCTCAATCCCGTCTGGCATGGCGGAACATCCGGGCAAATCGCCATTTACAAAACTGAACCCTACGTCGTCGCCGCAGATGTGTATTACGTCGAGCCACACACAGGACGCGGTGGCTGGAGCTGGTACACGGGATCATCCGCCTGGATGTATCAACTGCTCCTCGAAACCCTGTTGGGTATACACCTGGAGGACGATCAATTACGTCTGACCCCTCTTGTCCCAAACGCATGGACGACCTTTAAAATCCATTACCGCTTCCGAAAAACAGTCTATCACATCACCATCACTCGCGTGGAAACTGATTCGTCCGGGAAAAATCTGCTCTCACTGGATGGACAGCAGTTGCCAGGAAACTCAATTCCCCTTCAGGACGACCGCAGGGATCATTTCGTGGAATTGAACGTCAACTGATCATATATGACCACTGACCCAATAATGTCGAACAAATCTGTGGTCTGTTTTTCTTCTTCTCCGTTTTCGTTTTTGAAAATTCTCTTTGTAAATCAATTAGTAAGGCGACTTGCTACGAACTGCCCGGGACTGGTACAAAACTTGAGTACAGACAGGGTGTGGAGCCTGTTTCGATGTAAACATTAACGTTGGCATCCTGATCGAAACTGACTTTGGGTTAATCGTTCAAAGGTTTGACAGTGTGCTGACCGGGAGAAAAAACATGGACTCATTGAAAATCGTCGCGATCATTTTGATTGTTCTGGGTATTATAGGGTTGGCTTACGGCAGTTTCACTTACATCAGTGAAACTCGTACGGCTGATCTGGGACTTTTTCAGGTATCAGTTCAGGACAAGGAAACAGTTAACATTCCCATCTGGGCGGGTGTGGGAGTCATCATAGCCGGTGGTGCTCTGCTGCTGTTTTCGAGCAAAAAAGCTTAGCGCTATTTACGTTGTATAAGCATGTGCATCTACCGTGCAGATATCTTGTCCTGCTTGGAGAAGATGTGTCGCAAAGAAATGGCCAGAACGCTGGGCAGAAAGATTTCGCAGCGCGGATTCCACGATTGTATAATCCGGGGCGAAAAGGAACTGAACCGATTCCGAAAGGATCAAGATGTTGTATGATTCGGTGAAATACAACAGGAAATTGATGCGATTGATTTTTCACGGAACTTGATCGAAATTCATTCCATACATATCTTGTATGAGACAGGAGCGACCGATGGTTTCGATCAAGACTCCAAAAAATGTAAAAACACTGAATAATCCGAAAGATATGATACCGGCTGCCCTGGCGTTCGGCGCGTTCTGTCAGATCGGGCAGGTTCTGCTTCTGCGTGAGTTTTTAACCGTATTTCAGGGTAGTGAACTGACCATCGGTCTGATGCTGGGCGCATGGATGGTCTGGGTTGGCATTGGCAGTCGTCTTGGAGCCGTTTTATCGGTTCGCTCACGCCGCCCGGATATTGTGCTGGACGGCGTGACGGTCGCAGCCGTTCTGGCGCTTCCGGTCACCCTGGGTCTTGTCCGGACACTGCGCATTCTTGTCGGTGCACAACCGGGGGTCGCGTTAAATATGCACACAATGATTGCAGCCAGTTTTCTGCTGACCGCGCCGGTATGTATCCTGCTTGGAGCTTTATTTGTTTTGATCGTTCGCCTGATGCGCAGTTCCACTTCGTCGTCATCAGCACCTGCCGATCCATCACCTGCTGCTAATGTGTATTGGAACGAAGCCGCCGGCAATATGGCTGGAGGTGTCCTTTTTACGTTTTTTATGGCTTCCATGCTGAACGCATTTCAATCGGCTGTCCTGGCCGGCATTGTCGTGCTGCCGGCGATGTTGCTCATGACCGGATTCGCCGGAAACAAAACTAACAGGAAACCGGATAATCGCACTCGCTGGTATCGTCTTTTATTATGGAGTTTACCGGTGATTGCGCTGATTGGTTTTGGGAATCTGAGTGATTTGGACACTCACATAAGCCGTGTTCACTGGCGGAATTTCATGCCTCGGCATGAGTTGGTTGAGGTGCGTCCGTCCAAACATGGCGCAGTCTCGGTGATGCGCATGGATGATCAGATGGGTTTTTTTCAGAGTGGTCATCTGGTATTTGTGGCTGCCGGTCGCGACACTCTGCAACCCGGGTTTGAGGATCAGGAAGCCGCTGTGTTTGCGCATTTTGCGATGACGCAGCATCGCTTGCCGAAACGGGTGCTGCTGGTGGGAGGCGGTTTGCGCGGCACGCTACGCGAAATTGCTCTGCATCCGGTGGAGCAAATTGATTACATTGAACTGGATCAGGTATTGACGGATGTTGCCGTTGAATATTTGCCGGACGCCACCTTGCGGGTTCTGCAGGATTCGCGTGTGCGATTGATTCATGCCGATGCCCGGGCGTTTATCAAACAGACGGATACGGTCTATGATCTGATCATGGTGGATGCGCCTGATCCGGCAACTGCCGCTCTGAACCGGTTTTATACGCTGGAGTTTTTCCGCGAAGCGCATCAGCGTCTGGCTTCGAATGGCGCTTTCATCTTACATGCGGATTCCACACCCAACCTGCGCGGCGCCGCCATCGCCAACAGAAATGCGTCCGTTTATCATACGCTTGGCCGGGTTTTTGAGCGCGTTATGGTTGCCGGTAACCAGCCGCTGTTTTATCTTGCAGCGAACAAAAACGGCCATATATCCATTGATCCGGTGGAGTTGTTGTTGCGCTACAAAGAGCGTGACATTGAGTCGGACGGGTTTCGCGACGCGGCGTTTGATCTGTTGCTGCGTCAACCGCAACTGAACCGGACGAACCACATGCTGGCGTATCACGGGCGCGACCCGAACGCCCGAATGGAAGGGGCTGAACCGGCTCCGCTACGCGCGCTGCCCCCGGATGAACTGTCTCAGCTTGCGCGGGAATGGCCGCCGGTGCATGAACCGCATTTTATCAATTCTGATTTTCGGCCGGTTGCCTATTATTATACGTTGATGTTTCTGGATGATCTGACCGGAGGACGCAATCGGCAGATATTTCGGCATATTATGCGCGTGCGTTCATGGTGGATCATGCCGCCGCTATTTGTAATCCTTGTGGCGGGCGCGCCATGGCATCGTATCAGCCGCCGTTTCGGCACACCGGCCACAGGACGCAGGACAGCCACGCTGTTTGCTGTGTTTACAACCGGGTTTTCAACGATGGCGCTGCAAATTGCGCTGCTGTTTACCTTTCAGAGCGTATATGGGTTTGTCTATGAAATGGTCGGGCTGATCGTGGCGCTATTCATGTGCGGACTGGCCGCCGGTGTCATCCTGATACAATTTTTAGCGAAAAATCTGGCCAACCTGAAACTTCTGGCCGGAATGCAGGGAGTCATATCGCTGTTTTCCATATTGATTGCTGTCATTCTGCCATTTACCGCCGCTATTCCGTCACCGTCGCTGGTTTTCGCAGTGTTCGCTTTGGTAACGTTTGTCGCCGGATTGATCAATGGCATAGACTTTCCGCTGGCAACCGCGTGCTGTCTGGCTCAACGAGCCGGAATCGAAAAAAATGCCGCCGCGGTATATGGAATGGAACTGTTTGGGGCGTTTACGGGTTCAATAATAGCAGGAGTGGCGGTCGCTCCGGTACTGGGAATCGCCGCCTGCGGATTTATGGCAGCGATTGTCAACGCGGTCGCGGGTCTGATTCTTTGGGGACACAGGACGTGAAATGGAGACAACCGGATCAATGACACGAATAAATAAAATCAACAGGCGAGATTTTGTTAAAGCCGGGATTTGCTGTGCATGCAGTATGGCTCTGGGTATCGGATGCGGCAAACAGTCGGAATCCGGCGCCACCACCCCGACACCTCCACCGGAGTCGCTGCTGAAATACGCGGTGCGCTCCCCCTGGTATCAGACAGCGGATGGTAAAAACGTTCAATGCACGCTCTGCCCGAAGCAATGTACGATTGCCGCAGGTGAAACATCACCGTGCAGAGTTCGCATCAATCAGAACGGTTCGCTGTACACGTTTGCTTACGGGAATCCTTCTTTGGTGTTGGAGGATGCCATTGAACGCAATCCGTTTATGCATGTTCTGCCGGGAAGTCGGGTGTTTTCGATTGCGACGCCGGGATGCAATCTGTCGTGCAAATTCTGTGAAGTCTGGGATATGGCGCTGGTGCCGCCGGAAGAGGTTCGGACGTATGATATGCCGGTTGATGAGGTGGTCAGTCGCGCCCGCGAATCAGGCCTTCAATCCATTGGATATGCGTTTGGTGAGCCGGTCGTATTTTATGAATATATGATGGATGTTGCAAAAGCTGCTCATGACGCGGGGTTGCTGAATGTGATGCAGACCGCGGGATATTTTGCCAAAGAACCGCTCCAAAAACTGCTGCCGCTGATGAATGCTGCCAATATTGATCTGAAAAGTTTCGATCCTGAATTTTATCGCGAGATTGTCGGAGGTGAATTGTCGGTTGTGCTGGATACCATTCAACGGATTCACGATAACGGGATTCATCTGGAAATCACCAATATTTTGATACCATCACTGAATGACGACACGGATCTGATTCATCGCATGAGCCGCTGGATTGTGTCGGAACTGGGTCCTGATATTCCGTTGCATTTTGTTCGGTTTTATCCGCTGTACCGCCTGTCCAACCTGCCTCAGACACCGGTGTCAACGCTGGACCGCGCGCGCAAGACGGCCCTGGATGCCGGATTGAAATATGTGTATGTTTCGCGTGTCACGGGTCATGAGGGTGAAAACACATTTTGTCCGGAATGTGGTCAAAAAATTATCAATCGTCTGGGGTTTGTGATTGATGAAAACCATATTCGGGACGGCCGATGCGGATTTTGCGAGGCGAGCATTCCCGGTATCTGGGCTTAGGGCGCAAGGCCATATTTAAACCTTGAACCACGGCAGCCGCAGGTGGCTGTTATTCCATTTATTCCAAAACAGCCTTGACTATTTTGGAATAACCGATAAAATAGCCATATGCGATACCTTGAACCATACATCGTTGATGATCTTAAGCAAAAAATGGTTTTCATAGGTGGGCCGCGTCAGGTTGGAAAAACGACTTTGGCACAGACAATTATGAAAAAACATTTTGAGAATGGTCGCTATTTAAACTGGGATTATGATGAACACCGACGCGACATAATGGAAAAAAAATGGAGTTCTTCCAATGATCTGCTTATTTTTGATGAACTCCACAAGTTCCCTCGTTGGAAGCAGTGGATTAAAGGTGTTTATGATGTTCACCAGGACAAACATCCGTTTCTTATCACAGGTTCTGCAAGGCTGGATGTTTATCGTCAGGGCGGTGATTCTCTTATGGGACGATACCACTACTGGCGGCTTCATCCCTTTACGCTGGATGATGTGCCGGCTGGCATTGATAAAACAGAAGCTCTGGAACGCCTGATGACCATCGGCGGATTTCCAGAACCGTTTTTGACGGTGAATGAGCGTGATGTAAGGCGCTGGCGCCGCGAGCGATTCAACCGGGTGCTGCGAGAGGATGTGCGGGATCTGGAACCGATTCGGGACATTCAATTGCTTGGAATGTTTTTGGACATGCTGCGTAAACGAGTCGGGGGGCTGATCAGGGTGTCAAATATCGCGACAGATCTTCAGATATCACCGAAAACGGCGAAATCCTGGCTTGAGATATTGGCGCGCATGTATCTGGTGTTTATCATCCGACCTTACTCACAATCTGTTCCCAGAGCAGTCCTTAAACCCCCGAAAGTATATTTTTTTGATAATGGCGATGTGCTGGACTCCGAAGGGCCCCGTTTTGAAAACCTGGTTGCATCATCGTTGCTGAAACGCATCCATTTTCTTCAGGACAGTCAGGGTTATCGTTATGAATTGAACTATTTGCGGGATAAAGAAGGACGCGAAGTGGATTTTGTGATTGTAAAAGACGGAATTGTGGATGAGTTGATCGAAGTAAAATACGCGGATGAAACCATCTCAAAATCCCTCGTCTATTATGCCGAACGCCTTCAGCCAAGGCGTGCTGTACAACTTGTTTTGAAATTAAAGCGTTCTTTCTCCAAAGGGCGCCTTGATGTGCTCGATCCGCTGTCTTATTTCAAAAGCAAGACGTGAAACTCTCTATCCCCGGCTCTCAACTCTCTACCCCATAAGCGCTACCTTATTTTTAAATATCCAACAAGGAATTTCCAATGTCCAATTTCCAGGTCAAAGATATCTCTTGCCCCCGATAAACCTGCTTCTTCTTTGGACATTCCCAAGCCTACGCCTTCGGTCCTACGCCTTAAGCCTACTACCTCTTAAACCCTACCTGATACAAATCTCATCGATACCGATTCCATAAGGACGCATATCATCGGTATCCAGGCACGCGGATCTGAAAAAGACCGGTGAAACAGCGATATTCAGTTCCAACGCTCCACCGGTTGCTTCAAGTGGTATGTCACAGGGTATTTCCATGAAAAATGTATCGGTATCAATCATATAGGAACCCAATCGTCGACCTGCCAGTGTCAGGGTTATGGATTGCGGTGTGTCCATACAATCGGTATCGCGTCGGCCTTGTATGTATAGTGTCCTGTTTTCAGTTCGTGCCGGCAGTAACACAGTGGAATCCGGCGCTGGCCAGAAATGACCGTCATTCTCACGCTGACCATAAAATCCGCGCAAAGGTATAAAATCACCTTTTTCTGGTAATGAGGCATGAAATGCCAGTATTCGGGCATCATCAGCGCCATGGCAGGCTTTCGGATCAAATGTTTTGTCACTTAAAACGGCGATTTCAATTTCGCCCATCGGCCACAACGCATCGGCTGAACCACATTCCTGAGTTATGGGGATACTGTCAAGAGTAATTGCCCCACTGAAGTCGTCCCTTTTGATCGTCTGTTCATGCAGAAGTGAATTATCGGCTTTGAACGAAAGAGTCCATTGATTGTTCTCAAAGCATCGTACCGGCGCTGCTCCGCTTATATGAAGCACTTTAGGAAACGCAGGTCGTCCTGTGTGCAGAAGACAGTGACCGCTGCAGGCCCGAAGTACTCGTTCACCTGTTTCAGGTGAATACCACCCTTGCGACCATGATACAGTATTGTACAAGGCATGACCTGATATGATCTCATGCCATATCTCATTGCCGGTTTGGTCAGCGTATATAATGTGACCACTTGTGTCACTGATACCTGCCAGAATACGTATTTGACGTGAACCGGGCAAATCCGTGATTCGTATCAACCGGGTCATTTCTATGGTGGTTTCGCTGTTTTCAGGTAATGGCCATGAGCGTCGAAAAAAATCCCTGTCAGTCATATCGGTTATACGGATAACAAGTCGACTGTCTTTGGGAACATGATTTGCTTCATTAATACGAATGGTTACAGGCAAAGCTGTATCTGCTGGAATAAAGTTTCCGGGTTGGTGGTCGGGCAACAGAATGGTCGTATCCAGGTCCAGGTGTATTACAGTGGAGGATGAGCAGCCAATCAGCAGCAAAACAGTCGATACAAGTGGTATGGACAATAGTTTGAAAAAGCTCATATGGCTATCCTGCTTTTATGTCTATTAAACCTGGTTGTCATTTAAAACGATAATCCTGACTGTAAAATTAGGCGGTCTCTGCAAACTGTTAAGTTAACTAAACAGCAGGATGTTCAGCAATAGTCTGATATTTGTTTGTATGCTTTCAAAACCCAGCTCATTAAACAGCTCTGTGAAGTATGTTTGAATAGTTTCAAAACCGACAAGGAAAAAGACCAAAACTGCGATTGCGGCCATGATAAACATGTTAAAACAGAATCGAATAAACTCGGCAAAAAATGCTTTCCCGAATGTGGTCGAGAAGATCATTTGGGTCATAAGAATCGGAATCAGAAATGCCGCGGCAAATGATACAATCCAGCCAACTATTGGCAGAAAGGCCAACACAAAACTGGCCAGCATTGTCAGGATAAATGACAGAAGTGTTGACAGGAAAGCCTTTCCGAAAGTGCGTTGAGCAATGGATACCCATGCAGCGGCGATATACAGTAGTATCGAGTTGAACAGCAAAAGCAGGCACAGCGCTATAAGGCCGCCACCGAATATTGCAAGCCCCATCATTAAATATTCCATTAAAAGCTCCTTGATAATTCGTTACAGGTTTACCCGGCGAAATTATTATGCTAAAAATACCACTGAATATGTGACAAGTCACATGCTTTTTAAGGAAGGTCTGGAACAGAAACACCATGAACACACTGATTTTAATAGATCATCAGACACGGATGTATGAAATCGACAAAAATACCGGCTGGACAGTCGGTCGCGATCCATCCAGCAGTCTTGTTTTGAATGACATAAAAGTATCCAGAAAACATGCGATGGTGAGATGGGAAAAAGACGAGTTTGTTGTTCGGGATCTGGGAAGCCGTAACGGAACGTTTGTTAATGATCAGCGTATTGAAGTTACCGGATTAGCCAATGGTGATGTCCTGCGTTTCGGCAACATGGAACTTCTTGCCAGAATAGGTTCGCATAAAATGGTTGAGGAAGAAATTTTCAGCCAGCGGGAACAACTGTCGGTATTGGACACATATACGGGTTTTGACGATGAATTTCGTGTTCACGAAACGGGTTTTTCAGGCAATTTGAAAACCTTGTCCATGGTGGAGGTTGTCCAGACAATCATGCAGTTTGGCAAGAATGGTTTGCTTGAGATTCGCGATGATCAGGATCAGATTATTGCAAAGGCGTGGTTTTTAAATGGTGAAATTGTACATTCTGAATTTGGGAAGGAAATTGGTGTTCCGGCTATGTACAGGATTGTTAATCTTGATACGGGGTTATTTGAGTTTCAGAATGATATTGAATCACCGGTGCATACCATTGAGCAATCAACTATGAGCATTCTTCTGGAAGCCTGCAAACAAAAAGACGAATCCGGGCGAAAGCCTTAAGTCCTATGCCCTAAGCCTTAAGCCTTTCTAAAACCCCGCCTGTCGTAGCAACTCTATCGCATAATCGAATTTAGCCATAACAGCATCGGGATGATGCGCATCGGAATTGATCATCACAGGAATATGCAGCTCCCGGCAGCGTTTCAGCACGAAAAGCGATGGATAGGGTTGGTCAACGTATCCCCGGGCCATACCGCCGGTGTTCAGTTCAATGATACAATCTGACGCCGCAACTGCGTCCAATGTTTCGTAAACAGCGTTTCGGTACCAGCGGGCGGACTCGTCCAGAAAATCAAGACTGGTGTTGTTTTTTTTGAACAGATCGATATGTCCGATGATATCCGGAGGCTGTTCAACCACCATTTCGCGTATTCTGCGCAAATATTCATTTGCGGCACGTTCGACGGATCCCCCGAACATTCGGTTGATCCCCTCAATAAACTTGTCAGGTTCACAATCCACTGTCCAGATTGTACCATCCGGATTCGTTCCGGCAGCGTGAACTGAGCCGATACAGTAATCCAGTTGCATTGCCCGAAACACCGGATGGTTCGGCCCCATCACATGCGGGATGTAATCAATTTCAAGTCCCAGCCGAATATCCAGTTTGCCGGCATGTATGGTTTTCAGATTGTTAATTGTTTCGGTATATGACCAGATATCATTGGTTTTCAGGCACCAGAACACATTTAAAGCATCGGCGCCGGGAGGATATGGTATCGGAGCATGGCTGGAAAAACCCAGGACTTCCATTTGTTTGTCAAGCGCAGAAGCCACATATTTTTCTGGAGCCTGTTTGCCATCACAGAAGCTGGAATGTGTATGCAGTGTATGTTTCCATGAGTTATGTCCATCAAATACCGGTAACTGTTTCACGATACCTCCTTCATTTCGGTGATATTGTAATTGATAGCCTGAATTTATCAATGACACAGAAAAACCGTTATTGAAAAAGGTGTTTTTGTGGTAACTTTGCTGATCTGTATTTGGCGGGTTTGGAATGACAAATAGTAAAACTTTAACACTATCAAAGGAAAAATATTCATGCCGCTGCTGCAAATCATATTGATAGCAATTGGTCTGGCAATGGATGCATCTGCGGTATCTTTGGCAGCGGCTTGCAGCGGATATGCTGATACTCGCCGGGCAATGTTTCGGCTGGCATTTCATTTCGGTCTTTTTCAGTTCATTATGCCGGTAATCGGCTGGTTTATCGGCAGCCGGTTTGTGCACTTTGTTTCGACATTCGATCACTGGGTTGCTTTTGCAGTGCTGGTTTTTCTGGGAGCAAAAATGATCCGTGCTGGCCTGAGTTCGTCTGATATCCGTCCATCAGGCGACCCTTCCAGAGGCTGGACTTTGATCAGTCTGAGTGTGGCGACCAGTATTGATGCGTTAGCGGTGGGACTGAGTCTGGCATTGCTTGACGTCGGTATCTGGCGTGTGGCCGGGATGATTGGGCTGGTAACGATGTCATTATCTGTTACCGCAATTATTGCCGGTCGGTTCCTGGGACTTTTGTTCGGAAAAAAGATGGAGATTTTCGGTGGTATTATTCTGATTGTTGCAGGGCTCAGGATTTTAATTGTTCATTGGTGATCTGAGTCTTAAACATGTCTGCGATTTATTGAACTCTATCAAATCAGCGATGCAAAAAAATATAACACGGGATGCCGACTCCAGAGTAAAATTCGATAGATGAGAGCACATCCTGGTATTTTCAGCAAACACTATCTGTGATACATGTCAACAGGAGCTGTTCCTGGACTCAAATTAGGTGAAGGGCTGTACATGGACAATGTTAATCAAAATAATCAGGAAGAAATATCCGGAACTGAAAAACTGACAAACGATTACCCGGAAACGCGTTATTGCGTGCTTTGTGTTGAGTAATCCTGTTTTGAAAGACGAGTTACGAACATTTTTCAGGTATAACACCGGGTTGTTGCTGTTTGGTCTGGTGTTTTCATTTTTTTCAAGTTTCGGTCAAACTTTTTTATTGTCGTTGTATGTGCCTTCAATAGCCGAACTTCTGGGAACAGGAAATACCGGTGTCGGCACAATTTATGCGGTTGCCACCATCGCAAGTGCGCTGACATTGCCGTGGCTGGGCGGATATTTCGACAAGACGGATATCAGGCGCTACAGCCGTATGGTTGTTCTGGGACTCGCTTTGGCGTTGCTTTTCATGTCATTTGCGCGGCATCTGGTCATGGTATTGATTGGATTTTACGGGTTGCGATTATTCGGGCAGGGTCTGATGAGTCACACATCCATGTCTGCAATGGCGAAATATTTCAACAAAAACCGCGGAAAAGCAATCAGTATAGGCGCTCTGGGGTTTTCCGGCGGTGAAGCTGTTCTTCCGATTGTGATTACAGTGCTGATCGGCGCTGTCGGATGGCGATGGGCGCTTCGACTATCGGCCGCAAACTGTGTATTGATCATTTTACCGCTGACCGCATGGTTACTCAAGCTGTCAAAGCAGACAATCCGTCTTAACCGTATGGAAACTCAATCGGCCGGCGCTGGAACGTCAGAGCAGGGCGTTAAACATATTTTGTTCGATAAACGATTTCGGGTAATATCACCCATCGTGTTTATGCTCGGTTTCACCAATACGGCCATATTCTTTTTTCAGCTTAAACTGGGTGCGGCGCGCGGCTGGACTCCGGAATGGGTGGCCGGATCCATATCGGTGTTCGCTATTGCCGGGGCTACCGGGATGCTTGGTACTGGTCCGATGGTTGACCGCTTCACCGGAAAACGTCTGTTTCCATATTTTCTGATCCTGTATCTGGCCGGTCTGTTTTTATTGATTCGGTACTCGCAACCATGGGTGTATCCGGCCGCGTTGATTCTTATTGGACTTGCAAACGGCTCCGGAAATACCATCCGGGATGCAATGGTGGCAGAAATATACGGTATTGATATGATCGGGCGTGTGCGAAGCATTTTCATAACAGTCATGGTGGCAAGCACAGCTCTCGGACCGGTCACATTCGGGATTTTACTGGATATGAATCTAACCTTTTCGACCGTATTTACCGCTGTTTTTATTGCTATGCTCTTGTCAATGTTGAATGGTTTCAGACGGCTTTGATGCGTTTTCACAGGACGTCGCCTGCTTGCCCGATCTGTATGATAATGATATGTTATACGTGTTGTAAGGATGGTTACGAAGACGGTATGATTCATCCGGAACCTTTTGAAATGTAATAATTTTTTAGGGGGAGTATCCAGCGAAATGCAGACATGGAATTTTATGAATGATTACAGTGAGGGATGCCATCCGGCAATTCTGAAGGCGCTGGCCCAGTCCAATGACGGTCAGCAGACGGGATATGGTAACGATGAGTATTGCTATCAGGCCCGAGACGTTATTCGGCGGCTTGCAGACACCAACGATGTGGATGTGTGGTTTG
>PWNJ01000235.1 GCA_003558985.1 candidate division CSSED10-310 bacterium
AACAACTGCGTTCTCTCCCACGAGGGGAGAGACTTTTATAAGTTATTGAATTTAAACCCTCTCCCATTTTGGGAGAGGGAAAGCGACCACAGGTCGCAGGGAGAGGGTGAAACGCGCCCGGCGTGACCTGCGGTCACGAGTGGAGGAGTAGATGAGAAGAGGAGCGGAGGCGCGGCCTTCGCCCGAGAACGCTACGCTTGAGGAACAATTTCAATTATCAATATCCAATATCCAATGTCCAATTTCCAGGTCAAAGATATCTCTTACCCCCGATAACCCTACTTCTTACCTGGACATTCCTTGTTGAATATTGGATATTCACGCCCTAAGCCCTCCGCCCAATTTAAAAAATGATCAATATTGAAATACTCAAACCATTTCTATTACAATCATGTCGATAGTCATTGGACATTTCATGAAAGGAGTTATGTATGACGGGTATTCTTCAAAGAATTAACGCCGATTTTGCCGACACTCTGGCAAAAACCGATCCCGCGGCTCAGATGCAGACGCTAGCCGAACGAATGACCGACAAACAAATGCTGATGGAGGGCAAACTGTTTCCGACATTTCTAAAACCATATTTTGTCGATAAAAAGGTGGTCCCTCTGCTGCAAAATGTCACTCGAAATCTGATATCATCTCTAAACAAGATAGGGGATCTGTATTTTCATGAAGGGTTATTCAGGGAGCAAATCCGTCTTCAGGGCCGCACGGCTGATCTGGCGGCGATTGATCCAGGATATCCGGGTCATCAGATTATCAATCGGCTGGATATTTTCTATGTGCCGGACACCGGAGAATTGAAGCTTCTGGAATACAACTGCGGTGATCCCAGCGGCATGGGATGGCATGATCAGATGCTGGAGATGTTTCTGGATCTACCGGTGATTAAAAAACTTCAGGATAAATATGAGTTTCATGTTGATTGGCTGGTCAAATCTCACTTCAAAACATTTTTCAAAAAATACCGTGAATGGTGTGCGCAAAAAGGTGTCAAACCGGAATCCAAACCGAATATTTCGTTCGTTTGCAAAAGAGATTCAACAGTTCTGGGTGATTTTCTGGCCTTTGTCGAATACTACCAGGCAATGGGTTTTGACACTGAGTTTGGCGACCCGCGAGATTTTGTCTATGACGGCAAAACTCTGACGCTTCGCGGCAAACCCATTCATCTGATTTATCGGGATGCCATTGACGACGTTATACTGGACCCCTACTGGGATGACAGTCAGCAATTGGTTCAGGCGCTTCGCGACAATGCCGTCTGTTTCGTCAACCCGGTCAGCGCCGCATCGGGTGACTGGAAATCCATTCTGGAAATACAGACCGATGCGCAGTATGCGCAGTATTTCTCGGTTGAGGAGCAGGATATTCATAACCGGCATGTGCCATGGACGCGGACTTTGCTGAACAAAAAAACCGATTATCGGGGTGAAGCCGTTGATTTGATTCCGTTTGTTCGAAACAACAAGGACCTGCTTGTTCTGAAACCCAATGATGGGTACGGTGGATTCGGAGTTCTGGTTGGCCGGTATGTCAATGATACAAACTGGAATGCGATGATTGACAAGTCCCTGAATGAAAACATTATCTACACGGTTCAGGATTTTGTGTCGATACCGACCGATGAGTTTCCGGTGGTTGAAAACGGCGAGTTCAGGGGATTTTCACCGAAAAACGTCAATCTGAATCTTTGGTCTCATGACGGTGAATTTGCCGGTTCGTTTGTTCGGGCCGCTGAGGGAAGCGTTATCAACGTGCATCAGGGTGGCGGCATGGTGCCGGTATTTTTTGTTTCTGGCAAATAAACAGGCAATGTGTCGGTCATGCTGATCTCATGTATAGTATGCGCTTGTATCGTTAAGGCGGGTTTATCAAAGCCTGATGGCTGTTAATGGTATTGGGATTCTGACAGACAGGGGAATAGCCAATGCCGGACAATCAGGCACATTAAGGGGGGTACAATGAACTATCGAACTGTGTTGTTTGTGACAGTTTGTATCAGATTTCTGATGTTTTCAGGATGGTGTATAAATGCTAATGAAAGTGCATTGCATATACAGGAAAATTCAGCAGAAAAATACGGGAATCTGATTGAAAAAGAAGAAGACAAAGCGCTGTTTATGAGTGATTTACAGGGCGGCAACTGGCACGAAATACTGTAGATTATAACAATGTTTACTTGGGTTGGAATTATTATCTGTCTTGCTCAGTCTGCGATTCTTTCGGGATTGAACCTTGCTGTTTTTTCGATGAGCAAACTGGAACTTGAGGTTGAAGCACGCAAACGCAATCCTGATGCTTTGAAGACACTTCAGTTCAGGAAAAATGCCAATTTCACGCTGGTCACAATATTGTGGGGGAATGTAGGTGTGAATGTTCTGCTGGCGATTTTATCCGGGTCCGTGATGGCCGGTTTTGCTGCATTCCTTTTTTCGACCGTTGTGATTACAGTTTTTGCAGAAATTATGCCACAGGCATATTTCTCGCGACATGCCATGCGTATGACGGCTTTTTTGGCTCCGATACTTCATATCTATCAGGTGTTGCTGTATCCGGTTGCATGGCCGACAGCATGGGCGCTGAACAAATGGCTGGGGGGTGAGATTGTCAGGTTTTTTCGGGAGCGTGATTTGCGTCAGGTCATCCAGCTTCATATGGAATCTTCAGACAGTGACATCGCCTGGATGGAAGGTCAGGGAGCATTGAACTTTCTGAATATTGATGATGTTCCGCTGAATGACGAAGGAGAAGACATTGATCCAGACAG
This sequence comes from candidate division CSSED10-310 bacterium, assembly GCA_003558985.1. Lineage (GTDB taxonomy): Bacteria > CSSED10-310 > CSSED10-310 > CSSED10-310 > CSSED10-310 > CSSED10-310. The sequence continues at coordinate 2,774 of PWNJ01000235.1, forward strand.
TATTATTCAGTTGGAGTTTAAAGGTAGATATCCTCAGTTTCCGCCCATTCAACCGGACAGCGCCGATTCATTTCTTCGTAAAATTGCAGAAACATGTAAAAGCTGGATCATTATTATTGATAGCACGAACGAACCGCGACTGGTCCTGAGCGCCAATGACTTTATTCGAAATGCGTTGTTCACAGCAAAAACATTTAACCCTCATAAACATTGTCATAAGCCCATTATTATTGATGATTCGAATCAGAAGCTGGGTGTTTTAATGCCGCGTTTTCGACTGAAATCTAACAGTGAAGGTCAGGATATCATAGAGGATGATGTTATTCTGCTCTGGAGTAAAACCCCGAAAATAATTACAGGGCAAGATATTTTCGGGCGGCTTATGCGAGGGATCGCCCGCGAGCGATAAGTGCTTCTGGAAAAGTATTGTATTTCCTTATTGCAGTGTTGTGATTGAAGCAAACTGGCACCCCGATATTCCGGATGACTGTGTGCCGCTGCGTGATGTGAACGGACACCCGGTATATCGTCCAGGTTATGAACCGTCAAAGGCCGTTCGAAAACAAATGGCAGAAAAATATCTTGTGAAACTTCATCAAAAAATACACGATATGATCGTTGCTGGAGCAATTTTTTTGTTTGATGGGCACAGCACCGTTTCAGCTCGGGGAGTATCGGATAACCAGATCGATTTAATGAATTTTCAGCACTCCAATATAGATCCGGAACCACGGGTGTTCTGTCCTGATATTCTGGTGGAAACATATGCTTCGGAGCTCGGGAAACGGCTGCCGGGGATTAACGTTACTGTCAATGCTTCAGAATACTATAAAGTGTATGGTCATGTTTGTTCAGCCCATACAATAAACTCTTTTAAAAGATGTTATGACAAGGTTCCCGGATTGATTCAGGAGACAAATGAACGGCTATACAAAAATTCGGACAGAACACCGAATATTACTGCGATTAATAGATTGCGAACAGAATTTGCCGAATCATTGAAAGCGACTTTGGCTATAATCAGTACATATCAGGAGACTCGGACGCATCATGATTAACCTGCATATTGGAAGACAAACCTCGGATTACGATTGTGGCGCCATGGCTTTACAGCTTGTTATGGCGTATTATGGAGTGGATGTGCGAGGTGACCGCTTAATGGAAGCGTTAGGAACCGGAAAAGACGGAACTCGAGTATCCATGATGATATCTGTTGCGGAATCATACGGATTTGACGTGTTTCATAAATCAAACTGGAAAATTGATGAACTGAAACATAATGTTGAGCAGGGATTTCCGGTTATTGTTCTGGTTCAGGCTTGGGCTGACAGGTATTTGACTCAAGCCGAATGGCGAAAAAACTATAATGACGGTCACTATGTTGTCGTTATTGGTTTTTCGAAAGGTGTGATCCTGTTTGAAGATCCCGCTTCATTTCGAAGAACATGGTTGACTGAACGTGAATTTCTTGCCAGATGGCATGACCGAAACGATGATACCGGAGTTATATACAATCATTTCGGCATGGTTCTGAAGGGGAAAGAACCATCGGAGAAAAAGTTTGAACACATGGACTGATTTTAAAAAGATACAGAATTCTGATAGGTTTCGAATATGTCAATCATCCGCCGGGAAATACCCATGAATAGCATTCAGTTGAAAGGCGCTGTTCCCATATCTGATGGATACAGATTCGTCGTTTGGGCGCCTCACGCTGACAAGGTGTATGTTGTCGGAACGTTCAACGACTGGCATAAAACACGCCATCTGATGCATCGCGAATCCAACGGATGCTGGACGCTTGATATTGCCAATGCTGCTCCAGGTGATGAATACCGATACCGAATTATTCGAAACAATAACGAATACCTGAAAATCGACCCGTATGCCCGCCGCGTGACACACTCGGCAGGAAATGCCATCATACGAAAACCTCAAAGAAAAATTGAGTTGAAAACGTTTGATATGCCGAAAATAAATGAACTCATCATTTACGAACTGCATATTGGAACCTTTGCCAAAGACTCCGAAAAAACCGGCCCCGGAACACTTGCCGAGGCTGCAGCTCGTCTGCCATATCTACGGGATTTGGGTGTAAACGCTATAGAAATTATGCCTTTGGCGGAGTTTGCAGGTGGCTATAGTTGGGGATACAATCCGTCACATATTTTTGCCGTAGAAAGTGATTATGGCGCTCCAAAAGCATTCGAAGCATTTGTTGAAAAGGCACATAAACTGGGCCTGGCAGTCATTCTGGACGTTGTTTACAATCATTTCGGGCCTGATGATCTGGATTTGTGGCAATTTGACGGCTGGAGCGAAAACGGAAAAGGCGGCATATACTTTTATAATGACGCGCGATCTGAAACGCCGTGGGGTGATACCAGACCCGATTATGGTCGTAAAGAAGTCAGAGATTATATTCGGGACAATGCAGTCATGTGGTTTAAAGACTATAATATTGATGGCCTTCGCTGGGATATGACAGCGTTTATTCGAAATGTATATGGACAGAATAATGATCCTGATAACGATTTGCCGGATGGATGGAGTTTGATGCAGTGGATTAACAGTGATATTAAGCGAATGAAATCAAATGCGATTCTTGTTGCAGAGGACCTTCAGGATAACCCATATCTGACGGAATCAGCCGATGAAAACGGAGCTGGATTTGATACTCAATGGGGAGCATCGTTTGTGCATGCTGTCAGAGCGGCTTTGATTGAACCGGATGATGCCGCGCGGAATATGGAGACAGTAAAAAATGCGATTTTGCATACCTACAATTCAAATGCTTTCAATCGAGTTATCTATACCGAATCCCATGATGAAGTTGCCAATGGAAAAGCCCGAGTTCCGGAAGAAGTTTCACCGGGAAGCGCCGATTCGCTGATTGCTAAAAAAAAATCTGCCTTGGGAGCGGTTATGGTTTTTAGTGTTCCCGGAATACCAATGCTTTTTCAGGGGCAGGAATTCCTGGAAGACCGGTGGTTTGATGATCAGTATCCTCTGGACTGGTCTAAAAAGGAGCGTTTTGCCGGGATTCATCAATTATACAAAGACTTGATAGCCCTACGTCTGAATAGAAGCGGCTTTACAAAAGGTCTTGCCGGGCAAAATGTTCAGATTATGCACCTGAATCAGACTGAAAACATTATTGCATGGCATCGCTGGGAATCAGGTTGATCCAAAGACAGTGTGGTTATAGTGGCAAACTTTTCGTCTGTAAACCAAACAGATTACACAATAGAAATGCCGTTTTTAGGTCGATGGGTTGTCCGCTTTAACAGCGACAGCACAGACTATGACAGTAATTTTAGTAATATTGGAAAAACTGTTTTCCATGCTGACGAATTTTCGGGAAATGGCGCCTCCGCTAAAATTGAAATCAGTATTGCCGCATACAGCGCCATAATCCTGTCGCATGACGACTAGCGTTAAACAGGCTGATTAATTAAAGACGGCAATCTGCTATACTAAAAATAAAAACATAGATACTGATGATCAGGAATGGAAATTGCAACAGAGAAGTTTGAAGCATTCTGATGATGTTTCGAGGTGCTGTGATGGTTATCAAACATGGAGGTTTAAAAGCAGTTATGAAACACAGTTTAAAAATTTCAGTGATTATTTTTATTTCTGTTACTTGTGGATACACCCTTGGATCAGCAGCTCCTGATCCCGCGTTTTGGGGTGGCCTTGAAGCGGTAGAAATGCTGCGTAGTGTGCCTGAAAACGTCATATCCCGATTAGAGGAAGAAGGCATTGCGGAATATTTTATTGTGTTGAAAGAGCAGGCGGATATTTCTGGAGCAAGACAGTTTTTCCGCCGTGAAGATCGGGGTCACTATATTTTTGACAGGCTTCGCGAGGTGGCAGACAGAACGCAGCCTCAACTGATCCGGGATCTGGACTTGCGTTTTGCCGGAATGCAGCGGTTTCATATTCAGAATATGATACTTGTTCGGGAAGGAACACCTGAAATACTTCTGGGCGCTGTTAATCATCACATGGTAGCGGCAATACGTGAGAATCGGCCGTATGAGCACCGAAACGAACAACCGATGGCCTTTGAAGCTCTGGAAAATCGCGGAATTGAGTGGAACATTTCGCATGTTCGTATTCCTGAGGTCTGGGCGGAAGGTTTTACCGGTGAAGGGATCGTTGTCGGTATTTTGGACACCGGAGTTTCCTGGACACATCCGGCGCTTCAACCGAAGTACCGCGGGTGGGACGGCTCAACTGGTGATCATGACTACAATTGGCATGACGTTAGTGCTACTCCTGACCCTGTACCGCGAGATTATGGCAATCATGGCACTCATTGTCTGGGAACCATTGTTGGTGATGATGGTGCAGGCAACCAGATTGGCGGTGCTCCCGGAGCCAAGTGGATGGCGTGTGCACCGTTGATTGATGACGCGGGTTTTCATGAATGTTTCGAATGGTTTCTGGCTCCGTATCGGTTCGGCGAAGACCCGTCCCAGGGTGTTCCTTCAATGGCGCCGCATGTCGTCAATAACTCATGGGGTTGGCCGATCGGTGGAGGAGATTATCAATATGCTCCCGATCTTGATGCGTTAAGGGCTGCAGGGGTATTTATGGAATTTTCAGCCGGTAATGAAGGTGACAGTTGCCAGTCTCTGCGGTCTCCCGGCGATTATCCGCAGGTCTTCAGCACTGGTGCAAGTGATGTGCAGGACCGAATTGTCAGCTCATCATGGACATTCTGGGGTTCCAGCCGTGGACCGGCACACCCGAATATTCCCGGAGCTCCGGATTTTATCAAACCGGAAATCGTTGCTCCTGGCTATGACGTCCGTTCCTCGGTTCCCGGAGGAGGATATGAAGGGGGCTGGGGTGGCACGTCCATGGCAGGCCCGCATACCTGTGCGGTTGTAGCACTGCTCTGGTCTGCTGCTCCGGGACTGATTGGAGATATTGACACAACCGAGCAAATAATTATTGACAGCGCCTGGACTGAACCCGGAGGCGCCGGGTATTGGAATCAGACCTGTGCGGGAATTGATGCAAACACGACTATTCCGAATCACGTCTGGGGCTGGGGACTGCTGGATGCGTACGCGGCCTTTCAGGAATTGGCCGGTGTGTATCTTGACAAACCAATGTATCAGCCGGATGACACGATGATTATTACTGTGCGCGATGGTGAAGCGTCCGGCTCCGTCACGGTTCAGATTCAAAGCGATATCGAACCGGAATGGGAATATGTGACCCTGCCTGAAACAGCAACCGGACAGTTTCAGGGAACATTTTATACAACATCCGATCCGCCGGTGCACGGCGATGGCGCCATTTCAGTAGAACATGGTTCAACTATCACCGTGTATTATTCCGAACTGGATATGCAGACCACTGCCATTATCGATGGTGAACCACCGGTTATCAGCGATGTGCAAGTCAGTTACGTTGATTCACGTTCGTTCACAGTAACCTGGACAACGGATGAACCTGCTCGATCGATCATATATTACGGCGAAATGGATCCGGAAAACGAAGTCAGGAATGATGCCCTGAGAACAAATCACTCACTGCAAATTACTGGGCTGACACCATGTACTTATTATTATTTCAATGTTTCAGCAGAAGATCAGGCCGGCAACATCGCAATGGATGATAACAACGGCCAGCATTACGGTGTCCAGACCTATGAACTGATACTTTTCCTGGAAGAAAATATGGATACCGATCCGGGATGGGAATATGAAAATCTGTGGGAATGGGGCCCGGCCTCCGGTGAAGGCGGCAACCCGCCGTCCGGTCATACAGGAACGCATATTGTCGGATACAATCTGAGCGGCAATTACCAGAACAATCTGCCGGCAACGAATATGACTACCCATTCATTTGATTGCTCGACAGCAGAAACTGTTAACCTGAGTTTCTGGCGATGGCTTTGCGTGGAAAGCTCATGGTGGGACCATGCATCTGTGCAGATTTCCAATAATGGCGGTTCAATCTGGCATGTTGTATGGGAACATGACGGTGGAACGATAAATGACACGTCCTGGACCTATCAGGAATTCGATATAACTCAGTGGGCAGCCGGTCAAAGTGATGTCAAACTCCGCTGGGTTATGGGACCAACAGATTCTATCATAGCTTACTGTGGCTGGAACATTGACGACGTGGAAGTATCATTCGAAAATCCGTGCACACAACCAACTCCAACACCACAGCCGACTCCAACCCCGACACCGGAACCGTGTCAGAATCACGGGGATGTGAATTTTGACGGTGTAATCTCTGCAGAAGATGCCCAACTGGCATTTCAAATAGCAATAGGCGTTATTATTCCAACTTATGAAGAAGAGTGTGCCGCTGACTGTAATGGCGATGGAGTCGTTTCAGCAGCAGACGCTCAATTAATTTTCATGACGGCTCTCGGCGCTGCATCCTGTGTTGATCCGTTGTAATCCTTTTAACATGAAGAGGTGGTTAAGTATGAAGAAATTTCTATCACAATCAGTTATCTGGTGCTTGTTACTCGTACCATTGACTCTGGCAGCTCCGAATCCTCAGTTCTGGGGTGGCCTGGAAGCCGTGGAAACATTGCAAAATGTTCCGCAGAATGTTATTGCCGGTATGGAAAATGAAGGCATGGCCGATTTCTTTATCGTTTTGACAGAACAGGCCGACATATCCGGTGCCTCAAGGTTTCGTACCAACGTTGATCGCGGAACTTATGTATTCAATCAGTTACGTGCAGTTGCTGAACGAACTCAACCAGAGTTAATTAATGATCTGGATTTGCATAGCGCAAATATTCAGCGATATCATATTCAGAATATGATTCTTGTTCGGGATGGAACTCCAGACAAGTTGCTGGCTGCGGTAAATAACCGTATGGTGGCAAAAATTCGAGAAAATCGTCCCTATATTCATGAGAATCCACAACCTGAGGCCTATGACAGCAATCAGGAATCCCGTGGAATCGAATGGAACATTCACCATGTGCGTATGCCGGAAGTCTGGGCAGAAGGATTTACCGGCCAGGGTATCGTTGTTGGTATTCTGGACACCGGCGTATCATGGACACACCCGGCATTGCAGAATCAATATCGCGGATGGGACGGCACGTCCGGTGATCACGATTATAACTGGCACGACGTCAGTTCCAATCCGTCATCGGTTCCTTATGATTCTGGCAATCATGGAACGCATTGTCTGGGAACAATTGTTGGGGACGATGGAGGCAGTAATCAGATCGGTGGCGCTCCGGGCGCTCAATGGATGGCCTGTGCGCCGTTGATTGATGATGCCGGTTTCCACGAATGTTTCGAATGGTTTTTAGCTCCATACCGGTTTGGAGAAGACCCGTCACAGGGTGTGCCAGCGATGGCGCCGCATGTTGTTAACAATTCATGGGGCTGGCCAGTTGGCGGCGGTGATTACCAATATGCTGCTGCCCTGGATGCTTTGCGGGCAGCCGGAGTATTTATGGAGTTTTCAGCCGGTAATGAGGGTACCAGTTGCCAGTCTTTGAGAACACCAGGTGATTACCCACAAGTCATGACAACAGGATCCAGTACCAGTTCTGATAACATTTCCAGTTTTTCAAGCCGCGGCCCGGCACATCCGAATATTCCCGGAGCGCCGAACTTTATCAAACCGGAAATTGTAGCGCCAGGTTCAGATATCCGTTCATCGGTTCCCGGAGGCGGTTATCAGGGGGGCTGGAACGGTACCTCCATGGCAGGACCCCACACATGCGCTGCTGTAGCTCTGCTGTGGTCGGCAGCGCCGGGACTCATTGGTGATGTCGATGCGACTGCCCAGATTATCAAGGATAGCGCATACAAAACAGCCGGAGGCGCCGGTTATCACAACCAGACATGTGCAGGTATTAATGCAAGTAATACCAGCCCGAATCATGTCTGGGGCTGGGGACTGCTGGATGCCTACGCGGCATTTGAAATGCTTGCCGGTGTTTATCTGGATAAAGCATATTATCAGCTTGACGACACAATGGTCATATCAGTTAGAGATAGTCAGGCGTCCGGCTCTGTTGTTGTTCAGATACAAAGTGATGTCGAACCCCAATGGGAGTTTGTTACTCTGAATGAAGTTACCTCCGGTCAGTTTGAAGGTACATTCAATACCACATCCGGACCACCGGTTCCCGGTGACGGCGCTATTTCAGTTGAACACGGTTCAGTCATCACGGCTTGGTACTCCGATCTGGACATGGCAACAACAGCGACTGCTGACGGACTGCCTCCCGTTATTTCGAATGTCACAATCACCAATATTACAGATGAATCGTTTACTGTGACATGGAATACCAATGAACCGGCTGATTCAGTTGTATATTACGGAAGTTCAATGCCTCCCGTACAAACGGTTTCAAAATCTACAATGACTGAAAATCATCAGGTTATGGTTTCAGGTCTGAACGATGGAACAGAATACTTCATAATGATCGAAAGCGCTGACTATGCAGGTAATATCAGCCAGGATGACAACAGTGGACAGTATTACAGAGCTGTTACCCTGTTCAATCTCTGGGATCAACCGCTCAGCTCGTCCAGTCCCAGTCGCCGCGCTAACCAGGTATTTCCAAGCTCGCAATACGGTGATTACACGTGTCATCTGGCTGACGATTTCATGAACACAGAGCCGTGGGTCATTGAAAATATCTTTGTACCCGGTGAAATGTATAACGGTGGAACTTCCCTGGCCAATGCCACAACACTGCACTGGCGGATTTATGCTGACAATGGCGGTCTTCCAGCGGGCTATCCTGGCGGCGGTGCGGCTCCGTTCTGGAGTCTGGATCTGCCCACGAATGATCCGCAGGTTACACTGCTGACCGGTCATCTGAACCAGGTGAGTGATACCAGTCTGACTCTGGCTAACCCGATTGAACTGCCTGAAGGTACCTGGTGGCTGATGTTCTATCCAACGATGAGCTTTTCACCTCACGGTCAGTACGGACGCTTGTCATCCGATACCTCAAACCTTGAAAAAGGACAATGGATCAATCCCGGAGGCGGTTTTGGACACGGAACAACCTGGAGAAATTGGGATCACGTATCCGAAGTCACTCATTATGATATTGCATTCAGACTCAGTGGAAGTCTGCCGCTTGCACCAACACCCACACCAGCTCCGCCAACTCCAACACCCACGCCTGATTGTCTGAATCATGGCGATGTCAATATGGATGGAGTTATCACTGCAGCCGATGCGCAGATGGCATTTATGATTGCAATCGGCAGTTATACTCCAACATACGAAGAAGAGTGTGCCGCAGATTGTAACGGTGACGGCGTTGTTACAGCAAGTGATTCGCAGTTAATTTTCCTTGCCGGACTTGGCCAGGAAAATTGTGTCGATCCGTTGTAAAATCTGTTAAGACTGAAACAAAAGCTCTTCCGTAACAGGAAGAGCTTTTTTTTTGGATTAATCCTGGTTTGAACATGTTAAGAAAATGTTAAGCTGTTCCTCTATTATTTGAATGTGGTCATTTCTGTGAGCGCAAATGTGTTTACTGATCGTGTCAGCACAAGCGTCAGCGGATAGGGAGTCAACAACTTTATTACGGAGGTTTGTGATGGTCAGATTCCGAATTGCCTGGATACTTCTTCTTATATTTTCATCGATAACGGCCCGCAGTGCAGTAAACCCTGATTACTGGGGAGGCCATGAGTCGATGAAATCACTTCGATTTGTTCCGGAATCTCTTCTGATTGATATGCAACTGAATGGGAAAGCGGATTATTTTATGGTGCTTGCGAACCAGGCGGATTTTTCAGAGTCAGCGAATCGACAGAACAGGATATCGCGAGGTGATCAAATTTTTCATCTGTTAAGGTTGGAGGCAGAAAGCACACAGCCAATGATTATCGATGATCTGAGTTTGTGTGGCGCTGTTATTCAGCGGTTTCATATTCAAAACATGATTCTGGTCAGGGACGGAACACCGGATATGTTGATTCAGGCGGCCAATCATCATCTTGTGTCTGAAATTCGTGCGAACCCGGCGTATGATTTTGTCAATGAGCAGCCGGAATCAACGGTCAAGCCCGAAGTGGAGGGGTCACCCGAGTGGCATTTAACACATATTGGCATACCGGATATCTGGAACGCCGGTTTTACTGGTGAAACCATTGTGGTTGCGAATCTTGACACGGGCGTTGACTGGACACATCCGGCTTTGCAGTCCAAATATCGTGGCTGGGATGGCATGACGGCAACTCATGATTACAACTGGCATGCCACAACTAGCAGTTGGGTATGCCCGTATCCGGCAGTACCGTGTGATTTTGACGAGTTTGTTTCCGGTGGTCACGGGACTCACACCATGGGAACGATTGTGGGCCACGATGGCCACGGTAACCGGATTGGAGGTGCTCCGGGCGCACAATGGATAGCGTGCGGACCTCTGGTCGATGCAGCCGGATTTCATGAGTGTTTTGAATGGTTTCTTGCACCTTATCGATATGGAGAAACACCTGCTCAGGGTATTCCGGCAATGGCTCCTCATGTTATCAATAACTCATGGGGTTTACCGGTTGGAGGCGGTGATTACCGGTATGCACCCGATATTGATGCACTGCATGCGGCGGGCATTTTCACAGTTTTTGCTGCGGGAAATGAGGGCGACAACTGCCGGACATTACGTTCCCCCGGAGATTATCCACAGGTTCTGACTGTTGGCGCTTCCGATTCCCAAAACAGAATTGTCAGCGCTTTCTGGGCGGGTTGGGGTTCCAGCAGAGGCCCTGCGCATTCGAATATTCCGGGGGCGCCTGATTTTATTAAACCTGAAATTACGGCGCCGGGTCATAATATACGTTCATCGCTGGCTGGTGGAGGATACGCGTCCTGGGGCGGAACATCCATGGCTGCTCCCGTCGTCACATCCGTAGTGGCGCTTTTATGGTCAGCAGCGCCGGATCTGATTGGAGATATAGAAGCAACTCGACAACTTGTCCTGAACAACTCATTTACGGCGCCTGGCGGGGCCGGATACCATAATCAGACATGTCAGGGAATTAATGCAAATAATACCAGCCCGAACCACGTGTGGGGTTGGGGTCTGATTGATGCATATGCCAGCTATGACGGGTTGACAGGCGTATATCTTGATAAACCCGCCTACAAACCCGATGACGAAATGATTATTCGGGTTCTGGATTCAGGTGCTCAAGGAACCGTGACGGTGCAAATAAAAAGCACAATTGAACAGGAATGGGAAATACTGAATCTGACAGAAGTTGCATCGGGTCATTATCAGGGAACCTTTCTGACAACCTCCGGACCACCGCAACATGGTGATGGCGCTGTCTCTGTTGAACATGGTTCTATTATAACTGTTTGGTATCAGGCGAAAGATGCAACGGCAACAGCCATGGCTGAC
>PWNJ01000010.1 GCA_003558985.1 candidate division CSSED10-310 bacterium
AGACAGCGGTTAACGAAAACACTGTTTTCCATCCGGCGTAATAGGAAATCACGGCGCCCAATGTAAAACCCGCCATGATACCGAAAATACCTCCAACAAGACTCAACATGACTGCTTCAACCAGAAACTGGGTCATTATATCATTTTGCGTTGCTCCAAGCGCACGTCGAACACCTATTTCACGTGTTCGTTGTGTTACGCTGGCAAGCATAATATTCATTATACCTATTCCACCTACCAGCAATGAAATGGCTGCGATGGCTGCCAGCACGAGGTTAAACCTGCGCTGAGTGGCCTGAGCTTGCCGAAGAAGATCCAGCGGAATGATGATCTCGTAATCCGAAACGCCACCATGAGTTCGTTTCAGTATGTTTTCGATCAGATTGGCGGCTTGTGTCACGACTCCCCGATCTGTAACCTGAATGATTAATTCGGACAGTTCATGATGATCACTATCAAAAGCAAATCGTCTTCCGACTGAACTTAATGGAACATAAACATCCCGATTAATATTTCGCAGACTGACTGCGGAGGCTCCAGCATCTGCAAAACGTTTGTCTTCCATGATACCGATTACAGCATACATGGAATCGCCGATTTGAAGTTTCTGTCCAGAAATGCGTTCCCACGGAGCTGATCCGAATACTTCCTGATGGATTTCAGCGCCTATAACACAGACCTGTTGAACAGTTGCCATATCCAGATCACTTATAAACCGCCCCCGGTATGGGAAAAAATTCATCACATGAGAGTATTCGGGTGTTATTGCCAAAACATCGGCATTAATAGTTCGGCCTTCAAAGATTGGTCTTTCTTTCAGTTTTTTTACCGGAGCCATAGTTTTGACAAACGGACAGTTGGCTTCAATTGCTTTCATGTTAAGTTGTTTCAGGCCGCCGGGATTTTGCTGAATGGCGGTTAACCGTTCATGGCCTGTTAACTCAACTGCCTGAATACGGATATTGGTGATGCCAAGCAATTCGACCTGTTCCATGGCCTGTTGTTTTGCTCCTTCGCCGATTGCAACACTTGCGATTACGGCCGCCACACCAAATATGACTCCCAGCATTGTCAAAAACGAACCGAGTTTATTACTGCGAATTTCAGTCAGTCCGATTTTGATTGTTTGACCGATTTGCATATTACGATTCCACCATTTGAAATGCTGTGTCCTGACCGGGTGCGCTGATTGCATACAGGGCTACCCGTTCACCGGTCTCAAGTCCTTTTTTCACAACAACATCAACCCGATTATCAGGACCGGTCACAATTTGTCGGTATTCAAAACGCCCGTTACGCAGAACAAACACATAGGGCCCGGATTCATCCCATCCAATAGCGCTAACAGGTACAGTTATCACATCCGGCAATCTTTCCTCGACAAAAACGACGGCACAATTCATACCGGTGCGCAATCGTTCATCATGAGTGGTCAACCGAACAGCAATTTCAAATACTTTGCTTCGTGTATCACCGGTTTCACGCCTGGAAAAAACGGTTCCCCGACTTAACTCACGAGGCATTGCCAAAAAGCTTATGGACTCAACAACACCGTCCAGAACTGCGTGTTCCAGAGCAGGAATACGTATCCAGACATGTTGTCCCTCAAATACGCGCTGAAAATGAGCTTCGGGAACCTGCGCCCATATCATAAACTCGGACAAATCAGGGATTTCCAGTATTTGTCGGCCACGCCAGACACGATCACCGACTTTATACGGTTCATTGTTCCACTGGCGCTGTGTGACAACAATGCCGTCAGCGGGAGAATACAAAACAAGAGCATCACGTTGCGCTTCAAGTTGTGTCATTGTGTACTTGCTCTGTTCATAGTTTTGTCTGGCAATCTCCATTTCAAGCTTCATAGTCTTCGATCTGGAATTGTATTCGATTTCGGCCCGTTGAAGCGCCAGATGAGAAGCGAGCTCCGTCAGGCGTCGTTGTTCCAGAAGATTCCTGGCCAGTTCCACCTCTCGTTCAGAAATTAACTGACGGTCAAACAGATCGTTTCGCTGTTCAAAATCCCGCTGGGCCCGTTCCAGATTCAGATAATCAAACTCATGGGTCGCCTTACGTTCTTTTAATGTTTGCTCCAGATTAAAGCGTTCCTCGGCCAGAGCTTCCATTGTACGCTCATAATTTGAGTGGTATCTGCGCAGATTAATGGTTTCTGCTTCAATTTGTTGTGTGATGGATTGGGTGTCCAGCCATACCACCGGCTGCCCTTGTTGTACAAATGAACCTTCAGGCATCATTCGTACAATTTGCCCTTGAGTTGTTGTGGTGACTGCAGAACTTCGAATCGCCCGCACAATGCCTGTATCATTTATACCTGATACGAAATCATTGCGAATCACACGAACGGTATCACTGTCCGGTGGCGGCGCATATATGTGTTGACGACTACAAGAGATCAGACAAATAAATGCAACAACAGCAATAAAGATATAAAAAAGACAATGTTTTCTGTTGAAACCGGACATGGATTAACTACATCGTATCCGGACGGACCAGTAAAATGCGCTGGCCAGCGTCCAATCCTTCGATTATGGTTATATGTTGTGTATTCCAGACACCCGTTTTGACCAGCCGTTTTTCAGGCCCTCCGAAAGCGCTTATAAAAACGAATCTGTCGTCACCTTCCGTGAAAACGGCTTCGATTGGCACATATATTTCATAATCAGAATGATGCAGAAGAACGGTTGCTCTGGCGGTAATTCCCGGCCGTAATTCTTCAGGTGATTCTTCAATTCTGATACCGACTTCAAATACTTTGCGTCCCTCTTCACTGCTTCCTGAGCGTGACATGGCTGCATCTTCAGCAAGTGAGGCTATTCGTGCCACAGTTCCTGTCAGAAGCATTGCTGGAAAAGCGTCCAAATGTATTGTGGCGCTCTGATTTTCATGAAGACGTGAAATATCTATTTCGTCCACACGTGTCACAACCTCCAATTCGGACAAATCCGGTATTTCCATAAAAGGCTGCCAGGGACCGATCTGGTCACCAATTGCAACTTTTTCCTGAGCGCCGCCTCCTTTCCATATATTTCTGTATAGTACCATTCCGGAAGCTGGAGCCCGAATTACGGCGCTTTCAAGTCCAGACAATGCTTTGTTGAGTTCACTCCGATTTTTGTCCAGTTCGATTTGAGCTGTTGTTATATCTGCACGTTGCAGTTCCAGTTGAGACTCACGATTGTTGATCGCTTTTTCAAGGTTCAGTTCAGCATTCTGCACTTGCAGAGTTTGACTCAAAACCTCCAGTTCAGCATCATCCAGAGCTTGTCGAGGTGAAATTTCTGCGCTAACAAGTCTGCGTGTTCGCTCCAGTCTGGACTCCGTCGTGGCAAGCTGGTTCCTTTGATATTCAAGGCGGGATTGGGCTTCTTCAATAGCAAGCAGATTCAGTCTGTCTTGTAAACGAGCGTTTTCTTCAACTTTTTGTAAGCGTTTTTGAGCGATTTCAACGTCAATACGATATCGCTCCACGTTCCGTTCCAACTCTTCGGTTTCCAGCCAGGCTACCGGTTCATCTTCTTGGACAACGGATCCCTCCGATACAATATCCGCTAAACGTCCCGGATTTTGAACCGAGATACTTAGCGTGTTTACAGCTTTGACTTCACCAATCAGAAATATTTCAGAACGAAATGGTCCTTCCAGAGCCGTAACAACCAGGTCTCCCGAAACAACCCCCCGTCCGGCGTATCTGATAATTACAAGAACAATAATCACTGCACATAGACCGATCACGCCCCACCGGATTTTCCTAATCATCAGATACTTCTCCGGAAAGGGTCATGAACGAATCAGACACAGATTGAATATAATTTTCATCATATACAGGCATAGTGGACTGGGCCTCCAACGTCAGATTATCCGGATCAATTTTCCGTCCCAAAACATATAAAATACGCGCTTTGGCTATAGCCAGATCAATAACATCCGAATAATAACTGGTCCCGGCCGTTATTAAATCATCCTGAGCCTTGATCAAATCCAGGTTACCGGTTAAACCTTCACGATAGCTTTCGGTTGCCAGCTCAAGGTTTTTTTCTGCAATTGAAAGTGATTGAGCTGAAACATTTGAGGCTTCGATTAATGCATTGTAATGGCGAATTTCGTCACGAACCTCTTTCTCGATGGATCGCATCCTGTGTTCAAGCTCATTTTTTAACTTACGCAACTGTATCTCAGACTGAGTCCAGAGCTCACGATCCGTTCGGTCTCCAAAAGTGTAAGAAAAACCGACCCTGAAATCGTATTTCTCATCATTAAAACGGAGTGTATCGGCAAATCGATCGTTCCGATTTGATGACTCAGCATTCAAAACCAGATCGAGCGCTGGCAAACGCTGGTTGAAGGCCTGTTTTACTGCTTGTTCAGCCATAAAAATTTCATTATTCAAAACACGAATTTCGAGTCTTTGATTTACAGCTTCTTTGATCGCTTTTTGAGTGTCAATATGTTCTGGGCTGTAATCGATGGGTTCTGACAATACAATGTTCTTGTCCAGAGGCATATTCAAAACGAGTTTTAACGTGTCAAACAGCGATTCAGTGTTTTGCTGTGAACGAATGAGTGATATTTGCTGCCGTGCCAACTGAAGTTCTGCCTGAGAAACATCCATTTGGGCAACCAGACCTTCCTCAAGTTTAATTTGGGTATTTTGCTGGTGCATTTCTGCGTCGCGTACGCTTCTAAGAGCCACATCCAGCAGTTTTTCCTGTTTCATGGTGTTGAAATACAAAACAATGACATCGAGTATCATGCGCTGTTGAGTCTTCGCAAATCTGTATAGCGCATTTTCAAAAACAAAACGGTTTCGTTGAAGAGATATTTTGTCATTCCACGGGCCGACGTTTTTAATTAGCGGCTGATGAATACTCAAACCAATTGCGCTGGAATATGAGCCGACATCGTCATGCATTTCTTCCATGAAAAACCGGTCGGATTCATCATGATATGCCATGTTGGAATATAAAGACAGTGTTGCGCCGGTCAGAGCAAAACGTTTGCTAATATCTGTTCTGAGTTGATGGTAAACATTTGATTCAGCATCATCTGAAGCGTAACGAGAGTATATTGTATCTGAACTCAAGCTGATCCGGGGTGTCCATGGAGCTTTGGCTGCACGAAAAACGGATTGTCCCAATTCAAGATTCAAGCGTTCATTTTGCATGTCGATGTTATTGGCAATCATGATGTCAACAGCTTCTGCCAGTGATAAACCACCAGGCAATTCAGATGAAACAACACTCGTGACAAATGCACATAAAAAAATAACAAAAATATAGACAGAACAAGTGTTTTTCACATCAACCCTCGTATTGAATACATCACAGTTATTGATTTTATTCAAGGTTGTTTTTCAGACGCAACAATGAGGTCAGTTAGCAACAAACTCATCCACATCAAGTTTGGGCGTTTCATCATCCATAATTATAGATTTTTCCTGGTCGATATCCAGTTTTTGCTGTTCAAGATGAGAAATAGCGTTATTGATGGCATAAATGACCTTTTTACTTTTTATTGCGTAACGAACAGGAAAATATCTTAATCGCTTGTAAACGCTTTGGTGGCGTTCTTTGAATGTTTGTAATATTTGTAATTCCCGGCTGCTGCCGTATTCAGCAAGACATTGAATTGCCCATATTTGAAGGTTAATATCCTTTAGATACATTTTTCTTAGATCAGGTTCACTTAAAAGAAGGCACTGATATACAAAATCTTTACTTTTTCTTTGTTCTATTCCGGCAAGAGTTTCAAGAATTTGTTTTCGCAAATTAGGTTCATTCATAAACA
This sequence comes from candidate division CSSED10-310 bacterium, assembly GCA_003558985.1. GTDB lineage: Bacteria > CSSED10-310 > CSSED10-310 > CSSED10-310 > CSSED10-310 > CSSED10-310. Next base: position 5,806 of record PWNJ01000010.1, read on the forward strand.
GTTGGACAAGATCATCGACTGCATGCCTTTCTGATGGCTCTCTCATGGCAAGAATAGCCAGGTTTCTGACTTCATCATCTGGATCTTTCAGGAGTGCTTTTGCAATTTCAGCAGTTGCTGGATGACGAGCATTCATCATAACATAAATCGTTTCTTTGCGAACTCGATAGTCCTGATCATGTATAGCAAGGTTAAATATTCTTTCGGCATCCTTGTGTTTGATTTTTGCCAGTACACCCAGACTGTTGCGGACTCGATACCAGGCTTCATCAACCATTTCGCGGATATTGTCAGGTTTTCTTGGAAAATATTCGCGGTCCTGAAGAACGCTCAAATGATGCGTTATAACATCTCCAGCAACTTCAGACATAGACAATAAAAGCTCATATGCCCGTTTTCGCTCACGGCGTGCGCCATGCTCAAAAACAGATATGAGTTGAACAACCACTTCTTCTGTTTCAAGCATTTTCAGAATCGCGACAGTTCGCTGAACGGTTGATCTTTTGTCTTTACCCAATTGGCGCACAAGATATCGCACGGTATCTTGCGAAGAAACCTTTAACAGGACCTGTTTCAGAGCATTTATTCTGTAGGTGAGTTGGTGTCTTGAAGGATGAAGAGCAATTTTATCTTGTGCGGTCCTGATGTCGTTAAGAAAATCCAGAGCCATTTTCAGGTTTCCATTTATAACGATTTTTGATATCAAACTGCCAATCACATCAGCCAATTGTTTACTGGTATCCAGATCAGTTTCAATTTTTGACAGATTTTCTATCAGTTTTTCAATAATTTGCCGCAGGCTTGAATCTTTTTGTCTTACGATAGCCAATTCAGCAATATGCTGCAGAATTTCTATTGCAACATTGCGTTCGTCCAGGTTTTTGGATTGCAATTTATCAAGGGTTTTTGTGATTATTTTTCTGCTGACACTCCAGGCGAGTCTTTCCCTGACTTCTGGAGAATCGATTATCGCCCTTTTTAAAAAGTCTGGATCAAGCGCTACAATCAGTTCTGCCAGCGATTTTCTGTACTCCTGACGTCGATCAATTTCTCCGGTAAGAATTCGTTTGAACAAATGTCCAATTTCTTCGTTGGAAATATCAGTCATTGCTCCGCCGCCGGAGACACGGCCGACAATATCGTGCAACAGAATAATTTCAGCGCTCTTCCCCGGTCTTTTTCGGGTCCCCGCTCCCGTTCCGGTAAAAACACCACCATATGGGCCATGTCCTGGAGCCGAACCAGAACCACCCATTCCTCCGGGATAAGGGCCGCCGGAGCCTGCTGTTTGTTTCCCGGTCACTCCACCACTTCCGGCACCTTCACCTGCTCCGCCCGGACGGAACCCTTCAACAGCGCTGAAATTAATATCATCATCAGACTCTTCAGCACGGCCGGAAACGCCCTCTGTCCCTGCAGAAACAGTGCCCGTTCCGGCACTTGTTTCGGGACCATAGCCAGGCCCCATGCTGGCGCCGGAAAACCCCGGAAAACCTGATTGTGAATTATTTCCGGCATGTTCTGTTCCCGGTAAGACTGCTGTACCACCTTCTATGCCCGCACCACCCTGTGCGCCATCAGCATTTCCACTTGTGCCACCTGGCCCCAGGCCGGTTCCATCGCCAAGTCCCAGGCCGCCTCCATCACCAGGTCCGTCACCGCTACCGGTACCACCGTCACCGCCCCAACCTATATTGGTTACGTGAACAATTTCTTCATCAGAACCTATAACGCCGTAACGATATTGATCAAGAATAATATGTTCTACACCTTTATTGAGCAGAAAAGAACGAGGTCCCCCTTCGTCTTTTACAGAAGAAACACTTGAATTGAATAACTTGACCAACATTTCAATTTCTCGCGCATTTATTTCGGGTAAAAACGTTATGCTGGAAACACTCTTTTCCTCCAAAATCTCAATAAACTGTAATACAATCCTGTCTTCTGCCTTGATTCGAATTTCATTAACCAAAATTGATCCGGCCAATTGCGTTATAACAACCATTCGGCGATTTTCCATCAGCTCACCGATGGTTTCCATAGTTGATTCGAAACTCTTTTTTAATCCGGGATGTCCCGATGGGTACATTGAAAGAGCCCGGATTGAAAACAATATCTTCCGTAACAGTTTTTCGGCTTGTCTAAGCATCATGGCGTCTGCCAGTTTGCCTGCGGCTGTCCCGTCGGCCATGCCTTTTTTGCTGGATTTAATTAATGCTCCACCAGCCAGTTCTTCAATTGTTGATTCCGCCAGCTCCAATTGATACAGCGACGCCTGCTCAGTAGCTTCAAAATCAAGCTCTTCCAATATTTTGATTAAAAGCGAATGAAGAACAGGCGGAAACTCATCTCTGTCAATAATGACTTTGAAAGTCTCAAAATCCTTGTCTCGCCATAAAATTTTTAAAATAGCAGAAAAGGTCATGTTGAGTGGTGCATGTCCAATTTGAACAGCTCTGTCTTCAACACCAAGAATTATTTGAAGCCATAGATTGAAAAGCGCCTGAAGATACAGAATTTCTTCCGGAGACAATTCTCTGATTTCTGATAAAATCGGCAGAATACTTCTTAGATGTTCTGATGTTTGAAGTGTCTGCCAATATTGTCTGTAACCATTTTTTCCGAGCCTTCTGGAGATGCTTAACTGATCAATAAACATTACAAAAACTGCATTCTCAGCTTCCCATCGCAAACTCTGCTGCACAACGGATTCAAACAGTTCCCTGATTGCTTCAGGTGACAGTTTTTTTAAATAGTTGTAGGATGTTTCCCGGCGCTGATGGGATTTTTCATGGCGTGACAAAGTGTTTTTCAGGTCAACCAAAACTTGACTTTCCTGAACTTGTTTAATGTTTTCCATAACACAATTCCATTCGTAAAAAAACAATTTAACAAAAGCGTGAGCGCTTAATGTCTATTCATTTCGCTATCGAATATACCAAAAATAAACAGAAGGGTCAACATAATATGCCAACGGTATTTTTGATTCTGTGTTTCAGGATTCGTAAAATGTTAGTCAGGAGGGCTGACAAATGACAATCAGGCCTGTTATGATGTGTTTTGTATTTGTTTTTATGATTGTTTTACCATTTGGAGTATTAGCTGTGGAATTCAATGAACTGACTGCGGAGGAACAGAGGATTATTCTTCAGAAGGGCACGGAGCGTCCTTTTACCGGGGAATACTGGAATCACCAGGAGAAGGGAACATATATCTGCAGGCGTTGCAACACACCGTTATATCGCTCAGGTGACAAATTTGATTCAGGATGCGGCTGGCCGAGTTTTGATGATGAGGTGCCCGGTACAGTCAAGCGTGCTCCTGACCCGGACGGAAGACGGACCGAAATTTTGTGTGCCGCCTGTGACGGGCATCTGGGTCATGTTTTTAAAGGCGAAAAACTGACTTCCAAAAACACGCGTCACTGTGTTAATTCACTTTCGATACGATTTGTACCGCATAATGAAACGCTGCCATCGCCTAAAATCGGCAGAGCAATTTTCGCTGGAGGGTGCTTTTGGGGTGTTGAGCATTTGTTCAGTCAGCAGGAAGGTGTTTTACGAGCTGTCTCGGGATATACTGGAGGACACAAGGAGAACCCGACATACCAGGAGGTATGTACTGGAGATACCGGTCATGCAGAAGCGGTTGAAGTATTTTTCGATCCTGAAAAAACAGATTACGAAATGCTGGCAAAACTGTTTTTTGAAATTCACGATCCAACTCAGAAAAATCGACAGGGTCCAGATGTCGGCACACAATATCGATCGGAAATATTTTATCTGAATGAATCTCAAAAAGAAACAGCCAAATCTTTGATCAAAGTGCTTGAAGACAAAGGACTAAAGATCAAAACCGGTGTGTCAGAAGCTGGTGTTTTTTGGCCTGCCGAAGATTATCATCAGGAATACTATCGAAAACGCGGTTCACAACCATATTGCCACGCAAGAGTTAAGAGGTTTTGAAGTCTTCTCAGGCAGTTCCGGATACGGATACTGAGTCAATCAATATCTCCGGACTGTAAGCAACCGGATTATATTCAACGGTTTTAGTCATTCCCTTGATACGATGAAAATCTTCATAAATGTTTCCAGCAATCATGGTATCCATGGCTCTGCCCTGTATGATGCCGTCCCTGACATAAAAACCGATACCGACATTCATTGAGTAATGTCCCTGTAGTATATTACCGGAATGAAAACCGATAACATCGTTTACTATGATTCCTTCCGGCATCATTGCAACAAGATCTTCAAATGTTTTGTCTCCCGGTGACATAAACAGATTGTTGAAACGGGGATTGGGCGCTACCTCGATACCCCGTGTCCACATGGATCGTTTGATTCCATTTCCGGTTGAACCGGTTCCATCTTTTGCACCATTTACCAGGTCAAATATGAAATTCCGAAACACTCCGTTTTCGACAATTACTTTTTTTCTTGTTGGCACGCCTTCATCATCAAATGGTGTGCTTCCAGGAGCCCAGTCAGCCGTCGGGTCATCAGTCAGTGTCACTTCCGGCCCGAAAATCCGCGAGTTTTGCTTGTCAATCAGCGGAGTTACCCCCCGCACTTTCTGGGCGCCATTAGCTCCTTCCATTATCCGATACAAAATGCTCCATGTCGCCGATGCCCGAAATAAAACCGGCATTTTTCGTGTGGGCACTTTTAGTTCTTTTTCTGACAACCGATTTTCATTCATCAGTTCATCAATCGTGTTTTCTGGAAAACGAAAATATCTGCATTGTGTCAGTTCTTTATTGACGCCTTCTTTTGAACGCTGATACATCGATAACAAACAAACCGTATACAATGTTTTACGATACGATTCTTCTTTACCGGACGTATTCATGATAGTCACATCCGTGATTTCATTATCGAAATACAGGTTTAACGGCAGTTCAGGATAACTTTTTTTAACATAATCATAAATTGCCTGGCCATCGCCAGCCATCTGCGCTGGTTCCATATTTTCCAATTCGGGGTCACATATCTTTCCGCCATGCCCTTTACTGGATTCACCCGGAAAATGGAAGGGAGCTTTCGAACCGAATTCAGCCGCTTTCAAAGCGGCGTCAACCATCCACTTCGGATCTTCGGTGGATGACCCTTTGACTGTTCCAATGCGCCCGTTTTTTATTACTCGCAATGACACTTCATCCAGATTTCTGTTTATAACATCTGCTTGTCGCCAATTGTAAAAATTCACAGGGGATGACTTTTTACGGACATGATAAACTTCAGCCTGATCCGCTTTTTCCGATGCCAGTCTGAATAACTTCTCCATGATTATTCGCCTCCTATAACAACATTTTTAATCAAAACACTGGGACCACCGGTACCGCTCTTTTCCAGCATCTGCATGTCAAACAAGCCGGCTCGGGCTTTTCCGCAACCCCCGCCTTCATTCATTTGGAAGTCGTTGCCCACATGAGTTATGTTTTCCAGAGTTTCAAAAACATTTCCGGAAATATTGATATCTTTTACCATTCGCCCCAGCTTGCCGTTTTTGATCTCATATCCATATTGAGCGCCAAATGTAAAAAGATCCCCCATCGTTTGTCCGCCTTTGCCACCGCACAGATACAAACCGTCCTCGGCTGCCTGAAGAAGCTGGTCAAATGGTGTTGATCCCTGTTCGATAAAAATATTGGACATTCTGACCTGAGGCATAAACCGGTAATCTGTTGCCCGATAATTGCCGGTCAGTTCACCATCGAGCGCTGCAGCCGAAAGACGGGAATGCAACCGTCCGGCAAGCAGTCCCTCTTTTACAAGATATGTTCTGGTTGAGAGGACACCCTGTTCATCATAACTGTAGGTTCCGCTGGCTCCCGGCCAACTTCCATCGTCAATAATATTCAGGTAGTTACCGCCCATTCTTCGACCTGGTACAAGCATATCCTGAAGGGATTTATTATTTATCGTATCGTCTGCTTCTGATAAATGACCGAATGCTTCATGGGTAAAAACTCCAGATAAGTCCTGATCTGCAACAATGGTGTACACTCCGGGTTTAACAGAAACTGCATCCAAAAGCGATACTGTCAATTCTGCTTTCTTTTCAACATCTGCATGGCGGTTAATCAAACGATCAAAGTCCGAATCAAAGCCCAATGCTATACCGGCGCTTTCGGTTCGACTGCCATCTTTGGCCATAATTCGAAACGATAGAAAACACTGCACGATATCCTGTTTAATTTCTGTACCTTCAGAGTTTACATACGTTTCATTTGTGTGATTTTCATAGTATGTACCGAAAGAGATAAACACTTTGGGTACTTTTAAAATAATTGACATATATTCACGTGCCAAAGCCACTTTATCATCAAATGACACATCTTGCGGAACCGTTTTCATCACAGGAATGACTGTGTCTTTTACCACTGGCGCTGGCATGAGTTTGTTAGTTGAGTCAAACCGGGACAGATCAAGCGCGCTGCGGGTTGCGGTTTCAACCGCATCCATCAGTTTTTCGGGCCTTGTAAACGATGCTGCGGCGTATCCACCGTTTTTCAGCGCTGTAATCCTGCCACCCTTGATTACCGTATTCGAAACACTGTTGATATCCAATTTGTTAAAGGTGATTCTGAGCTGGCGGGTATCCTCATACTTGGCATCGATATAATCGGCATCCGCCTTTTGTATTGCGTTTTTCAAATGCTGTTTCATATACTTGTATCCTCCATTCATACCGAAATTGCGTATATCAGACATTGCTTAAGTATGCCAGCACACTTTTACGGTTTGATAATATTAGGGCAGATATTATGTTTTTGTGAATCTCTGGATGCATTGTAATACTTTACGTTCAATGTAGTACAAAGCTTTTATCAGTAAGCCTTCGCGGGCTATAGTATTGCCGGGGTTTCCTGCATTGATTCCGTCAATTACATTGCACAGCCTGCATTCTGGAGGGGGTAACCACGTATCAACCATAAAACGAAATAGCCGGAAGCGCCATCCGTTCCATATTTCGAAAAAAGAGGTTTTGTGCATCGAACCCATGGATCGAATACTGTTACAGCATGGTGTTACTGATCCGTCCGAGCGAATGCTTGGATTTTGCCATGGCTGGAAACATCGCATGGGAATTCTATTTTTTTGTGGGAGTAAACGTCTTGTTCTGCGAATTCGATTCCATATTCCAGTAGTGTCAAACAATGTATTTGTTTCAAAATGTTTTGGCATCAACACCTTGATGTTTAGTGATTTTGCTAATTCTGTCGCTGCATCCATATAGCGATTCCCGCGTTTGGGATCAAGCCGAAGTGTCTGCTTGTCTGCTTCAGGCCCACCACAAGGCAAGTAATCCTGTACTGTCAAATCGTCCAGATGAAAAAAATTTATCAGATGCAACATGTCCGGTAATTCCTGAATGTTCATGCGCATCATGACAAATGTAATTCTGAAAAGACTGTTGCTGTGACGAATTGATCGGATTCGTTTTATCAGAAAAAGAGTTCTGATCAAATTTTGCCAGTCGCCTCCATGCCGAATTGTTTCAAAAGTCTGCCTGGACGTGCCGTCTATTGATAAAATGACATTGGCATCATGTTTGACAAGTGCATCAATATGTGCGGCCGACAAAGTTGAAGTATTTGTGCTGAAATGGATGGTCACATTCAAATCAACAAGATATGACATCAGGTAATGATATAAATGGCTGATTGTCTGCTCACCGAAGCCTGTTACAGTGACCCACGTCATATTTGGAAGTACCATTTCAATAAGATTACTCAATACTTTTTGATCCAGGTCCATTTTCTTTAAAGGGAAATATGTTCTGCTGCAATGAAAACAGGAAAAATTACATTTGGTGGTCAATTCAAGCATCATCATACGTGGCAGTGAGGCCAACCGTCGTTTTCGATTTTCAAATTCTTTACGGTTTAAAAAGGCGTTTTCTTCCCGTTTGCCAGAATCTGTATAAGACACATCATTTCCGCCCCACAGAAATCTTTTATCGACAGGTTTTTCAAGGTGTTCGATATATTCAAGGCCAGCAAACGCATTGTAATTATCTTGCTGAATAGTCAGGGCAGTTTCATAGGCTTTCCGTGCTTCATCACGGGCATTATTCTGAATAAACTCATCACCGCGTAAAACGTATTCCTGAGCTTTAGAAGACCAATCTATTTCATGAATAATCTTACCTATTGAATCTGGATATCCGATTATTTTCGACACGTTTAAACCCTCGTGCAGACTGAAAGAAAATATCAAAGCATTTCTTGCAAAGCAAGCGATCACACCAGATGACACTTGTATGGCAAATAGTAATACAACTAATGATATCCTGAATACGTGCTATATCAGTTTATATAACAAGCGCCAGACTTAGCCAGAGCGGCAGGGTTACAAGCGCGGCGATATGGACGATTAATTGTAGCGAGGACACCAGTTCCCATTCGCCATTGTATCGTCGGGCAATCAGAACATGATTGGTCGCCGGAGGCGCTGCTGCAACAACAATCAAAATGGTATATGCCAGAGCGGGAAGGTTCAGAACTCCTGTTTTTACAAGCAGATAGACAGCAGCCGGAGCTACAATCAACCGAACCATAATCAGTGGCATGATATACCTCAGGCGCAGTCGTTCGGTTCGCCGGCTGGAGGCGATCATTCCGCCGAGTATTATCATGGCAAGAGGCGACAGAATTCCTGCCAGATATCCCATAACTGAGAAAACTGTTTTTAACGGAAGAAAAGCGCCGGGGTCTCCCAGAGCAGCGCTCCGGACCCCCGGAACGAATGTCAGAAGTATTCCGACAAACAGTGAAACAACCGGCGGGTTAAACATCAGTTTAAGTCGTTCGGAGGTTTCCGGGCGGGATGATCCGCTAAGCAGCAGCACTCCGGCTGTCCACATGAATACAGTTGATGGGAGCGCCGTGATGGAAATATAGACGATAATTTGATCATGCAGTTCGGATGGCATTACAGCAAGTAAAACCGGGATTGGAAGATAGATACTGTTTGAAATCATGGTCATTGCCGTGACCGAGTTTTGACGGGACACGGAGCCGCCTGGAAACACACGAAACCAGATGATTCCAAAAGCCCATGAGGCAATAATCCAGCCGGTAGCAACCATTGCCAGAGTCATACCCTGGCGAAAAATAGTGAAATCCAGCGAGCGAGCCATCGCCAGGATAAACGAGCAGGGTATGACGATGTTTATCAGAATTCGAGTCAGGTCAGACAACGACTGTGATGAAATCCATTTCCATCTGACCATCAGATATCCCGACAAAACAAGAATTGCCATTTGACCGATAATATCAAACGATGTAATCAGACCGCTGGCAAAAACACCGGTGTGCATAGCTTGAACCCCCCCGCTGAGTTAGGACCGTTAACTCTGCGCACACTAGCCCACTTTGCCGTGTTTTTCAAAGCTGTGCATAGAAAGATTTATGTAAAAGCCGATTTTCTTACAAATGACAAGTCTTGTTTTGAATATCTTGCAATAGGTGTGGAGGAGTGATTCATCAATATTGGCGCAGGTAAATTTTACTCTGCACAGTAGCTAATCCGGTTTTTTTCGATATCGGAAAAGCGTTCTGTCGCCAGAACAATCAATCTGTCAATCAGTTCAGGATATGCGATTCCAGATGCTGCCCAGAGTTTTGAATACATGCTTATAGCTGTAAAGCCGGGTATCGTGTTGAGTTCATTCAGGTAAAGTTCACCAGTGGTCCGGTTAACCAGAAAATCAACCCTTGCCATGCCAGCGCCGTCAATGGCTCTAAAAGCACGTATGGCCGTATCACCGATGGTACGGGCCTCCTGGTCGCCCATATGGGCTGGCACAATCAGATCCGACGCAGCGCTGCCAGAATCAATGTATTTTGCTGTATAATCATAAAATTCGCGTTTCGGGACAATTTCACCTGGTTTTGATGCTATGGGTTCATCATTTCCCAGAACAGAAACTTCAATTTCGCGCGGATTGGGCGCAGCCAATTCCACAAGAATTCGTCTGTCAAATTGAGCTGCAAGACGGATACCCTGAATCAGACCATTTCGGTTTGAACACTTTGATATGCCAACACTGGATCCCATATTGGCAGGTTTGCAAAAGACAGGATACTGCAAGGAAGACTCAATCCGAAAAATAACACTGTCGGGATAAGACTCCCATTCACTACGGACAAACGCAACATCCGGAATGACTGGTATGTCATGAGACCGCATGATTTTTTTAAAAATGATTTTATCCATAGCAACGCTTGATGCCAATACGCCACACCCGACACAGGGTATCCGCGCCAGAGCCAGCATTCCCTGCACAGTGCCGTCTTCACCTCCAGGACCGTGAAGGACAGGAAATATAACGTCCGCATTCTTAATAACAGAAGGGAGCGGCAAACGTTGGGATTCCACCATCTCAAACGATCCGAAAACCGTAGCCTGCCGATCAACGGAAGCGGCGCCGTCCAGTAGTTCAGGATTGGCCTGTTCAATTAACCTTTCCATTGCCCTGCTGCCACAAATCCAGTTTCCATCTTGTGTTATTCCCATTGGCAGAACATCATATTTAGTGGATTCCAAAAGTGTTTTCATTACTGATTGAGCTGACTTGAGTGATACTTCATGTTCGCCGGAACGTCCGCCAAAAATTACCGCTATAACCTGTTTTGCCATCGGTACCTCCAGTAGGGAACAGTTGCAGGGACAATAACCGTTTGAAGTGTAACAGATTTATTTCGCTGTGTTAAAGCTGATATTTGAAATGTTTAGTCTTTTTTTCGTAAAATATCGATTCTGGAGGTGGCCTATTGTGAAGGACAGTTTTATCAAGCGCACAATCAAAAGAATTGCGTGGTTGCGATATGCTATTGATTTATGGGTCACGCGAAAGGTTATGTATTTGAGGGGAGAGAAACAATACGAGCTTCGGGGTAGTTGTAACCGATGTGGCCGGTGTTGTGAACACCCGACTATTCAGATGAGTGATCTGACTTTTCACATGAAACGGTTTAAAAAATGTGTCATCTGGTGGCAGCAGAAAGTTAATGGATTTGTTTTGGAAAGAGAGAACAAACTGGATGCAACATTGATTTTTACGTGCTCACATTTTGATGAAGATACGAAACAGTGTGATTCCTATTCCAGCCGGCCCGGAATGTGCCGGGACTATCCGGTGGGTCAGATATACAGTGTGAACCCAACTTTTTTTGAGGAATGCGGGTTTTACGCGGTTGACAAACGTGCTGCTTCATTCCGACAAGCGCTGGAAAAAACAGAGTTACCACCTGACAAACTTGAAGACTTGTATAAACGTCTTCATCTGAAAGAATAGTCAATACAGCCGGATATCCGCAAAAAGTCTCTGAAGGTCAGCAAAATCGACTGTTACTTACCCGGCATAGTTTTAAGCAGACTGGTCACTGACCCTACCATACCGGCAATATCTGCCAAATTGGATGGTAAAATAAGCGTGTTGGTTTCCTGGGCAAGATTCCCGAATTCCTTAATATATTGCTCCGCAACACGAAGATTGACAGCTTCTTTTCCTCCGGGAGCTTCTATCACCTCAGCAATTTTCCGAATACCTTCTGCTGTTGCAATCGCTACCAGCTCAATCTCACGTGCCCGGCCTTCAGCTTCGTTTATCCGCTTAAGCTTCTCACCTTCTGATTTCTTAATGGCTTCCTGCTTGAAACCCTCCGCGACGTTTATCTTTGCTTCGCGTTCACCCTGGGATTCAGCAATGGCTGCGCGTTTAGCCCGCTCAGCACGCATCTGTTTTTCCAGCGCATCCTTGACACTTTGAGGAGGAGTGATGTTCTTGATCTCATATCGGGTAATTTTAACTCCCCAGGGATCAGAAGCCTTGTCAACCGCCTGTATAATCGCATTATTGATCTGTTCACGTTCTTCAAATGTTTTGTCCAGTTCAAGCTTGCCGATTTCAGAACGCATTGTTGTCTGGGCAAGCTGGGATGAAGCAAACATGTAGTTCTCAATACCATAACTTGCCTTGACAGCATCAACCACCTGAAGATACAAAACCCCGTCAACTTCAACAGTTATATTGTCGCGTGTGATACATGATTGCGATGGAACATCAATCGCGATTTCTTTTAATGAATGTCTATAAGCCACTTTGTCCAGAAACGGTATCAGTATATGAAAACCGGCATCAAGAGTTTTGGCGTATTTGCCAAGTCTTTCAACAATGAATGCCATTTTCTGAGGGACTATTCTTGCGGTTTTGAAAACCGCTACAACAATCAGGATGACCAGACCAGCAGCAAAAATTAATCCTATATGTTCCATAAAACACCTCCGTTTTTGTTATTTGACCTTTAATGTTAGACCGTCACGGGAGACAATCCGAACTGAATCACCCGCAGTATGTGACGTTTCGGAAACAGCCTGCCAACGTGCACCCTTGAACTCAACTGCGCCATTACCTTTGCCGGGTTGAATATCTTCCGTTACAGTTGCTGAGCGACCGATAAAATCGTCAAGGTTGGTATCCGGGTTCTGGATGTCGGTAATATGCCCAATAAACTTGTCGTGCACCCACTTGCGAAGCGCCGCGATTAAAACAACAGCGCCTATGGCAAACAGCACAAGTTGCGATGTTGAGGACCCGGTCACCCCAATCAGAGTTGTTAAAGCGACTATCCAGGCGCTGACTCCAAAAAAAACAAGGATCACTCCCGGGACGAAAAATTCCATTATCATAAGTAACAATCCCAAAATAAACCAGACAAGAACAGGTTCCATGGTGATCATCTCCTATATAAAATTTGTTGAATAAAAACCGTCATTGTACCTTTTCCATTGTCTCAAAAACCGTGTAAATCAAGTTATCATTTCTATTAAACGAACTCAAACATCCAGTCATCGTTACACTATATACGAACAGTTATTGTTATATATTCCTATTGTCGGCTTGAAACCAATCATCGATGTCAGTTCCGGTTTTGTAACCCGGCGGAAAATATGTATTATAAACGGGTGTTATCTGTACAATAATTTCAGTTGATATGATATCGTATTACAGGGAGATTTTTCATGAATAATCAATACACAAAGATTCAGGAAACATTTGATCGAACTCTGGCAGAACAGGTGCTGGCGGCATTTGAGTGGCGTAAAATCAATGGCCGGTATGCTCCGACCCGGGCATCGGCTCTGACTCAGGCAATGGAACTGATTCCGGAGGGTTCCACTGTGTCGCAGGGCGGATCGGTAACACTGGATCAATGCGGTATTCGCCAGGCCCTGCAGCATCGCGATGATATTACATTCATTGATCCATATGATCCGAAACTGTCACGTGAGCAGCAGCTTATGAATCGTCGGAAGGGATTGCTGGCGGATGTGTTTATAACCGGCGCCAACGCTGTGACTCGTGATGGTATTCTTGTCAATCGGGACGGCATGGGCAATCGGGTCGCTGCTTTGAGCTTTGGTCCTTCGCGAGTAATCGTTGTGGCGGGTCTGAACAAAATCGTTGATGACATTGAGAGCGCTATTACCCGGATTGATCAGGTTGCCTCACCTATGAACTGTGAACGGCTTGACCGTGACACCCCATGCCGTGAAACGCTTCGCTGTCATGACTGTATATCAGCAGAACGTATTTGCAGTGTTACGACAATAATTGAACGTCAGGCAGATCCAAACCGCTTTTATGTCATCCTTGTAAATGATTCTGTGGGTTTCTGAGATGCTGGTTTTATATGGTCCTCCCGGAGATTCAAGCCGCTCCAAATGGTTTCACTCATTCCAGGATGATCCGGAAACTGCATCCCGCACTCTGTGGATTGTTCCAACGCAACGCAAGCAACAATGGGTTTCGGATATGTTCCGAAAAGTAAAACGCTGTTTTCCTCCGCGACTTCATACATTCGATGGGGCAACTCAATTGTTGTATGAACGTCTGGATGGGCGGGCCGGCTTGCTGGCGGCAGATGCAATTCCAACTGTTCTGGAATCGCTTTACAGTCGCATGCAGCAACCTCACAGGGTGTTTGAATCCATTGGTTCCGTTCCGGGACCCGGTTTTTTTGCTGAAACAGCACGTCAGATTGATGAATTGCAACGTCATGGTCTGACGTCACAAACATTGCAATCAGTTCCTGATGCACTGGATGGATATGGGTCAATCTTTTCCGAAGTGTATTGTTTTTATAGTCAATTTCTGGAAGAGCACAGAAAAATTGACATTGGCGGTATGCAGGTCAGGGTATCAGAGCTTCTTGACACTGATATTCAGGTCACACTGCCGTGGACGGTGTGTGTACTGGATGGATTTTTGGAACTGACTCCGCTGCAACTGGACATTATCCGATCACTTCAAATGTTTATGGATACCACACTGGTCTGGCCAGGAAATCCCGCTACCGAGGGTGGTCTTGCATGGATGATTACCGGTCTGAAAGTGACTTTTCCAGACGCTGTCTGGAGACCGCTGTTATCCGAAACATCGAAAGAAACCTCGCGCTCTTTCGACTCCGAGTTTTTGCCGGAACAGGTTCCGGTATGTGCTGATGCTGCATTTCAATTGGCGGGATATGCCCCTGATATGCTGCCCGGTGATATCAAAGAAATGCCGGTGCAGACATGTCTGCGCATGATAGAAAGGGATACGTTTCGCGATGAAGTGGTGGCCATAGCGCGTGATATTTGTCTCCGTATTGAAGACGGTGATCTTACATGGAGTGATATCGGTATAACATTTCCGGATTTGCATGGATATGCTCCAATAGTACGGCGTATTTTTGAACGATATAAAATACCTGTGAATATCAGTCAGTCATTGCCCTTAACAGGTTCACCGGTGTTTACATCTGTCCGGCGTCTTTTAAAACTTGTTAACGGCTGGCAACGACAGGATGTTTTGGCTGTAATGGGTGATTCCGGAATAACGGGTATTCATCCCGGTGTAAGCCGTTTGATCGTGCGGCGTCTGGCGGAATGGTCGTCAGAGTTCAAGGTGGTTCGTGAACATAACCGCTGGGTTGCTATGCTTGAAAAGATAATATCTACAGGATCTGCTAATAATCATGACGGTCAAATTGCTTCAACAGCGCTGGAGATTATTCAATGTCTGGCAGCCGCGTTGCACGATTCATCAAAAGATGCATCCTCGGTATCATTTGTTACTGAAAGAGTCGGCAGTCCGCTATATTGGCTGGGCTGGCTGCGAACAACATTGGCAAAACTGAAAGTTAACATGAATATTGAACGCCTTCAGCGACTTGCCCTGCAACTGTCTGATTCCGGATCACAACATTTTGAATATACACGCCGGGCATATAATCGATTTGTTGAATATTTTGATGCGGTTGAACCGTTTCTGACAACTGCTGCTGTACCCGATATCAGTAACGACAGTATTACGCTGGCGGGTTTCAGTGATATCCTGGAACGGTTGCTAAGTGGTGTTGATTATCAATTGACAACTCAAGCCGGTGACAGAGTTCAGGTTTTGGGTTTATTGGGTATCCGGGGGCTTACGTTCCGGCATGTCTATTTTGGTGGACTGACTGACAAGGCGTTTCCGGGCCATGATCCGATATCACCTTTCTGGGATCCGGAAATGATTAACACTATCATGGACAAACCCGCTCATGCCGGAAAAATTGCGGCATTGGCAGATTTGATCCGCGTCATGGATACAGCGCTGGAAACGCTTACGATTTCAAGACCATTGCACAGCAAAGATGAAGACTTGCTGCCCAGTCCACTGTGGGAACACCTTGAAGAAATGTTTCCGAATGCTGAACGGGTAGATGATCCGAAACATGCATTTTGCAGTCGTGATATGCTGATAAACATATCGGAAAACACCCTGCCAGAAGATATTGTAACCGCCCGGGTTGTCACCGGGATGGCAGTTTCAGGGGAACGTCGTCGTGGCAAGGGCGTCTGGTGTTCTGACCTGACTGATGTTAGCGGGCACAGTCGTTCAATGGTTGCCAGCAAATTTGGCAGTCAACGGTATTTTTCGCCATCAACTCTGGAATTATACCTGAAATGTCCGCGCCGGTTCTTTTTTGACAGGTTGCTTGAGCTGGGTGAGCCTGAACTGCCGTCTGAAGAGATGACCGCTCTGGACAGAGGCGCTTTGGTGCATAATGTTTTGTATGAGTTTTATCGCGAACGTTTGACCCTTGAGTCGACTCGTGTTCGACCGGATGAAATTGATACTTGTGCCGCCAGAATTCGTGAAATAGCATCAAAATTGATTAACGAAATGGAATACACCGGTGAGTTTATTCAACGGCAATACCAGGATATTGTCGGTTGTCCGGAGTTAAATGACGAAGGATTAGCCGTCCGGTTTGCCCGTCTGGAAGCTCAGGGAGCGCCGGAATTGCAACCCGCGCTTCTGGAATGGTCGTTGCGAAATGTTGATGCGCCTTTTGTTCTGAAAGACAACGAAGCCAATGATGTTTTGATAAGCGGTAAAATTGATCGGTTGGACAGAACAGATAGTGACGCGGTGATATGGGATTACAAGACCGGTGGCATACCTGGCGCCCGGGATATTGCGTCCTGTAAATCCATCCAGGTCGGGTTGTATATGCTTGCCGCAAACCATCTGTTGAATCACCCGGTCAGCGCGGGAGGTTATTATCAGGTCAAAAGCAAATGCGAACCGATCATAAAAACTGCTCTCAGAAAAGGAAACAGCCTAATTTGCAACTATTTGCCACCGAAAGGCAGATCCAATTCACTGGATCGTGAATGGCCGGAAGAGGAATATCTGGATTACATGGAACGTTTGAAACAGGTTATAGCCGATATTGTTAGCGGTATTCGCCAGGGAAAGTTCCCGGTTGCTGACGATATCGGAGAATGCAGATTTTGTGATTTTGTCGGTTTGTGCCGACGTGTCAGGGAGAACTCCGATGTCGAAGTTTGATATGACACCTCAACAATCAGAAGCGCTGCGTCTGGACAAAAATATTGCCGTATCAGCCGGGGCCGGCTCAGGAAAAACACGGGTGCTGGTAGAAAGATACCTGAAAATTCTGAATACCAATACACAACTCACTCCGAAAAACATTGTTGCTATAACGTTCACCCGTAAAGCCGCTGCCGAAATGCGCGAACGTATTCGAAGACATATCATGAATTTGCTGAACAACAATACGGAACATTTAAATCGAACGGACAGACACAGATATGTCACTATACTGGATCAATTACCTCATGCACCCATCAGTACTATACACGGGTTTGCTGCTGATATTTTAAAGGAGTTTGCTTTGCCAGCAGGTCTGGACCCCGGTTTCGGTGTCATGGAAGATGATATGACTGCCCAACCGGGTCGTTCGGCGGCAATCAGAGCCATGCGCCGGACAGAAAAGGAATTGCCTGAAATCTGGCGAACGGCATTGAGATTTTTTGATCTGCAAACCCTGGAGTCACATCTTGCTTTTCTTGCGGCAAAACCCGAAACGCTCCAAACGATAAAACGACAAATAGCAAGACCACCTGATCTGAAAACTCATTATGAGAAATGCTTTCGATCATTTGATCCTCGTGCCTGGATCACTCAACTGCAACTGTATAATGGTCAATTGACGACGTCGCACCAGGGGAAACTGGATGGCATTCTGGAAATGTTGACACGTCTTGAAAATACCTCTGATTTAAACGGATTGGAAACAGTGATCACTGCGCTCAATCAAATGCTGTTTACCAAAGGGGGAGCGCCCAGAAGTTTTGGCAGAGGAGGGGAGTTTTCTGTTTGTATAGCAGGTATGCAGGACGCGCTGAATTTTATACCGGAGCTGGCACAAATCAGTGATGTATGCGAAAAATTTGCGCAACAGGCGTTGTCTGCACTGTATCCAATGACGGAGATTGCTCTAAAAGAGCAATCTGATATACGCCGTCATACATCCATGTTGACATACGACGATCTTGAACGACTGACATGGCAACTGCTGACCCAATCGGAATCATCAGAACAGATAATTAATCGACTTCAAAAACGTTACAGATATTTCATGATAGATGAGTTTCAGGACACCAATCCAATGCAGTGGCAAATGCTGGAACCCCTTGTGACTGACAAAGAAGGGGTTCTTTTGAAAGACAGACTGTTTATAGTTGGTGATCCCAAACAATCCATTTATGGATTTCGTGATGCTGATGTTACTGTTTTTAAACAGGTCAGACAGAAGATAATTCGTGACAATCATCATCACTGCACAATGATTCAGTCAGATCAGACACATGCAGGCGATCTGCATATCGATCGCAATTTCAGATCCCGAAAAGCCATTCTTGATTTTACCGATGTTGTTTGTGGCTCTGTTATGACCGGGGGCGCTGAGTACGATATCGCGTATGAGTCCCTGATATTCGGACGGGATATTAGCGAAAACCGTCCGGACGACGCTGGAGAAATCGGGTTGCTGATACCGTTGGACTATTCCACAGGGAATAATGACAACGATGGCAGTGACGATGATAATGCGCCAGAGGAGCAGTGGGCGGACCTGATGGCCAGTCACATGATGCAGGTCAGATCGGAGGGGATATTTGACTGGCGTGATATGGCTGTCATGTTTCCCCGGCGCACCAGACTTGGTGTGCTGATGCAAATACTGAAGCATCGGGGCATACCATTTGTTGTTTACAAAGGAATTGGTTTCTGGCAGGCTCCGGAAATACGTGACCTGACGGCATTTGTCAATTGGCTGGCGGATGCTGAAAACAAAACTGCTCTTTATACAGTTTTACGATCTCCATTGTTCAATGTCAGTGACGAAGGACTGTTGATTCTGTCACAACTATGGCCGGAATTTCCGGATGAACCCTGTTCGGAAACTCTGGAAAACATTACACACCGGATGAAATGGCCGGATACGGATTCCGTTTTGTTTGCTGTTGATCTGCTGAACACAACCCGGCAGACGGCAGGAATCAGACCCCTGGCCCAGGTTATCGAATCATTTCTGACTGACACGGGCGGATGGGGAACATGGAATGCTGAAGATGATTACGGACAGGTTCTGGTCAATATAGAGAAATTTCTGGACATAATTACTCAGCTTGACAGGGAAGGTGTGGCTCCGTTATGGGAAACGTCTGTATATCTTTCAGAAAAGGAACAGATGGAAGACAAGGAAGAAGAGGCGGCTCTGTCCAGTTTAAATCAGAATTGTGTGACGTTGATGACTGTTCATTCAGCCAAAGGACTGGAATTTCCGGTGGTTTATCTGACTGATCTGGAGCAGCAAATCAGGAAAGACAGGGGACCAATATTGGTTAATCCGGACAAGGGCGCAGGATTGCGTCTGAAGCAGTTGAATCCGGATATACAGGGGTACGAAACACTTTTATATAAAGAGTTAAAGCAGGAGGAAATCGATCGCGAGATTGCTGAGCGAAAACGGTTGATGTATGTTGCATTTACGCGCGCTCGTGACAGACTGTATCTGGTTCATCGTCCCGGGAAAAACAGTGATATTTTTCAAACGGATCCACGAAAAAAACGGATGCTAGACTGGATTGCCGAAGCGCTGAAGATAGACCAGCGGGCTCTTGAAACCGGTGAATTGAATGTACCTCTTGAAGATGGACGTATTCTACCAGTCAAGTTTATCACACATCTTCCGATAACTGATCCCGCGCTTTTGGAGTTTCCATCCCTCAAAAAGATTCGGGATGCTGCTGATAATTTTACCGGGACACTGCTGACTAATGCTGAAGTGGTGTATGGACGCATGCATCAGCTTGGAGATTCAGCAAGTGATAGCGATCAAACAGTGGCATCCACAGATAGAATCAGTTTTCCGGAAGTCGCATCACGGGGCGTTTTGACAGAGCTCCAATCAGTTGCTGTGACCACAATCAAGGATTTTCTTGACAACAGGGAGGAGTATTATAAAAAACATGTTTTGCACATGGTTGAGCATTTCAGGGGTCCGGAGAGTGATCCTGGACGAGAAACAGCCAAATGTCTGGGTAACGCATATCATCATCTGATGGAATTGCATCCGGAACTGGACGAAACATCCGTTGAAAACACTGTCCAAAAATTGTCAGCGGAGCTGGCATTACAGGATCAATCTGTTCGCGATAATCTGGTTTCAAGACTTCAAAAAATGGTGCAAAACACTCGTCAATGGAGTCTGTTTGATGCTTTGAGTCGTAACAAGGGTTATCATGAAGCGCCGTTTAATATCTATCTGGACAATGGTACTGTGCACGGCATTATTGATCTGCTGATTCAAATTGATAACAAATGGCATGTAGTGGATTACAAAACGGACCGAAAGCCACCATCGCTTGATACAGAAAACTGGTTGATGTCTCATCGTGAGCAGCACCGGTTTCAGATGTCGGTGTATGCCCTTGCAGTGCAGACCATCGTATCAAATCACGAAGACACAGTCCCGGTTATCATATTTTTCGCAGATGTTGGCCAGGAAATACGGTTTGATTTCTCCGCTGAAGAACTTGACGCTTTAAGGAAAACACTGAACTTAACTTTACCGCAAATGATAGTGTGATGAGCAAACAGGATTTTGCCAGACTTTGTTTCGATAGTTCGGCGACAATATTTCTGAACGATACGTGTCATGTTGGCTTTTGGTGAAAGGTCGCGTAATGTCTGCCAATGAAGTTGTTTTTATACTGCCCTGCGCCGGAAGAGGTCGACGATTGGGGTGGACCGGTCACAAGGAACTGTTTCCGATTTTTCCAAACATAAAGCTTATAGACTACTCATTGAATCATATTCGTATAAATGCAGTATGGTTGAAACAAACCATTAATTGGACAACACGTGTTGCAGTGGTTATTCGTAGTGAAAAAATGGAGGTCATCAAATATGTTCAGAAACAACTGCCGGATTTACAGGTTGATACGGTTTACTTTAACACAGAGCTGAAAGAATGGCCGGGGTCGGTTCATTCGGCACAGGAGTTGTATGGAGATTGCAATATCGTATTGCTTCCGGATTCATATCTGTCAATGGGTCCGAAACATGAATTTATAGATTCTGACGGATATCCGATAGCGCATCATGTTTTGCGCTGTTTGCGTTCATATTCTGTTGCTTTTGGATATTTGCCATGCACTGATCCGGTTTTGCTTACGCATTTTGGAGCTGTCAAGGTTCGGCAGGGTGAAGTGCATTTATTCCAGGATAAGCCGGTTAAAGACTTGCATCAGTATAACGGATATTGGTGTTGTTATGCGTTTAAAGCGAAAAAAGGAAACGCTCTGTACCGGTTTCTGATTCGATCGGTTTTGCACCGAAAAACCGATATTCGTAAAGAGTCTTTTTCGCCCGCTGCTGTTTTTCCGGTGTATGAGTATCATGATCTGGGGACGCCGGAATCGATTGAGTATTTCAAGATCGGTTTTTATTCAGCATCCAGAAATGACAACAAATCACAGATATAGGACAACCGTTTCTGATCATTTTTTTTCAGGGCTGATTCATGCATGTGTTGCCAATCTTTACGAATACAAGCTTCTGCATTCTGAAGCATGTTTCCGGACAGATAACGTCGGCAGAATATCAATCTGTTTCGTTGAAAGAGCCATGTTGTATAAAAAGGTTTTTTATGACAGGTGCGACCGACACCGTGATCTATCCGTGCGTTTGAGCATCGAATCAACGGAATATTGGCACGATGAGCACGAAAACACATATCAACATCTTCCCAATATGTATGAAATGTGTCATCAACGCCTCCCAGTGTATCAAATGCTTCAGCAGTCATTGCCAGAGCGGTTCCCGGAATATAATCTTTTTCAAAATCCAGAATCGGGGGAAGCTGCGTTTCATGATAGTGTCCCAGCGATGCATTATCGGCACTAAAAAATGCTCCGAATGAATCAATTTGATCAGGTTTTTTTGCATATCGTATACATGGCGCTGCCAAACCTGCGGATTCTTTTTTAAGAGCATTGGCAAGAATTTGATCAGCGTCTGCATGAAAGACCGTATCGTTTGTCAGAAAGAGACAACTCGAAAACTCTCTGGTAAAAACGTATTTCAGCGCCGCATTAAAACCTCCGGAAAACCCGCAATTGGATTCCAGTCGAATGTGATGGATTTCAGGATAGTCTTGTTTGAGTTCCGAATACACGGCAAGGTCTGAACCGTTGTCAAGACAGTGAACCCGATCGGGTTCAACCCCCGCTGATAAAACTGAATCAAGGCACGTTTTGGTCAGACGAATTTTGTTATAGTAAAGCAAAGCAATACCTGGCAGTGACACGATCAACTCCTTGTCAGGGTTTATATAATCGAATGATACTTCTTGTTGAATATCAATCCGCAATAGTTGATAGTAACAAAAATTTTCGCATTGCAAAAAAAGCGCCGGTATAAAACGGTGCAATTTTACGGTAATGAACGATCAGGCTCTGAAAAATCAGATCGCTTTTTGCATTGTTGTGATTTTTTTGCCATAATTCAATGGCAAGGAGGTTGTCATGAGTTCGAAGTCAACCCGTAATTTTCATCTTCCTTTGCCGGAGGATCTTTACAGCAAGCTGATGCATTTATCCAGGAATTCGGCTCAACCGGCAACAGTTTTGGCCAGGAAGGCTCTTCGTTTTTGGTTTGAACAGCTTGAAAAGGAAGAACTGGACCGCCAGATAAGAGAGTATGCATGTTCTGTATCCGGTACGGATTGTGATTTGGACGAGGAGCTTGAGAGTTCCGCGATGGAATTTTTGTTGGAAACGGATGACAAACAATGATGCGCGGGGAAATATACCGGGCGGAGCTGAAACCGCGTTCAGGTTCAGAGCAGCATGGGCGGCGTCCGGTTATTGTTGTATCGCATGACAGTTTTAATAAAGCTCCCGGCTGGCGTTCTGTAATTGTTGTACCGCTGACAACATCATCGCGTGCACGGAAAGGGCCGACATCGGTTTTGCTTTCTGCCGGTCCGAATGGGCTATCTGAAGACAGTTTTGTTTTATGTCATCAGATCACAACGCTGGATAGATCAAAACTGACGAAAAAAATTGGTCGGGTAAGTATGTCTGAACAGGCACGAATTGACAAAGGTATTCTGGCGGCGGTTGATCTGTTGTAAACGATCACTTGATATTTGTGTTTTTTAGCACACGGCGGTACAGGTCTTCATACTGGGTTACAATGGTATTCATATCAAATAATCTCGCCCGTTTTGCTGTATCAGAGCTCATTTGTTCCCATCGACATTTGTTTGTGGCAATTTCCAGAAGTCGTTTTGCTGCCAGGTCGGTATGTCCGACTGGTGTCAGGATTCCTGAAACTCCGTCTTCAATAACCTCCGGTAAACCACCTGCTTTTGAGGCGGTGACTGGCACACCGCATGCCATGGCTTCCAGCGCGGACAGGCCGAATGACTCATATTGGCTCATCAGCAGGAAAAAATGGGCCTTTTTCATTTCCATTTCAATATTTGGAACGCTTCCGCAAAAATCAACCTTGTGACAGATATTCATTTCGGCGCACATTTCACGCGCTACACCCAGCTCGGGACCTTTTCCAACCAATTTCAGGCGTGCTGGAATATGTTTTTGTACCTCATAAAAAATACGGCAGATATCCATTACCCGTTTGACGGGTCTGAAGTTTCCGGCATGCATAAGAATAAATTCTTCGCCATTGTTTGGATATGGAGCTCTTTCATTGGGATTAAAACGGTTAAAATCAACGAAGTTGTGTATGGTTTGAATGTTGCTGCTGATACCGAATTCTTCGAATGTGCGTTGTGATAGCCAATCGGAAACGGATGTCAACATATCTGCCTGCGTCATAGCGAACAGACATATATCCCGGAATTCGGGATGACTGCCGACCAGTGTTATATCTGTCCCGTGTAACGTTGAAATGATTTTTACATCATGATTCTGAAGCATTGTTCTGGTAAACACGGCACAAATTGCGTGAGGCACAACATAATGTGCATGGATGATATCAATGTCATACCGTCGTGTTACATCGACCAGTTTATTGATTACGGAGAAGTCATGCGGAGGGTATTTGAACAGAGGATATTCGGAGATATACACTTTTTCAAAATGAACCGGTGTATTATCGGGGAGCCGGTAAGGGCGTTCTGATGCAACCATGAATACTTCATGACCTTTTTCGGCCAGAGCCATGGCTAATTCGGTGGCCACAATTCCCGAGCCACCCTGTGTCGGATGGCAATTGATTGCTATTTTCATCAGGTTATACCTCCTTTGCGCATCATGAACATGATACTTTAACGATGAACCGAAGGAATCGCTACAAACAGAAAAGATGACAGTTATCGACGTGGAAACGGCTGATAATGGTCCACCAGGTCCAAAACCGGAGGTGGCCTGCGCACCGCAAACGGTTCACCGAAAGTTTTGCCGATCTGCATGCCGTAGAATCGGGCTCGAGCTTCGATATAATTCAGAAAATCCGGTTGAGATATTGTTGTTTCCGGTTCGGAGTTGTCTGGTTGATACAATTGGGTTTTATAACAGCGGCATGCGGCCAGTTTTGTTTCAAAATCATCGCTTGTATCGACAATAAGGTTCGGCTCGAACGGAAAATGTCCCATAAAAAACAGTACTTCATTGGGTCGGTAAGCTATTCCCGGAGCATCAAATTTGGGCATTCCCATCGGATACATGCAATCTTTCATAATCTCGGCAGCAGCGCAGTGATCGGGATGCAGATCGTGCCAGTGGTGTGACAGCACAACAACCGGCCGCAGCCGCCGAATTTCGGCAATCAGTCGACGTCTGTTGATAGCGGTGTTTGCCAATTTCCCATCACCCATATCCAGGTTGATGCGTTCAACCAATCCCAGTATTTCAGATGCCGCTGCCGCTTCCCGGGCACGTTCTTCAGGTGTTCCGCGAGTACCGGTTTCACCCCGTGTCAAATCAATGACGGCAACTCTTTTGCCGCGTCGAGTCAAACCGGCAATCGTTCCACCGGCAATCAGTTCAATATCATCCGGATGCGCGCCAATAGCCAAAACATCAATAGTCATTTCAAGTGCTCCTAATGTCTGTTGAAGAAACCGACACAATCCGATGCGTCGTTTCCAGTGGTGATACGACTTCAAATATTCGCGATAACCATTCCGGTCCTTCTTCGACTAAAATCTCACATAAATTCATAACTCGTTCCTGAGGTTTCCCGTTAATAAAAGCCAATTTATTCAGATTCCGTATGCGTTTCAAGTCACTATCAACCAAATCATGCCGTTTTTTGAGGATATTGTCTGTCATTTTCTGAATATGATAATCTATAGCTTTGACTGCTTTGTTCAACATCAACGGATCAGCGTCTTGAATCGAGTGCATTTGATTAGTCAAGGACTCTTTTAATGCTGTTAAGTGTTGCAAATCCTCAGTAAAAATCCTTTCATTCATTTGCTGTTTCGAAATTGACATGGATGTTTCCGGAAGCTGAAAAACTCGTGACACATCCCGGATTTTTTGCAGTTGACGCCGAGCTGATGCCGGAAAAACGGTTGCAGATATGCGCGGATATAACAGGGACCTTTCAATATTTGAAATGTCATACAAAGGATTGATCTGCCATAGATACAGCATTTCCGTCGGACCGCAAACAGTTATGGCAACCGGAAACAGACTGTCCTGTACAATTGGTCTAAGGGCTGCTCCTGCAGAAAACCGTGCCGGATCAGTTAGAATAAATTTTGCTGCCTCTTCCAATGACATCACACCTTTTGAACAAGTCATCGTGTTGTTACTGAAGCGGCATTTGACCCGGGCCGAATTGTTGTCATGATCTATTTCAAAAATACCGCAATCATACAATTGTGGTGAATATCCGTTTTGACGCAATGTATCAGCGCCTTGTTTGAGCGCCTGATCCAAATCCGGGTAATTTCTGACAGCATTTGACATGACTTTGCTTGCGAGCGGGCGCAGTTGCAATGCATCAATAAAAATACACTCGTGCATGTTTCCGAAAAGCGCTGCTGCAAATGTGGCAAAAAAAGTGCTGTAATTTGAAAAGTCACATGTTTTCAATCTGTTCAGAAGCCACTGAGTGTAAGGTTTATCACGGCAACGTTTCTGCATAAACGCAAAAATCGATGTTTCATATTGTTTTAGCGGGACCATTCCAACGGGTCTCAGATGTCCCTTCGTCAATGGATAATCCGGTTTGGCAGTAAATGGTTTTCCATTGATTACAAACCGGTTTACTTCGTGAATGTCATGGTCTTCGGAGGCGATCCAGAACGCTGGTATCAAATCAGCGCCGGTTTGTTTTGAAACATCGGCCGCCAGATTGACGGCTGTTAAATATTTCCAGAATGTGTAAAGCGGTCCAAACAACAGTCCGGGTTGCTGGCCTGCAATAACCAGTTGCGCGCCGGTTTGAAGTCGTGACTTAACCGACTCCGACAATGGTTTTCCGATACTTTGATTATATGAATCCAGATATTCAAGCGCTTCATTTGATATCACACGTTTTTGGAAAATTTCTGAAATGCCGGGCTGAAACAGAGGCAGTGATGACGGTTTACTGTTTTTATGAATCGCGGTAACAATACTGTTACTGCCGAATCCATCGTGTTGTTCAGGTGAAATATGCTGTATGTCGGGCATCGTATCAGATTTCATTCTATCTATTCTATCGAATTTGCCAGTCATATTTCCAATCAGAAACCAGTTTTTATAGAAAGGCTGAGAAGCGCCTGATAAACGTAAACACCGGGAATCGATGATGTTTCATAAAAAACGCTTCCTTTGACAAGGAAGCGTTTAAATCACATCTATCAGTTACAGATTAATTCCAGCCGAATGTCCACATACCGAATTCGCCAAACAGTTGTGTCATGTCCGGAGTTGTCATGCCGGCATACCAGTGAATACCGTCAGCGGCGCCGACATCTGAAGGCCAGATGAAATCAGGAAGAATCTCAATGATTGTTTCATCGGGAGGCAGATCAATTATCTGAAAATCTGCGTCTTCTGTAAATCCGGGCCAGAAAAACAGCATGCCATACACATCCAGTATAACAAAGAGTGGCACATCCATGTAACTTGTATCGGTTGGATTACAGAGTGTTACGATAGTGTTGCAGATGTCGCCACCGACAAAATGATGCGATGGCATGGAAACATCAGCGCCGAGTATATCGCATCCGGGTCCCGGGGGCGGACCGGGTTCCAATCCGAAGAAATTTGCGATGTTGATCAGCAACTGGTTTTTGTCGGGACCCGTCAGGCCGCCGAATTCAACCGAAGCGCCAACAGTTTTGAAGTCACCGCTATCCCGGCTGACCATTGTCAGGTATTCGGGGGAAATATTTTCCAGAACACCAACACTGCCGGGCCGTGTTCGAAGCCGGTCGATTCGAGCGTTGTTTCCAGTATAGGCAAATGACATTCCATCGGCTACTGAACCCGGCAGACCGATCATGTCACCGGCATCGCCGGCGTTGTCTGCTTGTGCGCCAATACCAAATTCAAACCACAGAGCAACGCGTGGATCCTCACCCCAAAAATTACCGCTCTCAAGATAGATGTTGTGTCCTGCAACCAGGTAATCTCTTAACGCTGTGTCAACAGCCGCCTCCAGAGTATGGTTGTTCGGATGAATACCCAGACAGACCCAGATACTTTCATACAACTCCAGCAAGGGAGGTAATTCATTCATGTAGTGAGTATGATAACCCAGATTGACCAGTGTGTCATAAAGAATTGGCCCGCTTTCCTGATTGCCGTCAAGATCAAGCACCAGCGCTGTCACCATTTCGCTGATTGACATTACAAACCAGCCCGTTTCCGGTAACACAGCGGCATTTTGGGCATTTGATGAATCTACAGCATGAAGGCGGTATCTGACAATGTCATCCTGAAATACGTCGCCCGTAAAGACACCTTCCCATTGATCACCTGAAACATTCGTCATAGGGACTTCTTGAGCAGGACCGTCATTAATGGAAAATTCCACTGTGGCTGACTGAACTCCGATCATGTCCGTAATTGTTGCTTCGACGGTAGCCGGCCAGTAATCTGACAGCCATACTTCAATGGGGGTATGATCAATTTCAGGCGGTTCTGTATCAATAATCACATGAAAATAAAGAAGATTGTCCGGGGCCCGAAGCGGCCATGTACTGCTTTTGCCGTTATCTGCTTCAGCGTGAATATAATAGTAAACGGTTGTGTCAACGGGTTGAGGCGGAATAAAGGTTTGGTAATTATCATTTCCCATTGAGCTCATATTCAGTTGATTGAAATTGGTTGAGCCATCAGTATTCCAATACACCCGTATGGTGTCCGGCAAAAGATTGCCGCCCGAACGAATCGTGGCATCAATCTGATACGGATTGACGGTGTCTTCCGTATTGGGATGTGCTTCATGGTTAATTTTGACAACTGGTTCCGACCATTGTGTCAAAAGGTTTCTCATCTGGTTTTCATTCCATCCGTAGTTAGTGAACCGGCAGATCATCGTGTCATCAATCACAACATTATGCGGAATATAGCCCATTCCGAAAAGATTCCAAACCGAATATCCGGGATCAGCCAGAACCGGATAAGTTAACCCGTATTCCTGTTGCCATGCTTTTGCGTCAGCCGGACTATGACCTATTCCGATTGCAATAACCTGTACCCAGTCTTCCTGATAATCCTGCCATATAACTTCTGTGCGCGGAGCCTCCGTGCGACAGGCCGGTCAGAAATCTGCCCAGAAATTAATAAAAATCACCTTGCCGTGAAAATCATACAGACTGACGCTGTTGCCATCGGCATCCAGTAGCGTAAAGTCATTAATATGATCCCCGACCTGATACGCGCCGAAAGCAGTTCCGGCAATCAGCAGAGCTGTCAGCGCTGTCAGTATAAAACGGTATTTCATACAGTTACCTCCTTAAACAGTTATGAAGAAATATAGAATATGCTTTATCAAAAACAATCATCGTACATTATTATTCTAATTTTACAGCAAGATTTCAATGAAAACAGTCGAGGGTTTTTATTTCAGTCGATAAAACCGCCCAATTTTTTATTGAATGTATTGATTAATACGATTAGTATATTTAATCAAGTATTGCAGATCGATTCAGATCATCAGGCGATTTTTACTTTTAATCAGGGAGGAGATACAAGATGGCCTATACAAAAGTAACCCGGCAGTCGTGGTTGAGCCGAATTGGCGGGGCGATAAAAGGAGTTTTTTTTGGCATTATTCTGGTTGTGGTAGCATTTCCGTTGTTGTTTATAAATGAGGGGCGAGCTGTTCGGCGTCATAAAACACTGAAAGAAGGCGCGGGGATGGCGGTGACAATCAGCCCCGACAATGTTGATTCGTCATATAACGGTCAACTGGTTCATGTGACTGGATTTGCTACTACTGAAGAAGAACTGTCTGACAGGGAGTTTGGTGTCTCGGTCAATGCGATTCATTTGAAACGGGATGTGGAGATGTATCAATGGCGTGAGACGTCCAAAACGGAAACGCGAACTCGTACAGGGGGGTCTCAGGAACGGATCACGACATATACCTATGACAAGGGGTGGAGCAGCACGCTGATCAACTCGGACAATTTTGCCGAACAGGATCCGTCCCGCATCAATCCGAAAACCATGCCGTATCAATCCCGGGAATGGTCGGCGAACATTGTAACCATGGGCGCGTTCAGATTACCGTCCTCCATGGTGAACCGAATCAGTAATTATACCAGACTGGATATTGCATCTGATGTTCCGGTTCCGGAAGCGTTGGCCGGCCAGGCAACCATACATGATGCAGGATATTATTTCGGCCATAACCCTACAGTACCAGAGGTTGGCGATTTGCGCATTCGTTTCAGCGCTGTCCATCCAACAGATGTCAGCATTGTTGCAGCTCAGGCCGGTAATACATTTGAAACATTTACAACTCCCGGTACGGGTGGAACTATCAGTCTGCTTCAGGTTGGCGTTCATTCCGCTGATGCAATGTTTCAGGCCGCTCAAGCGGCAAACCGAGCATTGATGTGGATTCTTCGACTGGTTGGTTTCATTATGTTTATGGTTGGATTTACAATGATATTTGCTCCGATGAAAGTCGTTGCCGATGTTCTGCCAATCATGGGCAAAGTTGTTGGCGCAGGAACCGGAATGATTGCATTACTGTTGTCAGGCACACTCTCATTCTTTGTAATCTCGATAGCATGGGTGTTCTATCGCCCTCTGATCGGAATACCTCTTTTGATTCTTGCTGTGGTGTTTGCCGTTGTGGCGATTAAGAAACTCAAAGAAGCTAAAGCGCCGCCACCACCGGCTGAAGCGCCTGCTCAGTCAGCCTGATTATTGACGGCGTTTATCATTCGAATACTCAGTTTAACCGGATCTTCGATTTGCTGTATTGTCTGAGTCAATGATTGGATTGAAACACTGGCAGGTACACCCGGCTGATTAAATGGTATCAGACCGCTGTAAGTGTGACCGGGAAATGGGGTTGCCGGAAAAACCGATCCGAAATACGAAAAAGCAATGGGAGCGCGGTCATGTATGACGCGCTCCCTGACATCGTTTCGGTCATAAGCCCATTCAGATGTGTGCACACCGACTTGCAGGTAATGAGTCTCGTTTCTGCCATCCTGAAACCGAACGTTTATTCGGGCAATTGGAGTCTCGTTTGTTACATCAGTAGAATGACTCAACTGACTTAGAATTTCGATTCCGGTTATGGAGATGTCAAGGCCAGCCAAATCTAATGTCTGATCGTCTTCAAGCACAATTTCAACAGGTGATTCGGGCCATAAAAACCGGGCATCAGCTACGCCTTTATAATAATCCGTAAGATCAACAATTTTGTCATTGTCAAACTGAAAAACAATATCACGATCCGGATGTCTGTCCGTGTATTGCTCCGGAACTGCCAATCGGACAGCTTCCAGTGAAGAATCGTCGTACCACAGGCGTACGGCCTGCTGCAGTCCGTTTTGAAAAACGCCAACATTCAGGCGCTGACTTGCGGGCGGATTGATTACTACAAACCGCTGGTCGGGGTCAACGTCTGGATAAACGGCGCGAAAGACCTTTTCAATGCTTTTACCGGTCCATCCCAATTGCGACCACTGTTTATTCAACTCAAACGTATGCATGATAAAAATCAGCATAAACACTATCCAGATGATTGACCACATAAACTGTTTGATTTCTGGTCGGTCAAACGATTCATCATCAAAAACAATGACAGCAGTAACCCAAAATAATCCCAGTGACGGCAGATACATGTATTGCGGACGGCAAATTGTCAGCACCGGAATTGCGACCAGCCAGAACCATGTGGCTCCAGCGACCGTTTTATCAGAAAAAAAGGCCATAACAGACAGCATCAAAAAACCGGCAAGTAGTACCCATCGGTACAATGATGCGGGGTTTCCCGGCATTCCGAATGGTTCAAGGAAGAATTGAATATAGAAGATCATATAGCGGAAGATAACCCCAAAACGTAAATGTGTATCGGAACCATATCCGCCGACAAAGCTGCCGAGTGCAAAATAACGCACCAGCAGTATTGTCGCCAACGCTATAAAATATGGAGTGTATCCTTTCCGAAATGATTCAGCACGCTGCATTCTGCGGTATAAAATGTCCATAGTTGTAATTACGATAGGCAATGTCAGGGCTATTTCCTTGGATAACATTGCGCAAATACCGCTGACCAGCGCAACATGTTTCAAATTGTTTTGTCGTGAGTCCTTTTTTTCAGACGATTTAAGAAAACATAACATACTCAGCAGATAAAAAAAGGCGGTGACGGTATCAGTTCTGCCCGAAATCCAGGCAATGGCTTCAACATGGATTGGATGTATGGCAAACAGAGCTGCTGCTGGTAACGCAACACGGAGTTTTTTTGTAAACATCCATATCAGCAGATATGCCATGACTGTGATGGTGACGTGAAGAAGAATATTTGTAAAATGATAACCGCGCGGATTGGCGCCGTACAACAACCGATCCAGTTTCCAGCTTGCCAGAACCATTGGACGGTAAAAGCCTCCCTCACCGCGTTCTCCAAGCCAGTTGGACGTAAACATTTGCAGTATTCCAACGTTTTCGGCCGCTTCCAGCAGTACAAAATCATCTGATACAAATTCACCGTTTAGAGTATGACAACCCGCAAGAAATGATAGAAAAATAATAAGTATCAAACCAATGTATTTTGCTTCCATAATGTTATACCTGCAAGGCAATTCCTTCTGCCGAATTACCAGTGTTACACATTTATAACTGATATTGAACCGGGATGCACTATTCGTTCCTGTTTTATACTATCAGGAATGATCTGAAAGTTGCAATTCAAGCGCGATTCATACACAATTGGCAACCTGAGTGTGTGAACCCGACGGATGAAAACAATGAATTTTCGATTAATATTGTCTTTTGTTTATAGTGTAATCTTATATTCAGCCGTATGTTTTTCACTTACTGTTAGCATGTCTGTGGAAGCCGAAAACGGAGTTCTGTCAAACACTCCGAATATGCTGACGCTGACCTGGAAAGGTCAGGAAGGACAGAGTCTCCCCTCAGGACCCGTGACACTGGTTTTTTCCAATTACAAAACAGGGACAGACTTTCGCGATATTCACTATCCTCCAGCTGATCTGAAGCCTGACAACACCCATGACTGGACAGCAGCTTACACAATTCCTGTTTACATACCGTATCAAAAGAATCCTGGAACATGGACGGTATCTGTCATTACAGATGATGATAAATACCTGGATGTTCATAATTTGTTCATCAGAAAGACTTCGGTGTTTCAGAATCTTTCAGAGGTTGCACCTGTATTTGGATGGAAAAGACTGACAAGCACGGATAACATCAGGAAACAGGGGTTTCACAACACTGAATGTCTTGACCACGCAAGTGACTGCTGGATATGGATGACCGGAACCGGGCATATAGAAATACCAAATCCATTGATGGATATTGTTTTGAAGCTGAGCGGGTGGATACCTGATCATTTGAATCCGGGTCTTGATATTCGAATAGGGAATGTTCAGGTTGAAACTGGAACAGCAGTAGACAATCATTTCCACATAGAACAGACGATACCGGTGTCAGGTTTTGAAGAGTTAGTTACTATAACAATAAATACCGATGAATCCTATGTGCCGGCAGATGATGGAGTCAGCACAGATACTCGGGAACTGGGCATAATGATTCGGGAATTTCAGATTGTTCCGGCAGACACCATTTTGGATGATCGTCCGATATTTGATTTGTTGTATCCGCTTGAAAACACCCTTTCGTTGTGGCGTATGGGAGACCTCGGACGTCTGCAAATTCGAAATCCAGGTCGGGATTTTCAAGTTTTTTTGAAATGTCAAATTCCACAAGAGTTTTTTATGCCGGGAATTCGTCTGCAAATGTTTCTGAATGATGTTCCGGCTGGATATACGGCGCCTGATGGCCCTGTGTTTACAGTTTATTACCATGTAACACGGGAAGCTGTGGCCGATGATTCCGATATCAGTATTGATCTGATGCTGGAATACCCATTTTCATCCATTATGCCGCGAATGTTGTTTCGTCTGCCCGGAATGAGGGTCAGTCAACTTTGGATACAATGATGTTTACGCCGTTACGTTCCAATCGAATACTACTGCTGTTTTTCCTGTTGTTATGGATCGTGTCGTCTTTTTTTGTGGCGCCGCCGCGTACGGTGATACTTGTGACGGTTTTGCTGGCTGTGTTTTGTCTTCCGGGAATCCCCATTGTTCGAATGTTCAGAATGCCTCAAGAAGTCAATTCGGCTTTGAGTCTGAGCGCTGTCTTCCTGACCGGATACTTTGTCAGCACAATGATGGCGATTGGCGTTCTATTTCTGTTTCCAAATGCATTTATTGTGGTTCTTGTGAGCCCGATTTTTGTTTCGATACTATTAACGTTTTTACAAAAAAGAATACAGGTTTCAGAAAAAGCTGCAATCAAACCGGAAACGCATTATCCATTATCTTCATCTTCGGACAGCATGTTTGGAAAGCGTGATATCGCTCTGATGCTGTTAATTATGCTGATGGCGCTTGCTGTTTCAATCCCGCCGCTGGCCAATGTCGGAACAGAATATCCGGAAGGTCGGTTTTACCGGGCGTATTTTCACAGCGATTATCTAAAACATGTCGCTGTTACAGCGCATCTGGCTCACGCAGGAATACCTCCGGACAATCCATATCTGAATACCGGTGAGCCGCTTCGATACTACTGGTTTTTTTATATGTTTCCGGCATCGGTTCGTGGTCTGGACCTGACTCATATTGATACGATTGAAATTTTACACGTCGTCACAGTCTGGGGTATTCTGGTGTTCTGTTTACTCTTATATGGCTTGTGTCGTCAATATACATCGTACCGAGCAGCGGCGTTACTGGCG
Organism: candidate division CSSED10-310 bacterium; assembly: GCA_003558985.1. Lineage (GTDB taxonomy): Bacteria > CSSED10-310 > CSSED10-310 > CSSED10-310 > CSSED10-310 > CSSED10-310. The sequence goes on from PWNJ01000010.1 coordinate 40,153, forward strand.
GTATTCGGAGGCCTGTTTGCTCACAGTTATGAGGGTTTATACATTTATCAGCGTATTCGTGGAGGCGCTGAGCCGTTTACCGAAGCAATTGGCAGGTACAATGTTGACGGCGTGACGCGCTGGTTTATAGGTCATCCGCAAATAGATTGTCTGTACCGCACATTAATATTTACACCCCAGCATCTGTTTGCATTAATGCTGTTCTGTTTGTCGTTTTTTGTCATGTTTGAACTGTATTCTTCCCGGAAACAGCTTTCAGCAATAAAAATCTGGAGTATCGGACTGATGACTGGTCTGATATTCGGTTTCAGCAGTTTTATTGGTTTGATCGGATACCTTTGGCTGACTGGCCTGGCCGGTTTGGCCCTGATAAGTCGAAAGGATATAAAATTTACCATACATACAGGCATGTCTTTTGTGGCAACCTGTCTTGTGCTTATAATGCTTGGGATTCTGTACCGGCGTCCGGATTCACTAATGTTTTTACCTCAATCAGACGTGATCAGACAACTGCCCAGGTTTATGATTTACAACTACGGACCGTTGCTGTTGCTGTTTCCGCTCGGGCTGGTGCGAGGAATAAAAACCCGCAGGTTTTTAACTGCCAATCTTTTGGCTATTCTGGCTGTCTGTATGTTCTTTATACTGTTTGTACAGATACAGAATTTTCCAACGGATATGGGTATCAAGCTGGGATTAATTGTCAGCATTGTTTTTGTTTATTTTGCCATGATCGGTTTGTCATTTGGCAAAACGGTTTTACGGCGGCTATTGTATTGTCTGGCTGTTTTAATAATGCTTCCGGCTGTGCCCACACTGTTAATGGACGTGTATAACTCCAGCGATGCATCAAACCCTTTGCACAGCCTGTTTGTTGAAGCAGAAGATATTGCCGCTGCAGAGTGGATTCGCGATAATTTGCCGAAAGATGTTCGTATTCAATCCGATCCGTATCACCGATATGAAGCATTCTCTTTGATTCCTGTGTTTGCAGAACGGCGGACGGTAGCCGGTGACAGGATGCATGCGCGAATTTTCTTGAGTGATCCGGAGGTGTTTGCAGCGCTAGACCGTGCCGTAAGTGACATTTATCGCGAGACGGACCCCCGGCGTCTTGTAGAACGGATGGGGCAGCTTGAAATTGATTACATGCTGGTTGGCCGTACTGAACGCATGTTGTATCCCGGAACAGAAAAAGTGTTTGAGATGCTTGTTGCGCCGTACCGTGAAAACCGTGTGTCAGTTCATTCAGCGCAATTGTCTGCGGAACTTGGGGAGCTGACGGTTTCCGAACAGCAGATGACGGATTCTTATATGTATCATTTAACTGTACCAGTTGAGTCTGCTGATCCCCATCGTGATCATCATTA
>PWNJ01000085.1 GCA_003558985.1 candidate division CSSED10-310 bacterium
CCTCCTCGAGGCCGCGCGCAGGTCGGGCTGGAGCGTCAGCAGCAGCGGACGCCCGTCGGCGATCAGGCGGCGCGCGATCGCCGCGCCGATGCCTGCAGGCCGGTCCGCGCCCGTGACGATCGCCACGCCCGCTCCCGTTCGGGTCATCGGGCGCCGGCCTCGGTGCGCGCGCGCTCGGGTGCCGTGTCAAGCCAGTCGCGCGGCTGGTAGTAGCCGAGTGCATCGGCCTCCGGGGTGCCGGGCTCGGGCCGGTGGTCGAACGCCCAGTTCGCGACGGGTGGCATCGACATCAGGATCGCCTCGATGTTGCCGCCCGTCTGCAAGCCGAACAGGGTTCCGCGGTCGTAGACCAGGTTGAACTCGACGTAGCGCCCGCGCCGCAGCAGCTGCCAGCGGCGCTCGCGCTCGCCGAAGGCGTCGTCACGGTGGCGCTCGACCAACGGCGCGTAGGCGGGCAGGATCGTGTCGATGCCCGCGGACACGCAGGCGAGATCGGCCTCGAAGGCGGCGGCGTCGGTCGCGTCGTCGGCGGCCGCGTCCGGCGGTCTGAGCTCGTCGAAGAACACGCCGCCCACGCCGCGCATCTCACCGCGGTGCTTGACCGTGAAGTAAGCGTCGCAGGTCGCCTTCCAGGTCGGGTAGTCGGCCCGCTCGAAGCGATCGCACCACGCGGCCAGCGCGTGGTGGAAGTGGCGCACGTCGGCGTCCGTCGGGTAGGCGGGGGTGAGGTCGAGGCCGCCACCGAACCACCAGACGTGTGGGCGCGCGCCGTCCCCGCACTCGAAGTAGCGGAAGTTGGCATGGAACGCCGGAGCGTAGGGGTTCTGGGGGTGCAGCACCATCGAGATCCCGGTCGCGAAGAACGGCAGGCCCTCCGTGCCGGGGTGGGTGGCCGCCAGGCTGGGTGGCACCCGCGCGCCGCGCACGGCGGAGACGTTGACGCCGCCGCGCTCGAAGACGGCGCCCCCTTCGATCACGCGCGCCGTGCCGCCGCCGCCCTCGGGGCGCTCCCAGGTGTGGTCGGCGAAGGTCCCGACGCCGTCGATCGCCTCGAACGCGCGCACCAGTTCGTCTTGGCCCAGGCGCATGCGCTCGACGACGCGCATTCGCCGCTCGGTGGCCTGCTCGGCCCAGGCGGGTCCGCTCACACGCGCTCGCCGGCGGTGGGCGCCCCGGCGCTCGGCCCGGCGGCCGCAGAGGCGGCCGCAGCGACGCGGTCGAAGCCTTGGACCAGGTCGACGAGGCGCGCCACCTGGTCGGGCTCGGCCTCGCGGAAGATGCCGTGCCCGAGGTTGAACACGTGCGGACCGCCGAGCCCTTCGCGCAGCACGTCGGTCGCCTCGCTCCGGAGGGTGTCCCACGTGCCGAGCAGGGCGGCCGGGTCGAGGTTGCCCTGGAGCGTGCGCCCCGGCAGCAGATCGCGCCACGCCGAGAGCGGCAGTCGCCAATCGACGCTCACCGCCTCGAGCGGCAGCTCCTCGATCGCCGGTGCCAGGTGCGTCGCGGCGAGCGCGATGTAGATGCGTGGCACGCCCGTGTCCTCGAGGGCGCCCAACACGCGCGCCGCGTAGCGGGCACCGAAGCGTCGGTAGGTGGGGAGGTCGTGGATCCCGGCCCAACTGTCGAACAGCTGCACCGCCTGGGCGCCCGCCTCGATCTGCGAGCGCAGGTAGCGCACCGTCACCTCGGAGAGCGCGTCCAGGAGGGCCTCGGCGGCCTCGCTCTCGCGCCGCAGGAAGGCGCGGAAGACCTCGTACTCCTTGCTGCCGCCGCCCTGCACGGCGTAGGTGGCGAGCGTCAGGGGCGCGCCGGCGAAGCCGATCAGCGGCGTGTCGCCGAGCTCGCCGCGCAGCAGCCGCACCGCGTCCGCGACGAACGGCGCGATCTCCCCCTGCTCGGGCACGCGTAACCGATCGACGTCGGCTCGCGAGCGCACGGGCCGCTCCAGCACCGGGCCGGGCCGGAAGTCGAGGTCGAGGCCCATCGCGGGCAGCGGCGTCATGATGTCGCTGAACAGGATCGCGGCGTCCATGCCGTAGCGGCGCACCGGTTGCAGCGTGACCTCGGCGGCCAGCTCCGGCGTGCGCGCCAGCGTCCAGAAGTCGTGCTTCTCCTTGAGCGCGCGGTACTCGGGGAGATGGCGGCCGGCCTGCCGCATGATCCAGATCGGTGCGCGCGGGGTGTCTTCCCCACGCAGGGCACGGAGCAACAGGCTCACGCGCCACCTCCTTCCAGGTCGCGCGCCGAGGTGGCGTCGGGCGCGTCGGTGTCGAGGGCGTCGTCGGGAGCGGAACCGTGATCGGCTCGGGCCTCGGTCTCAGGTTCGGGGGTGAAGCGGTAGCCGACGCCCCACACGGTGTGGATGTGCACCGGGTTGGACGGGTCGGCTTCGATGATGCGCCGCAGGCGCACGACCACGTTGTCGACCGTGCGGCTCGACGGGAACGCGTCGTCGCCCCAGACCTCGTCGAGGATGTCGTCCCGCGGCACCACCTCGCCGGCCCGTGCGGTGAGCAGGCGCAGGATCCCGAGCTCGCGCTCGCCCAGCGCCTCGCGAGCGCCGGAGCGCGTCTCCACCATCCACGAGCGGAAGTCGATCACGTGTCCGGCGAACGCGTAGCGGGCCCCGGCGTCGCCCCGCCAGCCGCGCCTGCGCAGCATCGCGCGCACCCGCAGGAGGAACTCCGGCAGGTGGAACGGCTTGGCCAAGTAGTCGTCGGCCCCGACGTGCAGGCCGCGGACACGGTCCTCGGCCTGGCCGCGCGCCGAGAGGAACAGGACCGGCGTGTCGTCGCCCACCTCCCGCATGCGCTCGCACAACGCGAAGCCGTCGAGCTTGGGGAGCATGACGTCGAGCACCACCAGGTCGGGTGGGCCCTCGCTGCCGCCGATCCAGCGCCGCTCGCCGTCCAGGCCGTCGCGAGCCCAGCGCACCGTGAAGCCCTCGGCCTCGAGGTTGTCGACGAGCACGCTCGCCAGCGCGGGCTCGTCCTCGATCACCAGCACGGTCGCGCGCGTGCTCACACCGCGCTCCCGCCGCCGAGCGCCGAGCTAGTGCGCGGCCCGGTCGCGTCGTCGTTGCGCTCGTCGCTCTCGGCGAGCGCCACGCGCCGCGGCAGCACGACGGTGAAGCGCGTCCCGCGACCGCTCGGTCCGTCGGCCACCTTGACCCAGCCGCGCATGGCCTCGACGGTGCTCTTGACCAGCGCCAGGCCGAGGCCGACGCCCTCGGACTCGCGCGTCATCTCGTCGCCGGTGCGGTAGAAGCGCTCGAACACGCGCGAGCGCTCGCTCGGCGCGACGCCGACACCCTCGTCGTCGACGTGCAGCATGACCAGGTCGCCGTCGCGCTCGAGCGTGACCGAGACGCGCTTGTCGTCGCCAGCGGTGTACTTGACGGCGTTGTCGAGCAGGTTCGAGAACGCCACGCCGAACGCGTCGCCGTCGAGGGCGACCGGGAGCGGCTCGGGGCTGTAACGCACGTCCAGGTCGGCGCCGCGCACCTCCAAACCGGGGCGGAGCCGGCCGATCCAGCCTTGCACCACCTGGTTCAGGTCGGCGGCGGCCAGCGGCGGCGGCGCGGTCGCCTGCTCGAGCCGCGCCGTGGCGAGCACCTGCTCGCTGGTGCGCTCCAGCCGGTCGATCTCGCCCTCCATGCGGC
>PWNJ01000131.1 GCA_003558985.1 candidate division CSSED10-310 bacterium
AAACCCTGAAACTGATCCCAATCTGCATTTACATATCCCGGCTATTCTGTATTGGGTAGCAGCGGCTTTTGCCACCGAAGGTATGGATGCGATAATGGAGCAAACATGGTATTACTTTCCGATGGGCAGTCATTCAGCGCGTTATGCATCTATTTGTGCGTTATGGTATGAGCACACAGGCAATGAGTATTACAAGGATCAGGCAGAACGATTTTTTAATTTTGCGGTCGATCAGTGTCGGGACGACGGATATGTCAGAGTTGGTCCCGACCTGCCTGAAGCCTGGTGGACAGACGGATATTCTGATTATATCCGGCATTTTATGGAGGGTCTTGCGGCAATACCCGAATGGGTGCCGGCAGATACCAACCGTTTGTTAAGATCAACTTCAGTAGTTCAGAATGTCTCATACTCATCCAGCGAAATCCGTTATCGTATATTCGATATGTCATCCAGTGACGTTCTTCGATTGACACAAAAACCGGACAAAATCCACGTGAATGAACATGTTCTTTCATCAAGTGACACACTTGACGAAAACACCTGGACCTGGACACCCGCGAAACAGGGTGGAGTGCTTCGAATCAGACAGGCGCTGGGCAATAAGATTACAATTGAAATGCCATCATCCTGAAACGAATAATCCGCAACGGATTGACCGGGCAAACCGCTCCCTTACATCTGTTTTTTCTTTATGCGCCCAGCAAGACTTGAACTTGCGGCCTTTTGATTCGTAGTCAAACGCTCTATCCAACTGAGCTATGGGCGCCAAAAACTTCATTCAGCGGAGAGGGTGGGAGTCGAACCCACGGTACAGGTTTGTCCCGTACGACGGTTTAGCAAACCGCTCCCTTCGGCCTCTCGGGCACCTCTCCGTTTCAAAAATTATGGCGGAGGGAGTAGGATTCGAACCCACGGAACGCGTAAACGCTCAACGGTTTTCAAGACCGCCGCCTTCAACCACTCGGCCATCCCTCCGTGCTCAGCACGTACTTCCCGTGCCGAAAGCGCAATGGATTCTAGGAATATCAAATCCCTTTGTCAAGTATAGACTATTATTGATCGTAGTGGGTCCACATTCGCAGTATTTTTACCGTCTTTTCGCTATCAAAAACCTGATACACCAGGCGATGTTTGATGTTTATCCGTCGTGACAAGGCTCCGGATAACTGACCCACCAGTTTTTCACAAGGCGGCTGATATGGATCAGTCCGCAAAATGTCCAGTAACGTTTCAACATTGGCTTTAAGACCGGATTTACTGATTTTTACCGCGTCTTTTTGAGCCTGCCGGGTAAAAACTATTGTCCACACATTTACCATCCGGGCTCGGTTGAACAGTCGTCAACAGGCGTTTTCATTCCTTCCCGAATGGACTCATCCATTCCCGGAACAGATAACAAATACAACGTTTCCTGTATCGCTTTCCAGTCGGATTCGGAAATCAGAATCGCATTGGCAGTTTTACCTGTGATCTGAACAGGCTCATGCGTTTCATTCACCTCGTTTATAAGCTGATACAGTTTTTTACGCGCTTGCGTTACGTTAATGGTCATACCATCTAACCCTCCTGAACTATTATTACGCGATAACGTACGCTCTGTCAAATCATCTGCTGGCAATGATTCGCAAAAACCTTCCCCTTCCCTTTCCCGTTCCCTTTTCCAGTGACCGCAGGTCACTTTAGAAAGGAACCCATGGTTCTCTGCGGGATGGCCGGTCAGCGTCCGGTGTCGCGGTTGGGTCCGGCCTGTCGGCTACGGGTTCTGGTGTCGGTTCCGGAGTTGGCGTTATTGTTGGTTCGGGTGTTGCTGTGGCCGGTGAATCATCGGGTTCAGGGGATACCGGAACCGGTATATCCGGAGTAACCGTTGCAACCGGCATATCCGGTGTGACGGTGGCAACCGGTATATCCGGCGTGACTGTCGCGATAGCTATGACCGGTGTTGATGTCGGCACAATACGAGGTCGCGGTGATGGTGTTATGGAAACACTCCCGGCCATGACTTCAGTTTCAACAGGCGTAGCCAAAACGCTGTCCTGTGTTTGGGGAGAATGCGTGAAATCATCACGCAAACCAGCATCAACCGGATTTTGACCATTCAGCAACGCCGGTAATTCCTGATAATGGTTCTCAAGTTGCAAAAAAAGATCGCTTGGTGTTTCGGGGCTGTCAGAGACCGCCGGCAGATTCGATTCGGAGCGATCTCTTCGGGATTCTATGCTTGCAACCTCAGTTGCCGGAATCGAAACAGATCGTGACAGCCAGTGATCATGAAACAATCGTTCGGTCAGCAGCAGAAATGTTCCGGCGCCGACCACGATGATCAGAAGCAACAGCAACACTCGCAATCGCCGCCGCAGAGGTTTTCCATTTAGCAGCATGGCGCGTGTCGGACGAGTCCCGGACTGAGTCTTTTCTGTTGAGTCCGATACGTTAGGATGGATATCACTCCGACCGATATCCGGTTCAGTTTTCTTTGATTTTTCATTGAGTTGCCGCTGATGGTCAGTCGCTGATTCCGGTTGATCGGATTGATATCCTGTGTTGTCCTGAAGTGATTCAAATGTTGTCGGAATGTATTCGCGGCTATCCGGTTCATCCATATCAGCGGCGGCATCAGACCAATTTCCGGGTGGCTGGTAATCGGATGGCGCAAATCCCGTTGGCGGCACTGTCGTGTGATCGGACGCGGCCTGATGAATATGAAAACTTGTATCAGGGGATATACCGGCAACCGCGTTTTCAAACGCTTCCACAGCGGCGCTGCAGGACGCATACCGATTGTTCGGGTTTTTCGCCAGCATTTTCAGCAATACCGGATTGACGGGTTCCGGCAGGTCCCATGCAATATCCGACGGCGGCACCGGCTGCACCATAGTGATTCGATACCAGACCTGATGGGCTTCCTCACCGGAAAACGCCATTCGTCCGGTCAGCAATTCATACAGCACACATCCGAAACTGAACTGATCACCCATAGCGCTCGGGTCTTCGCCCTGAAAATATTCCGGAGCTGCATAATGCCATGTGCAAGCCAGTTTGCCATGCGGAGTCAATGTGCGCAATCCGGCAACATGGCTTCGCGCAATACCGAAATCGGTGATTTTACAGACTCCTTCCGGAGTCACCATGATGTTTTCGGGTTTAACATCGCGATGAATAACCTTTTTTGAGTGCGCGTAATCCAAAGCTGAAGCGACCTGGTGTGCGATATTCAGAATATCTTTAATTGGCAGACACCGGCCCTGAGCAATCGTATCGGCATGCAAATCACGCAGATTGCGACCCTGAATATACTCCATTGAAATAAACGGACGACCATCACATTCTCCCAGATCATGAATCACAACAATACCGGGATGACTCAATCCTGCCGCCGCGCGAGCTTCCCGAAGCAACCGAACCTTCTGTTTTTCATTGTGTTTCGTATCGAATTCCGAATCAAAACGAAGAATTTTGAGCGCAATATCCCGCATCAGATGCGTGTCCTGCGCCAGATAGACGTCCGCCATACCGCCTTGTCCCAGCAAGGAGCGAATCGTGTAGCGGTCACCGAATCTTCGATTCAAATCATGTATTTGTTCCGTCATCACTTCACCGTCGGGGGCATACAGTAATACGGAAGCAGTCAAATGGCAAAAAAAATCTTC
>PWNJ01000236.1 GCA_003558985.1 candidate division CSSED10-310 bacterium
CTGAAAAACACACCCATCCAACCGTGAAACCTGAAAATCGGGCTGGTTTTTCAAAAAAATGATCACGACACCGCCGATGCCGAAATAAAAAACATCTACAGCTGAAATTGCTCATTTAGTGTTTGTATTTACAATTGATGTAATAATTTGTTATAATTATATTCGGTTCCGTTGATATAAAAAGAGATCATTTTTAACTTTTTTTGCAGGAGAACAGGGAGATTTGGTTATGAAACACGTATCGAAAAGTATTGTGCTGGTTTTGTTTTTGTTTCTTATATCGGGAGCAGCGATTCATGCGGCCGAACTGAACTGGACAGCGCTACAATTTGTGGTCGGTTCCGAGGACAGCATGGGACGGGATCTGGATCTGAAGCTTGATCATCAGGGTAATTATCATCTTGCCCTGGCCAATGATCACGAGAACACAATCTGGTACAGCAAATGGGTTGAGCCGACATGGACAGTCAATGAGACGGCGGTTGTGATACCGGGAACTCAAGATTTCTTTTTTTCACTGGATTTGTTCGGTAATTATCCGGTTATGCACTTTACAGATAATGAATGGGGTACGATGAGCTGGTCTATGCGAGCTGGATCCACCTGGTCTTCGCCCGAACCGGTTACCGGGACATACAACACATTTTTCGTGCGAAGTGTTGTCGATGCTTATGGAGGTATGCATGTCATGCATTTGTTCAGACCTGGCACGGGTGATTCGATATGGTACAGCACCAACATGAGCGGAACCTGGGTTCACGAAAACATCTCTGAAATCGCATATCCCGGATATATTGTCAAGGCGATGGATTTTGCTCTGGACTCAACCGGAACACCGCATTTTGTCTGGTGGGATGCCGGCGATGAAACCGTGTATTATGCCGTCCGCACCGATTCAACCACTTACGACAAATCGGCGGTTGCAGATGCACATGACTGCAAATGGCTGTCGCTTTCCATTTTGGAAGGTGATATTCCGTATTTTGCGTGGCGCAACCATTCAGCATCGGGAAACTACATCATAAAGGATGCATACAAACTCGGTGATTCTTTTTATGTTAACACAATCGTTGACACTACCCGGATTATTTATGCATCTGCTATGGCCATCGCTGTCGAAGAGGGGGTAACCGTCGAAAACCTGTATTATCTGTATTCAAATATCGACGGGGAACTGCGTTATGTCCGCTGGGTTCCTGCAACCGGTTGGGTTGATGAGGTTATTGAAGAAGTTAATCTTTCCGGCGCTATTTCCAGCATCAGCGCTCGTTGGGATGCGGGACGAAACGCCGTGGGGGTTGCGATCAGGGAACATGCTGCTAACGATGTCTATTTTCTGCTGGGATATGTACCCTCTGACCCAACGCCTACACCAGGACCTTCGCCGACACCCACTCCTGTGCCATGTTGTGAACTCGAACTTGATCTGGGACCCGACATGGATTATGGCCCCGGTGACTGGATGATCGGTGAGCTTCAGGTTCTTAATGTGGGCGCTCCAACAGATGCGGATGTGTATGTTCTGCTGGAAGTATTCGGTGAATTCTGGTTTGCTCCGGGATGGACGCACGATCTGGATTTTTTCACTCTGACACTGCCGTCATGGGACAACCAGACAGTAACCTATCTTCCCGGATTCAATATGCCTGATCCGCTGCCAACAGGCGGACCATTTTATTTCTATGCGGCAGCGTTTTCTCCTGGTTTTCTGGATGCCGAATCCATTATTTCAAACATCGAGGTAAAGGAATTCAACCTGATATAAGTATTGTTTCACGACGCTGTGCGAACAAGCCGAAAACCAAGACCAATACCTCGGGACAGTGGTGAGTTTCCGCAGCGTCGTGCAGATCGGGCAAACCATGCGGGCCCCCGCCACCTGCCACCTCGTTTTACTCTGACAAACCCCGATTCCGGCCCGGTTGGATCGGTGACTTCGCCCAAAGGATAGGGACCGGATATATCCCAACACCACTCGAAAACATTGCCGTGCATATCAAACAATCCCCATGGATTCGGTTCAAGACTTTGAACAACACACGTAATACCCGGACTATTCGCACAAAAAACAGCGTGTTCCTCCATGCTGGGCAGCAATCCCGAATCACATTCATGGCAGGTTGATTCATCATACAACGGTTCATCAAACGAAAATGGTCCGGTAGTGCCTGCCCGAGCGACATATTCCCATTCTGCTTCTGTTGGTAACCGATATCCATCGGCAAGGAAATTGCAAAATATTGATTCGGCCGTATAGTTTGTTGCATCAAGCTGAACAGTAAAATTCGAATCGATGTAGTAACACAGCGTATATCCGTGCTCAATAGACATAAGATTGGCGAAAAGCACTGCTTCATACCATGTGGTTCTCTGCACCGGATGATTGCGGGTTGGGCTTGTTACTGTGCAGCTTGGATCGTCCGGCAAATCCGGTTGAGTTGTTTGAAGCGAACACCACATTCCCCGGGTCACCTCCGTTGTCATCATCAGGAATCCGTTCGTCAGTATGACCTGATGCTGTGTTTCGTCTGTCTCGAAGTATTCCCGGCAGGGTTCAGTGCTCGGTGAGCCGCGAGTGTATGAGCCCGATGGTATATAAACAAAACTAATGGGAACCGGGGTTGGCGTGGCTGTCGGAATCCCCAGCAGATCAGCACATTCTTTCTGACCCAACACAACCCGGAATATCGTCCGTGCATCGGCCGCTGTCACTATTCCGTCGCCATTGCAATCCGCCGCACATTCTTCCTCAATTAGCGGTGAATATGTGCCCAGCACAATAAAAAAACACAATTGGACATCAGCAGCAGTAATTTCACCGTCAAGATTTACATCGCCGTGATTCATACAATTCGATTCCGGGGCCTGTGCTGCACAATTCGAAAACCTCCCGGGACCCGATAACAAACCCGCTATCAGAAACACCCAAAGACCCTTTTTAAAGATTATTTGTTTCATAGCTTATTCATCCTTTAACGCCAGGTTTTTGTTCCATTTTAGAGGAGGTTTTCAAAACTTGTTTTTGTGCACTTGTTTTGCGCGGCACCCGTTTTCACTACCTTCAGTACACGTATCCTGAAATGAAACAATCGCTCACATTGCCATTCGTATCATACAATTCCCATGGGGTGGCAAGCGCTATACCTGCCGAAGGGGGCATTGAAAAAACATGTCCCGAATTTCCACATCACCATGCAATGCTGTCCAAAGCATTCAACGGCGGAGACGGTGAACAGGTATCACAGGTGTCTGAACTGTAGTTCGGTTCAATATATATGTCTTAAAGACTGTCTTTTGCGGCTTTCTTTGCTTTCTTTTCTTTCCGCTTGTCTTTCAGAGACTTCTCAGAAACCTTTTTGGTATTCTTTTTCTTGTCAAGACCTTTACTCATTGTAACAATCCTTTCCCGAGGATAGAAAACAAATTCCCCGGCATCGCAGGAAATCACTGTATGTATTGTGCAGAATTACCTGGCCGGTGTCAAAACTTTCAGATACGCATCTTCAAGGGTGTGAATATCAACTCAGGCTCTTACAAGACGGAATCCCAGATAGCTGATGCGGTTCCCTGGCGTGAGACTGTAACGACTGGCCGAACGGCTGCTCAGCGGGTAGACGAACCAACTGCCGCCGCGTCCCTTCCGTCTTC
>PWNJ01000141.1 GCA_003558985.1 candidate division CSSED10-310 bacterium
ACTATAGCCGACCAGCTGATTATGGGTTTTGCCGTATTTGGATTCAGCATGCCTGATTTCTTTTTTGGGATCCTTCTTTTGTTCTTCTTCTCCATGACGTTGGGAGTGCTGCCCTCAGCTGGCAGCGGCACGTTATTGCATCTCATCATGCCGGTACTGACGGTCGGTACTTCCATGACCGGTTCTTATTCACGGTTTACCCGATCGTCTATGCTTCAACAATTGGGAAGCCCCTATATTCGCACCGCAGTAGCCAAGGGAGCATCATGGAACAGGATTCTCTACAAGCATGCACTGCCGAATTCAGCTATTCCTATAGTGACCCTTCTTGGGACAAGCATCGGACGTATTGTTACCGGATCTGTAGTTGCTGAGACAGTGTTTGCCTGGCCGGGTATTGGCAGGCTGCTTGTCAGATCGGTTGGCTTCAGGGATGTTCCTGTAGTTCAAGGCTTGGTTATCATTATGGCCGCATCAATTATTATTGCGCATCTCTTGGTGGATTTTGCATATGGTATCCTTGATCCGCGGATTCGCATAAAGAAGGAGAAATGATATGGGTCTTATACGCAGAACACGCACCAAACTCCCCATAATCACAATAATAGCAGCTGTGTGGCTAATAATTATTTTTTCTATAACAATTTTTTCTAATCAACTAGCGCCCATGAGTTATACCCGGACGCATATGGAAGTCAGGCTTCAGCCTCCTGTCGGAATGGGGGGATCCGCTCCCTTTATATTGGGTACAGACCAACTGGGACGTGATGTATTAAGCAGGTTGATCCGGTCAATACGGACCAGCTTAATGGTTGCATTCTTCGGTTCAGGAATTACATTGGTGCTAGGTACAACTCTCGGGGTTTTGGCTGCACACTTTAAAGGGTGGGTCGATGAGGCAATCAGCGTATTAATTGATTTTTACTATGCCATCCCGTTCATGGTCTTTGCTCTCATGATTATTGCATTTTTCGGTAACAATATGACGCTCTTTGTTATACTGCTTGGTATACAAGGGTGGATGCGTTACGCCAGGGTGACACGGGCCATGTGCCTTTCAGCACAGGAGCACGGGTATGCTGTTGCCGGACGAGCACTGGGTATGCATCCGTTTCGCCTCTACACTCGCCACATTCTACCCAACATGGCAAATGTCATCATAGTGATGCTGACGTTAAATTTTCCGCAGAAAATTCTTATAGAGACTTCCTTGAGTTTTCTCGGATTGGGCGTACAGCCTCCTGAGGCAAGTCTCGGCAGCATGTTATCAGGAGGGCGTAATTATTTGCTGGTTGCCCCATGGATGGCTCTTATTCCAGGAATAACAATATTTCTGACAACCTTATGTATGTCAATCATTGGTGACTGGCTCCAGGATAGGCTGGACACAACGACGCGATTACAGATTAGAAAGCGTCCAAAAAAGAAACCCATTGAAATGAATAATGGTGAGGCGCAGGTTGAGATGCCTAAAAAATGATTGATTATGATGCACCTAGATGAAGTCATACCAGTAGCTGTTGTACCGGAGGGATACCAGGGTAAGATTATGCTTGTTCAGGTCCGTACGGATAATCAACAGCTTACTATTCTCCGATCTGGCGATATTTGGCATAAGGAAATCCTTCGTAATACTGAAGCAGAAATCCAAGCGCTTGGACTAGATGATGTACAGATTGACGAATTAGGCGGTGCTTACCTCTCCTTCAGAGACGATGGTTCAATCCTCATATGGGGTACAAGCGATTACTTCGGAGCATGTGACAAAGCGTATGCAGCAGAATTGGTCAGGTCTCTCTGGCCAAGCCGGGATGTGGCAGTTGAGGATTAAAGGTACATTGGGACTGAGCTTTCAATCAAGCTGCAAACACATGGTGTTAACAACTACATTTTTCCATGCTTTGAACTAAGTGTATAAAGATAATGATGAAAAGGCGGCGAGCTGAAGTAAAGATGCAGCTCGCCTTAATGCTTTGCTAATACCTATACCACTGCAATTCTCTAGAGCAGTTCGGTCAGCACTTCCCGTACTTGAGATTCTGTAATATTCACAGGATTATTATCCATTCTGCCTTTTGTGAAAGCACCTTCTGCAATTCTTGGTATGCTTTTCTCAGTAACACCATATTCACTCAGACGGTAAGGTATCTGATAGAGCTTATAGATGTCTTTTACTATCTCACCTATCTCCTCCACCTGAGATATGCCATAGGCACGAAACAGTTTTTCAGGTTCAATCAACTCAGGTTCATTAATGCGAGCTATTGAACCTAAGAGAAGACTTGCCGCAATTACATGATCTACACCGTGGATCAGTGAAAGCGGATACGATATGGAGTGACAGGCCGTTGTCCGCGTGTTGCTGAATGCAAGTCCCGAGTACAAACTAGCGAGAGCAAGTTGTTCTCTAATCTCAGTATTCTTCGAATCTTCAATCAACTGGGGCAGATATGTTCGTATCCTCTCTATTGCAGCTAATGCATATATGCGGCTTATAGGATTTGTCTGGACAGACCAATATGCCTCTGTCGCATGGCACATCGAATCTAGACCTGTGGACATGCTTAACCGTAAGGGCATGGATTTCATAAGTTCGGCTGATATCAACGCCTTTGTAGCATACAGGGCGTTATTAGAAATTGAATATTTACATGACAGTTCTGTATCCCAGACAGTTGCCCATTTGGTAACTTCTGACCCAGTTCCAGCAGTAGTGGGAACACCAATCCAAGGTGTCACCGTATCTACAGCATAGCTACTGTCAACTATTACAGAACGTAGTTCTTCTACCGAAGAAATATCAAGATGCTGGATCGCAGCAATAGATTTTGCCGCATCCATTACACTCCCACCCCCGATGGCAACAATGAGTTCATAATCAAAGGACCGCACTTCAGAATTCAAGGAGAAAATATCATCAAGATTGGGATTTGACAAAAAGAGCTCCTTGATCAGCACGGAACGCTGCTGCATCCAAGACCATAGAGGACGAAGGCTCTCATCTTGTTCAACACGGTCACCCCGTGTCAGCAGCAGTACCCGGGATACATGCGGAAATTCATCTTGGAGACTCTCAGCAAGCTCTCTGCAGCCATGGATGCCGGAATACACGGTAACGGGATTATAGAATTGACTCATCTTATTCTCCTTAAGAAAATATACTATTTAATAAATAATTGCTTACATATCATCTAACCAGATGTTATTTCTGGCATGTGGTGTTTTCATCTGTCTAGCCGAACAGTTTCTGGTCCAGCAGATCGTTCAGACTGGTAATCACCTGCACAGCATCATCACCATCCGGCCAGTTTCGCTTGACCAGATGATGCTTAATCCATACAGGAGTAATACCTTTGTGTAAAGCACCTTGTATATCAATATACCAGTCGTCACCTACAAACACAACTTCATCCTCGTTCATCTGAAGTTGACTGAGACATAAATCAAATGGCTCCGGATTTGGTTTGGGGGGAATGTCCTTGCTGCCAGCTATGATAATAACCTCAAAGTACTCTGCCAGGTGAGAAAATTGAGTGATAACGCGGTGGGAACTGTCATCAGCTTGTCCCTGGGCATTAGTAATCATCGCTAGCT
>PWNJ01000188.1 GCA_003558985.1 candidate division CSSED10-310 bacterium
AGACCTGATCACGGTAATTATTTAGAGGCTTTATATGAAACGTACCATACCTATGCTCATTGTTTACATTACCGGATTTCTTATGACCATTCAGTATTTTGTGCCGCATCCATGGAGTATTATGATCTATGAAAATGCGATGGACTGGCTGATTGTCATTGGTATTTTCGCGATGCCGTTAGGAATCTATTCAATGATCAGAATGCAAATGTCACGCATTCGAAAACGGTCGTCCGGTTGGGGTTATTCTGTAATCAGTCTGACAAGTCTGTTTGTTATGCTGGGACTGGGATATACACAGAAATGTCTGGAAAGCGGTTCTTTTTTCATGAAATTGTTTGAGTTTGTCTACATACCTATTCAGGCAACCATGTTCAGTCTGTTGGCGTTTTATATAGCCAGCGCTGCATATCGGGCGTTCCGGGCAAGAAACCTTCTGGCTTCCATTGTTTTGGGGGGCGCTATAATTGTCATGCTTGGACGGGTTCCGGTTGGTGAAAGTATTTCACCCTATTTGCCCAGACTGGCTGCATGGATCATGAATGTGCCGAACATGGCAGCTCAGCGTGCCATTATGATTGGCCTTGGGCTTGGAGCTGTTTCGACAGGCATAAAAATTGTTTTGGGTATCGAACGCTCCTATATGGGGATGGAATAATGAAAGAATCTATCAGCGACAGATTACTCAATATTGATCGCCGATATATTTATCTGGCGGTCATGCTGGCTGCTGTTATACCATTTCTGTTTAATATTGAGCTTGAAGTTGCGGTGACGCCGGAAGTTCAGTCTATTTATGATTTTATTGAAAGCCAAAGACCTGGAACACCCATTCTTCTTGCAGCCGATTATGATCCGCAAACAGTGGCCGAAAACGGTCCGCAGGCCCATGCTCTGCTTCGACATATGTTCAGAAATGATCTGCGGGTTGTTGTGATGACTTTGTCACAGGATGGAGCTGCGCTGGCTGAAATGCTTACCAGATCCGTTGCGGCAGAATACGGAAAAATACACGGCGAAGATTATGTGTATCTGGGATTCAAACCATATTTTGCCATTGTTATCCTGTCCCTCGGGCAAGATATCCGGATCAGTTATCCGGCTGACTTTTATGACACTCCGCTGGACAACCTTCCAATGATGCGAAACATCCGCAATTATGACGATCTGGCCGCAGTCATTAACGTTGGTGGAGGCAATGTGACGCATGCCTGGCTGACGAATGCTCGAGAACGGTATAATGTGCCGCTGGGTTTGGCTGTAACAGCCGTCTCAGGCCCACAGTATTATCCCGTTTTGCAATCGGGACAGATCTTTGGATTAATGGGCGGGCTGAAAGGCGCGGCGGAATATGAAACACTTCTGATGGATGAATACGAGCGTCTGGAGGTATCTGCACTGGCAATCCAGGGGATGAATGTGCAGAATATTGTGCATATTCTGATTATAATTCTGACGATTATCGGTAATGCCGCATTTTTTATGAAAAAACGCAAGGGGGAAGTGTAATATGTCACCTCTTGAACTGACAATATGGAATACAATTGCCGCATTCTTTACCATTGCAATTTTCACATTTCTATACAAAGATAACACATTGTATAAAATTGCTGAATCCATTGTGGTCGGTGTTGCGGCCGGATACTTTACCGTCCTGCTTTTCTGGACCAGTCTGAAACCCAAATTCTGGGATCAAATAACGATTTACGGCCGGTGGTGGTATATTATTCCCGGACTGCTGGGCTTGCTGATGTATTTTCGTTTCAGCAAACGTTACGCATGGATCAGCCGGTATCCATTGTGCCTGTATATTGGTATTGGTTCCGGAATCGCCATACCATTATCATTGCAGACATTTGTGGTGCGGCAGGTTGAGGCCACCATGCTACCGATGAGTTTCACCTCATTGGAAGGCTGGAACAATTTTCTGGTTGTTATAATGGTGTTTTCAGGGTTGATATACTTTTTCTTCAGTATGGAGCACCGAGGTCTGGTAGGCAAGACAGCCACATTCGGCATCTGGGTGATAATGGTGGGGTTCGGCGCCAGTTTCGGATACACCGTCATGGCACGAGTGTCATTGCTTATCGGCCGAATACAATTTTTGTTGGGGGACTGGCTGCATCTTGTTGATTAAGACTCTATCGGGGGAGTTTTCAATATGAATATCAAACTCACTTTAGTGTGTGTGTTTAGTATGTTATTCAGCGCCGTGATGCTACAGGCATCATGGACATTTGAAGAAATAAACTATTCACCTGGAGGCGCCTGGGACGATGATTACGTCTATCGTATATCGTGGCGGCCCCAGGGTGATTATGCGTTGATTGCTGCGTGTGATGGGTTATATCGATACAACTACGAAGAAGAGACGCTGGAATATCTGGACATTGGGTCGCGTAAAGCTCGTGATGTGCAGTTTTCACGGGATGGCACGTTTGCATTGATCAGCAATCTTACTGAAATATACCGGTATGATCATGCCGAATCAGGGTTCGGGGAAATAACGACGATCACCGATATCCAGTATTCAGGAACTCAGGAAATCAGGTTTTATGATGTTGTATTCAATCCTGCTCCTCGTGACAATTTGGCATATATTACAGCTAACCGGCAAAGCACATCCGGCCAGCATCAGTTGACAATTTACCGGTATGATCCCGATGCAAGTCCGCAGATATATCCCGATTACACCGGTGGAACAACGTATGCCATGAACGATGCTTTTGGAGGTATGCGGGCATCATTTCAGCCGGATGGCGATTACTTTGTCATAACCAACAAGTTCGCGAATGGATACAGCGAGGGTATTTTTGTCTATGATCCGGATCAGTCAACGTTTCCAAAGCTGCCGGCTGGAGCAATGCAATGGTTTCCACGCAATACCTATCTGGGCAACAGCAACGCTGTGACCATGGGGAGAGCATCCGGGCAACGTTTTGTTCTTGTCAGAGGTAACGGACGAACGCAACGGACGATCCAGACTGGTGTTCCGGCAAGTTTCAACAACTGGGATCAGCCTTCGCCGTCACCTGATATGGCTGTGTATAGCGGAGATGCTGACTACAGTTATGACGGTATGCTGGGAATTGTGGTGGAACGAGCTGCCTGGACACCCTATCACCGAATAGGCACTTTTGATCATAACGGTGATGCATCCGGCGGGGTTGATCTGGTCGGTCTGCCAGAACAGCGTCCGTTGCGTATTAATGCAGTTGCGTGGCATCCGAATTTCCATATGGGACTGATGGGTGGAGAGAAACGCTGGCTGATACGGTTTAGCACGACTGCCATTCCAACGCCGGAGCCCACAGCTACCCCTGTTCCGACAGCAACGGCGACGCCTGAACCTCCGGATTGTATCAATCATGGTGATGTCAATCAGGACGGTCTGATTACATCTGCTGATGCGCAACTGGCATTTTTTATTGTTCTGGGACAGTTTATACCGACACATGAGCAATGGTGTGCCGCGGATTGCAACGCTGATGGCCAGGTAACGGCTGCCGATGCTCAGCAGATTTTTCAGACGGTTCTTGGTCAGTCGGAATGTCAGGACAGTGTGGGGTTTCGCTAGGAACCCCCCGCCTTCG